>NZ_JBYSZR010000008.1:0-130424 GCF_058787375.1 Stenotrophomonas sp. FW305-3-2-15-E-LB1
TGTGAGCGGCATGGATGCCGCGACCAAGCCCCCATGGATGGGTTTACGGCGTCCCCCTCAACCGGACCCACCCCGCCTCCCAACAGGAAACCAGCTTCTGCTGTTGAGGTTGCCGGCCAGCGGCCGGCACTACCGCAGGTGCAGGGCTGCAAGCCCTGCAAACAAAAAAACCTACTTCGCAGCAGCGATCTGCTGTTCGATGTCAGCAGCGGTCACCGGCCCCAGGAACGTGTGCGCGACCTTGCCCTTCGGATCGATCAGGTGGGTCAGCGGCAGGCCGCGCGGGATCGCGAAGTCGGCTGGCGGGTCGAACGGGTCGACCACCACGATCGGATAGGTCACCGGATGCTTGGCCAGGAACGCCTGCATCTCCGGCGTCTCGATGTCCTCGTAGGCCAGGCCCACCACCTCGACGTTGCTGCGCATCGCGTGCAACGCCGACAGCTCCGGCATCTCCTTGCGGCACGGTGCACACCAGGTCGCCCAGAAATTCACCACCACCCACTTGCCGCGGTGCGCGGCCAGGTCGTACTCGCTGCCGTCGATGGCCTTCATCTTCAACGCCGGGAACTCGGCCGTGGTGCGTTCGGCCGGGTTCTCGTCGGTACCTTCCGCAGCTGCCGGGGGCGCGGGCGCCCGTGCCTGGGCCGGCGGCGTGCTGCTGGCCGGGGTCGGTTCCTGCGCGGGCTTGCAGGCAGCCAGGGCCAGCAGCAGGGCAAGCGGCAGGGCCTTCAACAAGGGCGTGCGGATCATGGTGTGTCTCCGGAATCAGGGTAGATGTCGCTGACACGGCGCTTGAGGCGCTCGCGCAGCGGCAGGCGAAGTTCGTCCAGGGCGGCCAGCGCAGCCTGGCCCAGGCTGTCATCGCGGTACGGCAGGTGCTGCTCGGACACCGGGATGCGCAACTGGGTGCATTCGTAGAGGTCGGCCAGGCTGACCTGGTCCAGGTCGCGCGCCAGCAGCCACTCGCCACGCTCGTCGCGGCGCAGCAGGCCGATGTCCTGCAGGTTGCAGGCCAGGTCCTGCAGCAGCGAATCGGTCAGCATCGGCTCCAGCCGCAGGATCTCATCGTCGGCCAGGCCGCGGCCCTTGCTGCGCGCGTAGTGGAAGCGCCCGAGCAGGCGCAGCAGGCCGTAGAACTCGAAGCCCTGCGGCAGGCGCAGCTCCACCGGCTGGTAGCGGAAGGCGGCCATCGACGAGGCCAGCGAAGCCCCCAGCAGCACCGCCACCCAGCACAGGTAGATCCACAGCAGCAGGATCGGCACGAAGGCAACCGTGCCGTAGAGCTTCTGGTAGGACTGGAAGCTGCCCAGGTAGGCACCGATGCCCCACTTGATCAGCTCCAGCAGGACCGCCGCCAGCACCGCGCCGGGAATCGCATGCCGCCACTTCACCGTGTGGTGCGGTACCACGCGGAACATCAGCATGATGCAGACGAACTCGATCAGCACCGGCGCCAGCCGCAGTGACAGGTCGGCCAGCCAGCGCCCTTCCTGGGTGCCGAACAGCGGCATCGCGAACACCCGCGCCGACACTGCCAGCGAAGCGGCCGCGAGCATGGCGCCCAGGGTCAGCACGGTCCAGTAGACCAGGAAGCGGGTCAGCTTGGGCCGCGTGCTGCCCACCCGCCAGATCTGGTTGAAGGTTTCTTCGACGCTGTTGAGGGTGATCAGCAGCGAAACCACCAGGGCGATGAAGCCGGCGGCGGTGAGCTGGCCGGCACTGGCCGAGAACTGCCGCAGGTAGCCCTCCGCCGCGCGCGCGGCGCTGGGCACGAAGTTGGAGAACACGTAGTCGCTGAGCTGGTCGCTCCAGCGGTCGAACACCGGGAATGCCGACAGCACCCCGAAGACCACGATCGCCAGCGGCACCAGCGCGAATACGGTGGTGTAGGCCAGCGCCGCGGCCGCCTGGAACAGGCGGTCGTCGAGGAAGCGGCGCCAGAGGAAGCGACCGAAGCTGGCGGCCCGTGCGCGATCCCGCGCGCGCTCCATCCACAGGTTGAGCGTATCCAGAGGTTCCATCGGCGAAAGGGTACCCGATGCGGAATCGATGCAGGATAGCCATACTGGCATCCACACGATGAGGAGACCTGCACGCGATGGGCGAGATTCTGGTGCTTTACTACAGCCGGGGCGGTTCGGTGGCACGGCTGGCGCGCCAGATCGCGCGGGGCATCGGCGAAGTGGCGGGCATGACCGCGCGCCTGCGCACGGTGCCGCCGGTGGCTGCAGTGACCCAGACCGCGCAGCCGCCGGTACCCGATGACGGCGCGCCCTACGTGAGCGTGCAGGACCTGGCCGACTGCCAGGGCGTGCTGCTCGGCAGCCCGACGCGCTTCGGCAACATGGCCGCACCGGTCAAGCATTTCCTCGATGGACTGGGCGCGGAGTGGGTCAACGGCACCCTGGCCGGCAAGCCTGCCGGTGTGTTCACCTCCACCGCCTCGATGCACGGCGGCCAGGAATCGACCCTGCTGTCGATGCAGGTGCCGCTGCTGCACCACGGCTGCCTGATCGTCGGCATTCCCTTCACCGAACCGGCGCTGAGCCATACCACCAGTGGCGGTACGCCTTATGGCGCCAGCCATGTGGCCGGTGCAGCAGACGACCCGCAGCCGACCGACGACGAGGCCGTCCTGGCCCGCGCGCTGGGCCGCCGGGTGGCCGACATCGCACAGCGGCTGGCCCGATGAATACCGCGCCGCGCACGGTCCTGCTGCTGGCCCTGCTGGGCCTGGCGGCGCTGTACGTGGGCTGGTTCATCAATGACAAGCACTGGCTGGCCACCCAGCTGGTGTTCACCGCACCGCCACTGGCGCTGGCCATCGCCCTGCGCCTGGGCTGGCGCAAGGCCGGTTTCTGGGCCTCGGTGCTGGCCCTGGGCTGGTTCAGCCATGGCGTGATGAGTGCCTGGAGCCACCCGGAGACCCGCTGGCTGGCGCTGATCGAGACGGCTCTGGCCCTGCTGGTCATCTTCGCCGCCAGCCTGCCGGGGTTGCGCGCCCGCTTCAGCAAGCGACGCTGACGCTGCGGCCGCCGGGCCTTATCATCTGTGTTCCCGGCCCCGCGCCGCTGTACCTGTCCTGGTTTCGCGCATGCACATGATGGAAGAGCTCCTGGTCGTCACCACCGGTGGCACGATCGACAAGATCTACTTCGACGACAAGTCGGACTACCAGATCGGTGATCCGCAGATCGGCATGATCCTGCGGGAGCTCGGGGTGACCTTCCGCTTCAACGTGATTCCGATCCTGCGCAAGGATTCGCTGCACATCAACGATGACGACCGCGAGCTGATCCGCGCGACCATCGCCGCGCAGGCGACCCGGCACGTGCTGGTCACCCATGGCACTGATTCCATGGTGCAGACCGGCCAGGTGCTGGCGACGATTCCGGACAAGACCATCGTGATGACCGGTGCGCTGAGCCCGGCACGCTTCCGTGGCTCGGATGCGGAGTTCAACATCGGCTGCGCGATCGGTGCGGTGCAGTCGCTGCCGACCGGCGTGTACATCGCGATGAACGGCCGCATCTTCGATCCGCAGCATGTGCGGAAGAACGTGGCGGCCAACCGCTTCGAGTCGGTCTGAGTTTTTTGCGGCGCGCTGTCGCGCGGAGGGATCCGGCGTTTCTGTTGCTGCTGGGTTGAGGGGGTGATCCCCCCGACGCAGGACACGCCGTGAACCCATCCATGGGGGCTCGATGGCGCCATCCTTGGCGCCAACGGTCCTGCGTCGGGGGGATCGCCCCCTCCTGACAGGTCATGGCGCGCGGCCAGCAAAGTCAAGGGCAGAGCGGATGCCCGGACGTCCAGGCATATTCGCACCACCCCAAAAAAACACCCCGGCCGAAGCCGGGGCGTGCCCTTGGAGAGGGACTTGGGCTCAGTACTGGGCGTTGAGGCTGACGCCCGAGAAGGTGCTGTAACCCTTCACCCGGACATGCCAGGTGCCGGCGGCGGGGCTGTTGATGGTGCAGGTTTCGTTGTTGCCGCTCAGGTACGGGCGGCAGGTGTAGGTCGTGTCGGTCGGGGCGCTGCCCTGGCGCACGTACAGGTCGGCATCACCGCTGCCGCCGCTGATCGCCACGCGCAGCTGCGAGCGGCCGGCCGGCACCTGCACCGTGTAGCTGAGCGAAGCACCGCTGGAGGCCCCCAGGCCAGTCACCGGCACGTTGTTCTGCAGCACGCTGCCACCCGGGTTCGGGTTGCCGCCGCCGGTGCCATTGATGGCCGCGGTGACCGCTGCATCGGCATCGATGATGCCTGCGCCGCAGCCGCCCGAGCAGGCGCCCGGCAAGGGACGTGCGGTGCTCTTGATGATGCTTTCCACCTGCGCCGGGCTCAGCGGCGAGGGTGCCACCGACTGCATCAGCGCGACCACGCCGGCCACGTGCGGCGCCGCCATCGAGGTGCCGTTGTAGGAGGCGTAGGTTGCGCTGGCCGGCACCGTGGTGCCGGTGTTGAGGGTGGAGAGGATGTTCGCGCCCGGTGCGGAGATGTCGATGCCGGTGCCGTAGTTGGAGAAGCTGGCCTTGGCGCCGGTCGAGGTCGTCGCAGCGACAGCCACGACGTTGGCGCAGTTGGCCGGCACCGAGGTGGAGACGTTGGCCGACTCGTTGCCGGCGGCCACCACCACGGTGGTGCCACGGCCGACCGCGCCGTTGATGGCGTTCTGGTAGGTGGTCGAGCAGCTGCCGCCACCACCCAGCGACATGTTGATGACCTCCGCCGGGTTGGCGTTGGCCGGCACGCCGCTGACCGTGCCACCGGAGGCCCAGGTGATGGCGTCGACGATGTCCGAGGTGTAGCCGCCGCACTTGCCGAGCACGCGCACCGGCACGACCTTGGCGTTGTAGGCGGTACCGGCCACGCCGGTGCTGTTGTTGGTCACCGCAGCGATGGTGCCGGCCACATGGGTGCCGTGCCAGCTGGAGCTGGAGGCCGGATAGCCGGCGCCGCACTCGTTGGCGGCGTACCAGTCACCCTCGTCGTTCGGGTTGTTGTCGCGGCCGCCGCCATCGCGCGCCATCGCGGCATCGCTGATGAAGTCGTAGCCGGGCAGGATGTTGGCGTTCAGATCCGGATGGCTGGTGATGCCGGTATCGATGACGGCCACGACCACGCCGGTGCCGGTGGCCTTGTCCCAGGCCGGGCGCACGTTGATCGAGGCGTTGGACGTGCCGAAGCCCCACTGCTCGCTCAGGCGGGCGTCGTTCGGGGTCAGCGTGGCACGCATGATCTGGTCGACTTCCACGTACTCGACGTTCGGGTCGGCGGCGAGCTTGCGCATCAGCAGCTCGGATTCGGCCTGGTCCAGCGCGCGGTCGGAGCGCACCACGCTCGGCCCGGTGGCCAGGCGGCGGATCTGCTGCAGGCCGAGGGCGCGCCCCTGGGCGCTGGGCAGGCCGGCGGCGGCCGTCTTCAGCGACGAAGCCAGTGCGGTGGTGTTGGCCACCAGCTGGCTGCCGTCCTTGTACTTGACGATGAATTGCTGGTGCACCGGCGCGGACTTCAACCCGCTGAGCTGGACATCGCCAGCGAAGGCCGGGGCGGCCAGCAGCAGGGAGGTGACGACGGACGCACTGAGAACCACCCACGACCTGCGCAGACGCAGTTGCGAAACCTGGGACATCGGAATTTCCCTTTCTAGTGGTGTGAATGCCGGAATCGGCAGAAGCACCGGCCCGAGCGCGCGATGGCGGTGTGCACGCATGGCTCGAAGTCCGGTCAGTCAGCGGATTCCCCTGCGACCCGCCGTGCTGTTGACGCTAATGGCCCGAAACGGACTCCACAAGATTTTCAGCGTCTTTTCAGGAACATGAAATGTCTGATCTGAGACGTGATGGGTGTAGGGTTTGTGAAGGTGAAGGAACTTTCACCCGCCCTATACGGACATGAACGGGACTTTGGCTGTCCCGCCATGTCTTTGCCGACATCGGCAGGCTGGCTGCCGGGGATGGTTCCTGAAACGCAGAAAGCCCGTCGCGGGGACGGGCTTTCCGGGTAAAGCAGTCGAGCATGGCTCGACTCTACAGGGAGCGTAGCCGAGCGTGGGCTCGGCTCTACAGCTTCAGTGCGGGCGGATCAGCCCAGCTTGACCAGCCAGTTGTGGCGGTCCGGCTGGCGGCCGTACTGGATGTCGGTCAGTTCCTTGCGCAGCGACATGGTCACTTCGCCGGCCGGGGCGTTGATGTCGCCGACCGAGAAGCCCTCGCCCTTGAGCTGGCCGATCGGGGTGACCACCGCGGCGGTACCGCAGGCGAACACTTCGGCGATGTCGCCGGAGGCCACGCCGTTCTTCCACTCGTCGATGGTGACCTTGCGCTCTTCGACCTTCATGCCGCGGTCGCGGGCCAGCTGCAGGATGCTCTCGCGGGTGATGCCCTCGAGGATGCTGCCGGACAGTTCCGGGGTGACCAGGGTGCCGTCCTTGTAGACCAGGAAGACGTTCATGCCGCCCAGTTCTTCCAGGTACTTGCCTTCGACCGGATCGAGGAACAGCACCTGCGAGCAGCCCTGTGCCTGTGCCTTCTGCTGCGGCAGCAGCGAGGCGGCGTAGTTGCCACCGCACTTGGCCGCGCCGGTGCCGCCCTTGGCCGCACGTGCGTACTCGGTGGACAGCCAGATCGACACCGGGGCGACGCCCTTGGCGAAGTACGGGCCGGCCGGGCTGGCGATGACGTAGTAGCCGGCCTTGTGCGCGCCGCGCACGCCGAGGAAGGCTTCGTCGCCGATCATGAACGGACGGAAGTACAGGCTGGATTCGTCGGCCGACGGCACCCAGGCGCTGTCCAGCGCGATCAGCTGCTTCAGCGATTCGACGAAGATCTCCACCGGCAGTTCCGGCAGCGCCAGGCGCTGGGCCGAACGCTGCAGGCGGCGGCCGTTGGCATCGGGGCGGAAGGTCCAGATCGAACCGTCGGCGTGGCGATAGGCCTTGATGCCTTCGAAGATTTCCTGGCCGTAATGCAGGACGGCGGCGGCCGGGTCCAGCTGCAGCGGACCGTAGGCACGCACGTTGGCGTTGTGCCAGCCGGTGTCCTTGTCCCAGCGCACTTCCACCATGTGATCGGTGAAGTGCAGGCCGAAGCCCGGCTTCTCCAGGATCTGGGCGCGCTCTTCAGCGCTGCGCGGGTGGTCCGAACGGGTGACGGCGAAGCTGGGAATGGACTGGGACACCGGAGGATTCCTGTTCTGGTTGCGGGTAGTGCCGGGCCCGCCGGACAGCGGGCCGTGGGTCAAAGCATGCCGGTTTCGAGCCGGGCGGCCTCGGACATCATGTGCTGGTTCCACGGCGGGTCGAACACCAGGTCGACGTCGGCCTGGGCCACGGTGGGGATCATCTCGAGCTTGCTGCGCACGTCATCGACCAGGATGTCGCCCATGCCGCAGCCGGGGGCGGTCAGGGTCATCTTCACGTCGATCTCGCGCTGGCCTTCGTCCAGGTGCTTGATCTCGACTTCGTAGACCAGGCCCAGTTCGACGATGTTGACCGGAATTTCCGGGTCGAAGCAGGTGCGCAGCTGCTGCCATACCAGCTGTTCCACCTGTTCATCGGTGGCATCGGCGGGCAGCTCCAGCGGGGCCGGCGCCTCCTTGCCGATGGCGTCGCCGTCCTTGCCGGCGATACGGAACAGGTTGCCTTCGACGAACACCGAATAGCTGCCGCCCAGTGCCTGGGTGATATAGCCATAGCTGCCGGCGGGCAGGGTCACGGTGTCGCCCTGCGGGACCATCACGGCCTCGCAATCGCGTTCGAAGTGGACAGGTTCGCTGCTACGGGAATACATGGGGACCGATATGGGGCCGCGGCCGAAGCCACGCAAGACGGCATTCTAGCCCAGCCGCCCTGCCCCCGCCGGTGCACTGCGGCAAACCACAGTATCCTGTGGGTGTCCTTCAGGGAGCTTCGATGTCCTCCAATGCCGCGCGTGCCAGGACCGTCACCTGGCTTTGGCCCTTCATGTTGCTGCTGGGCCTGGTTGTCGCCCCGATGGTCTGGGTGCTGGTGGCCCTGATGACCGGCCGCCAGGTTGGCTGGATGGCGGTGGTGACCGCCCTGGAACTCACGTTCATGCTGCGCCTGGGCACGCTGGGCCCGGGCCGGCTGCGCGTCGCGCTGGTGGTGCTGGGCACGGCGCTGGTGAGCGCGGTGGCCTACTGGTGCATCGCCAGCGTCTGGATGGGTGGCTCGATGGGCCTGAATCCGATGGATGCCGTGTTGCGGATGGGCCCGCACCTGGCCTGGACCCTGACCAGCCTGGCCAACGGCGCCATGGAATGGATCTGGCTGGCGGTGGGCGTGGTCGTCGGCGCCTGGCTGGCGCGCTGATCACACCGATGCCGGTAGCGCCGGGCCATGCCCGGCGAGCGCAGCGGCCCCCGCAGCCGTCCGCCGGGCATGGCCCGGCGCTACCGGTACAGCCTCAATGCCCGCCGTCGAGCGCCTTCAGTTCGCTCACCAGCGAGGCCGCGGCTTCGGCACCATCGCCGTACAGCATGCGCGTGTTGTCGGCGTAGAACAGCGCATTCTCGATGCCGGCAAAGCCGGTGCCCTTGCCGCGCTTGATCACCACCACGTTGCGGGCGTTGACCACGTCCAGCACCGGCATGCCGTAGATCGGGCTTGCCGGATCGGTGCGCGCCACCGGGTTGACCACATCATTGGCACCGATCACCAGCACCACGTCGGTGTTGGCGAACTCGGGGTTGATGTCGTCCATGTCGGCGATCAGGTCATAAGGCACGCCGGCTTCGGCCAGCAGCACGTTCATGTGCCCGGGCATGCGCCCGGCCACCGGGTGGATGGCGAACTTCACCTTCACCCCGCGCTGGCCCAGCCGCTGCGCCAGTTCCCAGATCTTGTGCTGTGCCTGGGCGACGGCCATGCCGTAGCCCGGCACGATGACCACGCGCTCGGCGAAGGCCATCATCGCCGCCACGTCGGCTGCTTCGATCGGCTTCTGCGAACCGGTGATCGCCTGCGCTTCACCGCCGGCGCCGCCGCCGAAGTTGGAGAACAGCACGTTGCTGATCGGCCGGTTCATCGCCTTGGCCATCAGCCGGGTCAGCAGGATGCCGGCCGCGCCGACCATCATGCCGGCGATGATCAGTGCCTCGTTGCCCAGCACGTAGCCTTCGAAGGACACCGCCAGGCCGGTGAACGCGTTGTACAGCGAGATCACCACCGGCATGTCGGCACCGCCGATGGGCAGGGTCATCAGCACGCCCAGGGCCAGCGCCAGCACGAAGAAGGCGACGATGGACCAGGTGCTGAGCGTGCTGGCGGCGATGATCGCCAGGACCACCACGGCCAGCGCCACCAGCAGGTTCAGCGCCTGCTGGCCGGGCCAGGTCACGCGCTTGTCCAGGCGCCCGTCCAGCTTGGCCCAGGCGATGACCGAGCCGGACAGCGACACCGCACCGATGGCCGCGCCAACCACCGCCAGCAGCAGCACGGTGGCCGAAGGCTGGCGCGCGGCCAGGTCGGCCAGCGCCTGCGCACTCCAGTGGCTGGTATCGCGGTTGGCCAGGAAGGCATAGCGCAGCAGCTCCACTGCGCCGATGGCCGCAGCCGAGCCACCGCCCATGCCGTTGTAGAGGGCCACCATCTGCGGCATGTCGGTGATGGCGACCTTGCCGGCCGACCACCAGGCCAGGCCGGCGCCCAGCAGCAGCGCCACCAGGATCAGCGGCACGTTGTGCAGTTCGGGCAGGAAGAACGTGGCCACCGTGGCCAGCAGCATGCCCAGCCCGGCCCAGCGGATGCCGCTGCGCGCGGTCAGCGGCGAGGCCATGCGCTGCAGGCCGAGCAGGAACAGGGTGGCGGCCACCAGGTAGCTGGCCTTGACCAGCCAATCGAGCAGTTCGACGGTGCTGATGTTCAAGCCTGCGGCTCCTTCGGTGCGTCCTTGCCGCCCTTGGGCGCGCTCGGCTTGAACATTTCCAGCATGCGCGCGGTGACCACGTAGCCACCGGCGGCGTTGCCGGCACCCAGCACCACGGCCAGGAAGCCCAGCGCCTTCTCCAGCGGTGTCTGCGCGTGGCCCAGCACCACCATCGCGCCGATCAGCACGATGCCGTGGATGAAGTTGGAACCCGACATCAGCGGGGTATGCAGGATGACCGGCACCCGCGAAATGATCACGTGACCGGCGATTGCGGCCAGCATGAAGATGTACAGCGCCACGAACCCGTCACTCATCGGCAACGCCTCCCGCTCTGTCTTCGTCGCCCCATCATAACCACGGGCTGAACCCCGCGCGCACCCCGGTCAACCAAAGCCGCGCTCACGCGTTGTCGATGGTGACCCCGAGCGAGGAACCGTACCCTGTGCTGGTGAGCAGCCCCCTCCCCCAGACCGCCGATGCCGATGCCCTGCCGGCGTCGCTGGAAGCGTTCCTGGCCAGCGTCGGCCCGCGCGCCTTCCGTTTCGCCGAGGCCGGCCTGCGCCAGCGCGAGGACGCCCTGGACGCGGTGCAGGACGCCCTGCTGCGCATGCTGGACTACGCCGACAAGCCGGCCGCCGAATGGGCGCCGCTGTTCTGGAGCATCCTGCGCCGGCGGGTGATCGACCTGCAGCGCCGGCGCCGCTTCCGCCTGCCGTTCTGGCGCGACAACCACGATGCCGACGGCGCCGACATCGACTGGGCCGACCCCGGCCCGGACCCGGCGCAGGCACACGAGCAGCACCAGCAGTACCAGCAACTGGTGCAGGCGCTGCGCACGCTGCCCGCCCGCCAGCGCGAAGCCTTCACCCTGCGCGTCCTGCAGGACCTGGACGGGGCCACCACCGCCCGCGCCATGGGCTGCAGCGAAGGCGCGGTAAAGACCCATCTGGCACGCGCCCGACAGGCGCTGCAGGATTACCTGGAGAACCATCCGTGAACCGCTCCCTGCCTTCCGATGACGCCCTGCGCAGCCTGCATGCGCAGTCGCTGCAGTCGCTGTCGCCGGCTACCCTGGCGCGGCTGCGCCAGGCCCGCCATGGCGCCCATGCGGCGCACCGGGGCCGCTGGCGCTGGTGGCTGGCCAGCGCGTGTTCGCTGGTGATGGCGCTGGGCATCGGCGTGCAGTTCACCGGCCCGGGCACGCACACGGGCCCGGCACCGGCACCGACGCTTGCCGCGGTGGAAGACAACAGCGCGCTGTACGACGAGAATCCCGACATGTACCTGTGGCTGGGCGACACCGACCTGGCGATGGAGTGAGAACCATGCTGCGACGCCCCACCCTGCCCCTGCTGTTCGCCCTGGTCCTGCTGCCGGCTGCGCCGCTGCTGGCACAGACCACTGCGCCTGCCGCCACACCGGGCCCCGTGCTGCCCAACTGGGAACAGTTGAGCCCGGCCCAGCGCGAGGCGCTGCTGGCGCCGCTGCGCGACCGCTGGAACGGCGCCGATGCCGGACAACGCCAGCGCATGCTGTCGCACGGCCAGCGCTGGCAGTCGATGAGCCCGGAAGAACGCGACAAGGCCCGCCGTGGCCTGCGCCGTTTCGAGCACATGAGCCCGGAACAGCGCGAGCAGGCGCGCGCGCTGTTTGGCCAGATGCGCACGCTGAGCCCGGCCCAGCGCGATGCACTGCGCGAGCGCTGGTCGCAGATGACGCCGGAAGAACGCAAGGACTGGGTGCGCGAGAATCCGCCGCCGGCGAAGCCGCGGTAAAGGGGTAGCGCCGGGCCATGCCCGGCGGATCCTGCGCGGGCCGCTGCGCTCGCCGGGCATGGCCCGGCGCTACCGTTTCATGCCTGCCAGCGGGTCTTTGCCAGCAGTTCGTCTTCCCAATCAAACCCGAGCTGGCCACCCTGCACGAACAGGGTGACGAAGTTGAGCAGGTTGCGCGCGTACATCTCGCTGGCCTGGGTGGCGCCGCGGCTGGCCAGATTCAAAGGGCCATCAATGGTCACGCCCTGGTGTTCGATACACTGGCCCGGCTGGGTCAGGGCGCAGTTGCCGCCGCTCTCGGCGGCCAGGTCGACGATCACGCTGCCCACCGCCATGCCCTCGACCATTGCTGCGGTGACGATGGTGGGCGCCGGTCGGCCCGGCACCGCTGCGGTGCAGATCACCACGTCCACGCTGCGCAGGTGGTCGGCCAGGCGGCGCTGCTGCTCGGCGCGTTCCTCGTCGGTCAATGCACGCGCATAGCCGCCCTCGCCCGCCGCGCTGACCCCCAGGTCGAGGAAGCGCGCGCCCAGCGACTGGATCTGTTCGCGGGTTTCAGGCCGCACGTCGAAGCCTTCCACCTGCGCGCCCAGGCGGCGCACGGTGGCGATGGCCTGCAGGCCGGCCACGCCGGCGCCGATCACCAGCACCTTGGCCGGGCGCACGGTACCGGCCGCCGTCGTCAGCATCGGGAAGAAGCGCGGCGCACGCTCGGCGGCGATCAGCGCGGCCTTGTAGCCGGCCATGCCGGCCTGCGAACTGAGCACGTCCATGGCCTGCGCACGCGTGGTACGCGGCAGCTGCTGCAGCGGGAACAACAGCAGGCGGTCATCGCCGGCCAGCGCCGCCAGCGACGGGTCGCTGGCCGGAGTGAGCAGGCCGACCACGCTGGCACCGGGCTTGAGCTGGGCCAGCACCGCAGCCGGTGGCGCCTGCACGCACAGCAGGATGTCGATCTCGTTCCAGCGGCCGGCGTCGAAGGCACGCGCGCCCGCATCGTCGTAGGCGGCATCGGGGAAGCCTGCGGCCAGTCCGGCGTCGGCTTCGTACCAGACGGTGATGCCCAAGGCCCCGAGCTTGCGCGCCGTTTCCGGCGTCAGTGCCACGCGCCGTTCGCCCGGCGCGGTCTCCTTCATCCCCAGCAACGCCACGGCCATGCAGGTCCCCGCTGATCGGTGAGTTTTCCCGATCCTAGCAGGCAGCCACCCCTCAGTGCAGGGTGGCGTTACCCGGGTCCAGGCGGTCGATCACGCCCTGCATGGCGCTGTCGAAGGCGCCATCGTCGACATGGGCGCGCAGGCGGCCCAGCCGCACCATCACCGCCAGTTCTTCCGGCGACGCCACGCAGAAGCGCACGCCACGACGGTTGACGAACAGCAGGCGCGAGGAGATCGGGCTGATCCAGGACAGCTTGCCGGCCTGGACCTTGCCGTCCTTGTCGACGAAGTCCAGCCAGTTGCCGATTTCCATGCGGCGGAAGCGGTCGGCGTCGGCATTGTCGAAATCATCGGTCTCGACCTGCCCGGCCAGTTCCACCGCGCTGGCTTCGGGCACCGGTGCGGTCGGCAGCGCGACCTGCGGCAGTTCCGGCAGCGCGCGCTGCAGTTCCGGGCGCGATTCGGCGATGCCCTGCAGGGTGCCGTGCAGCGCATCGATGGCGGCCGAGGCCGCATCACCGTGCACGCCGACACTGGCAAACACCTTGGCCAGCACCGGCTGCCAGGCCTGCAGCCACGGCTTGCCGACGATGTGCCGGCGGGCCTCGGCCACTTCCTCCAGCAGGCCGTCGCCCAGGCTCAGTGCCTCGGCCACGGACGCCCCGTCCTCGCCCTCGCGCAGCAGCGCCAGGGTCAGGTGGTGCTGCCACGGCTGGCGCAGGAACTCGGCGATGGCCGGCGGCAGGGTGGCGTCGCCGATGCGTCGGTCCAGTTCGGCGCCGGCACGGTTGCGGGCCATTTCCAGTTTTTCCTGGCCGCGCTGCGTTTCGGCGGCGCGGCGCTCGGCGATTTCCACGCGGCGGCGATGCTGCAGCAGGAAATCGCGGAATTCTTCTTCCAGGGTCAGGAAGATCGCCAGGTTCTCGTTGAACTCGGCGACCAGGCGCTCGATGATCTCCTCGACCTTGGCCATCAGCATGCGCTCGGCCTGGCTTTCTCCAGTATTGCCTTCGCAGGCCTCGGCCAGCGAATTGAGCAGCTTGCGGGCCGGGTGGGTCTTCTGCACGAACATGCGGCGGTCGAGCATGGCGACCTTGACGAAGGGCACCACCAGGCGGCCGATCAGCTCGCGCGAGCGGCCTTCCAGTTCGCGTTCGTCCAGCATCACGTCGAACAGCATGCCGACCAGATCGATCGCATCCTCGTCCTGCGGGTCCAGCCGGGTCTGGCCGGGGTCCACGCCGAGGCGGGTGGCGTTGGACAGCACTTCGCTCTTCAGCCGCTGCGCCAGCGATTCACCGTCCTCGCCGATGGCCGCGCGCAGGGTCGCGCTGGGCGTGGCCTGCAGCAGCGACAGCACCGACATCATCTCGCGCTGGCTGAGCGGGCGGTGCTGGCCCACGGCCACCTGCGCGGCCGACGTCGCATCCTCGCGGACATGCCGGGTCTGCTGCAGCAGCTCGTGCAGTGCTTCCAGCAGCATGCCCTGCTGGCCGGAATAGGCTTCGCCGGAACCGCCGGGCGCACCGCCAGGCATTCCGTCTTCGCCGGCCAGGTGCTGCTGCATGTGGCCACGGCGCTCGGACCAGCGCGCGGCGAACCGCTGCGCCCAGGCCGGTGCGGCCTGCTCCTCATCGCTGAAATCGGTCTCGAAGCCCGGCGCCTGGCGCTGTTCGACCAGATCGTCCATCCCGTGCGGGGCCTGCTGTGCCGGGGCCGCCGACAGCGGCCGCCGCGGGGCGCCCATCTGCGGCATCACACCGGCTGCAGCCAACTGCTCGTCCAGCTTCTCGTAGATGCGACCCACCGGCGCACGCATGTCGCGCTCGCACAGCTTGATCAGCACCAGATGTACTTCCGGGGCCAGCTCGCACCCGGCGAACGCCTGGTGGATGGCCACGCCCAGATGCTCGGGGCTGACCGGATCGAGATCGGCGTCCAGCTCGATGCCGCCGGCCAGCCAGCCCAGGCGGCGCTCCAGGCGGGCCAGCACCGGCTTGAAATCGCGCAGCAGCACGGTGGCGAAGTTGCGCACCGCCAGCCGCGACTCCAGCACATGTTCAGGAATCAGGCTCAGGCCTTCCTCGGCCGGGCCGGACAGGGTGGCCTCGGCGGACAGCGGCTCGCCGGCGGCCAACGCCGCCCAGGCCTGGTCCAGGTGGGCGGCAAAGGCCGCCGTGATCTCGTCGCGGCGCCGACGCAGTTCACGCATGGCGTCCAGGAACAGCAACTGCGACGCGCCAGCATTGCCGGCACGGTCGAACAGGGCGTCGTCAAACCGCGCCAGCGCCGCGCCGAAGGCCTGGCACAGTGCGGGCAGGACAGCGTCCCGCGCAAGCTGGAGCTGGGCCGGGTCACGACCCGGCGATCCCATCGGAGTGGGCGCGCTCATCATTCGGGAAGGCTCCCCACCTTCTCTGGTACGACAGACATCATGGACATCGCGACGGCCGGTACACCCCATGTACCGGTACGTCGATGGTAGGCCGGCCAGCCCGTCACGGACAGTGAAACAGTCCTCACTTCAAACCTCGCGACCGGCGGCCCGGCAAGACGGATATCCTAAGCCGTGCGGGGCCTGCGAGGCGAGGGGAAGCGCTCGCCGGTTGCCCGGCAGTGGCATGACGTTCATCACAGTTTGATATTCAGAGGGCAAACACGACGCAGACAGCGTCACCAACCGCCCCGACTATAATCTTCAGCCCGTGATGACCGGTTCAGACTCCATGCCCGACCCCGCTGCCCTGCTCGCCCTCGACGCCCGCCGTTCGGTGCCCTCGCGGCAGCTGGGCGAGCCCGGCCCGGACCCGGCCACCCTGCTGCGCATGCTGCAGTCGGCCGTCCGCGTGCCCGACCACGGCAAGCGCGTCCCGTTCCGCTTCCTGAAGATCGCCGGCGATGCCCGCCACGCGCTGGGTGACTTCCTGGTCGAACGCAGCCGCCAGCGCGATCCGCAGGCCGGCGAGGCGGTCCTGGAGAAGGACCGCCAGCGCTTCAGCCACGCCCCCCTGGTGATCGTGGTGGTGGCCAGCCCGCGCCCGGACCCGAAGGTGCCCGGGGAGGAACAGCTGATGACCGCCGGCTGCGTCTGCTTCGCCCTGCTGCAGGCCGCCCAGGCGCTGGGCTTCGGCGCGCAGTGGCTGACCGCGTGGATGGCCTTCGACCCCGCCGTGCATGCCCACCTGGGCCTGGTCGAGGGTGAAGGCATCGCCGGCTTCATCCATATCGGTACGCCGAAGGCCGAGGTACCCGAGCGCGAGCGCCCCGATGCCGCGGCGCTGCTGCAGGACTGGACCGGCCAGTGAGCGCCGTGAATGCCGTACCGCTGCCGCCGCCGCTGTACCTGGTGGATGCCAGCATCTATGTGTTCCGCGCCTGGCATTCGCTGCCGGACGAGTTCCAGGACAGCCAGGGCTGGCCGACCAATGCCGTGCACGGGTTCGCCCGTTTCCTGCTCGACCTGCTCGAGCGCGAGCGCCCCCGGCACATCGCCATCGCCTTCGACGAGGCGCTGGACAGCGGTTTCCGCCACCGCCTGTACGCGGCCTACAAGGCCAACCGCGACCCGGCGCCGGAGGCGCTGAAGCGCCAGTTCGTGCACTGCAAGGCGCTGTGCGCGGCGCTGGGCCTGGTGGTGCTGGCGCACCATGACTACGAGGCCGACGACCTGATCGGCAGTGCCCTTCACCAGCACCGGCACAGCCATCGCGGGCTGATCATTTCCGCCGACAAGGACCTGTCGCAGCTGCTGCTGGACCACGACGAACAGTGGGACTACGCACGCAACCAGCGCTGGGACGTGGCCGGGGTGAAGGCGCGGCACGGCGTGCACGCGCACCAGATCGCCGATTACCTGGCGCTGTGTGGCGATGCGGTGGACAACATTCCCGGGATCAGCGGCGTCGGCGCCAAATCGGCCGCGGTACTGCTGGCCCATTTCGGCAGCATGGACGCGTTGTACGAACGCCTGGACGAAGTGCCCTTCCTGCGCCTGCGCGGTGCCGCACAGATGGCCGTGCGCCTGCGCGAGCAGCGCGATCACGCCCAGCTCTGGCGGCAGCTGACCACCATCGCGCTGGATGCGCCGCTGGAAGGCAGCCAGCCCGGCCTGCTGCGCCAGCCGGCCGACCCCGAACTGCTGGGCGGCCTGTGCCAGGCGCTGCGTTTCGGCCCGCTGACGCGCCGCCGCCTGTTCAGCGCCGCCGGCGTCAACGATCCCGGTTCGGCCACTGCGCCCGGCCCAGACAATCCCCTTCCCTCCTCCAGCGAGCCCGCATGAGCCAGAGAAACACCGAAGCCCCGCGCGTCGTCTACGAAGGCAAATACCAGCGCATGGTCGTGCGCGGCAGCTGGGAATACAGCGAGCGCACCCATGCCGGCGGCCTGGCGGCGATCATCATCGCCGTCACCCCCGAGGACAACGTGCTGTTCGTCGAGCAGTTCCGCGTGCCGCTGCAGTCGGCGACCATCGAGATGCCGGCCGGCCTGGTCGGTGACATCAACGCGGGCGAGTCCATCGAGGTCTCGGCCGTGCGCGAGCTGGAAGAAGAAACCGGCTGGACCGCCGAGCACGCCGAAGTGCTGATGATCGGCCCGACATCTTCCGGCGCCAGCAGCGAGCAGATCGCCTTCGTCCGCGCCACCGGCCTGCGCCGCATCGGCGAAGGCGGCGGCGATGACAGCGAAGACATCACCGTGCATGAGATTCCGCGTGCACAGGCTGCCGCCTGGCTGGTGCAGAAGATGGGCGAAGGCTACGCGCTGGACGCCAAGCTCTGGGCCGGCCTGTGGATGATCGAGCATCACCTGGATGGGCGCCCGCGTGGCTGATGCCGGCCTGCATGCAGTGCCGGCCCTGCTGGGCGCCGACGATCCTGCGATCTACACGATCCACCGCGCGCAGGGCGCATCACCGTTCCTGCTGCTGGCCGACCATGCCGGCCAGCAGGTGCCGCGCGCATTGAACGGCCTGGGCCTGCCGCAGGCAGAACTGGACCGCCACATCGGCTGGGACATCGGCATCGCCGGCACCACCCGCGCGCTGGCTGGGCTGCTGGATGCCTGGGCGATCGAACAGACCTATTCGCGGTTGCTGATCGACTGCAACCGGCCGCTGGCCTCGCCCACGCTGATCCCGGAAGTAAGTGACCACACCGTGGTGCCGGGCAACGCCGGACTGTCGGCGGCACAGCGGCAGCAGCGCATCGACGCCATCCATGCGCCCTACCATGCGCGCATCGATGCCGAACTGGACGCGCGCCGCGATGGCGGCCGCCCCACCCTGCTGGTGATGATGCACAGCTTCACCCCGGCGATGAACGGCACGCCGCGGCCGTGGCACGCCGGCGTGCTGTACCACCAGGACACCCGCTTCGCGCAGGCGCTGCTGCAGGCGCTGCGCCATGAGGGCGATCTGGTGGTGGGCGACAACGAGCCGTATTCGGTCAGCAGCACCAGCGACTACGCGGTGCCGGTGCATGGCGAAGGCCGTGGCCTGGTGCATGTGGAACTGGAGATCCGCCAGGACCTGATTGCCGATGTGGCCGGGCAGCAGGCCTGGGCCGAGCGCCTGGCGCGGATTTTCAGCGCGTTGCAGCCGGGGTTGCTGGCGGCGGGGTAATCGTCATCAACGCAACACGGGCGCGTCCATCCACGGGAACGGCTTGAACCCGTGCACCTGCACGGCCGCGCCGATGGCTTCGAACTGATCCTTGATGGCCTGCGCGCGGCTGCGATCCAGGGCTTCGCCCAGCAGCAGCGGCAACGCACGGCAGCGTGCCAGCGCTTCACCCACCGACACCTC
This sequence comes from Stenotrophomonas sp. FW305-3-2-15-E-LB1, assembly GCF_058787375.1. Taxonomy (NCBI): domain Bacteria; kingdom Pseudomonadati; phylum Pseudomonadota; class Gammaproteobacteria; order Lysobacterales; family Lysobacteraceae; genus Stenotrophomonas; species Stenotrophomonas sp. FW305-3-2-15-E-LB1. The sequence goes on from NZ_JBYSZR010000008.1 coordinate 18,629, forward strand.
GTGCAGGTGCGCCACGGCCTGCGCGGTGGCCTTCAGCTGCTCATCCGCGCACGCCAGCAGCCACAGGTCGAACGACGTAAAGATGTCCGCGCCTACCCCGGCATAGCGCGCGGCCAGTCGGTCAGCCGCCGTAGCTTCCCCCAACGCTTCGTCGACACCTTCGACTTCCAGGAACGCGTCGTGCTCGCAGTAGTGCTCCAAGGCCTTTGCGTACTCCTCCACAGTGGATAGCGGACGCTGGCGCTTCTGTACAAAAAGCACACCCGCAAAGTTGCCAGGTTCGAGATACTCGCGCAGCCCAAGCGCGCGCGCCTCGGCCGGCACCTCGCCGTCGTCATCAAAGGCGGTGTCCTCATCGGGCGGCAACCAGAAGCGCGCCTGCATCGGCTCGCCGTCGGTGGCATGCACCCAGCCGAAGGACTCGTACACGCCATGGTTGTCGTTGCAGGCAGCGAACGCGTGCAGGGTCGGTTGCAGGTCGAGCAGTTCGATCATGCGCTGTTGGCCTGGCCATCGAGGGAACCGCAGTCTACCGCTGCCGGGCGCAGGCCCAGCGCGATGACTACGCCGAACAGGGCGAACAGCGCGGCGCCGTACTCGGCACGCACCAGCCCGGCCAGCGCACTGGGCGAACCCGGAGCACCAGCGCCGGCATTGGCCACCATCACCAGCACCGCAAGCCCCAGCGCCCCACCGATCTGTTGCGCGGTAGCCGCCATGCCAGATGCGACACCCTGCTGCGCGGCCGGCACGCCCTGCCCGGCCACGATCCACATCGACGTCCAGGTCATGCCCTGGCCGATGCTCAGCACCACCACGCCCGGCAACAGCGGCCAGAAGTTCGAGGCGTACGGCAGGGTTGCGGCCCCCCAGGCGATGCCGACGGCACCAGCCAGCTGGCCGAGCACCAGAACCTTGCGTGCGCTCCAGCGCTTCAGCGCCCACTCGGCCAGCTGGATGCCCACGGTGCAGACCGCCGTGGCCGGCAGGAACGCCAGGCCGGCCTGCAGCGGGCTCCAGCCGTAGCCGTCCTGGAAATACAGCGCCATGAAGTAGTACTGCACGCCATAGCTGCTCATGAAGGCGAAGGTGAGGCCGAGCGCGGCACGCAGGCCGGGCAGGCGCAGCAGCGCGAACTGCATCAGCGGGTCGCGGCTGCGCTGCTCGATCTGCACGAAAGCAACGAGCAGCAGCGCCGACAGCAGCAGGCACCCCAGCGTTGCCGGCGCGGTCCAGCCCCACTCCGGTCCCTGCACCAGGGTGGTCACCAGCAGGCTGCCGCCGAGGGTGACGGTGATGCAGCCGGCCAGATCGAACAAGCGACCCTGCGCGCGCGGGCCATCGGCAGGCAGCCATGCACCGGCGGCAACGGCGCAGGCGGTGGCCAGCGGCACGATCACCGCCAGCACGGCCGGCCAGCCGAACGCCTGGGTCAGCACACCACCGAGCAGGGTGCCCAGCGCCAGGCCGACCGCGCTGGCCATGCTCCAGATCGCCAGCGCGCGGTTGCGCACGGGGCCTTCGGCATACAGCGTGTTGATCAGGGCCAGCGTGGCCGGGAACAGCAGTGCGGCACCGATGCCCTGCGCCGCGCGCGCGATGATCAGCAGGGTGGCGTTCGGCGCCAGCGCGCCCAGCAGCGAGGCCAGTGCGAACAGCAGCATGCCCAGCCGGTAGAAGCGGCGGCGCCCGATCAGGTCGGCGGCGCGGCCGCCCAGCAGCAGGCTGCCGCCGAAGGCGACGGTGTAGGCGCTGACCACCCACTGCAGCTGCTGCGCATTGATCTGCAGCGCGCGGCCCATGTCATGCAGGGCGACGAAGATGATGGTGGCGTCCAGGGCGATGATCAGCTGGGCGGTGGCCAGCAGGGTCAGCGCCCAGCGCGGGTACTTGAGTGGGGGCATCGGCGGCGGTGGATCGGTGGGGGGGCGCAGTCTCATTGATGCGGCGCCATCAATAAACCCCCGCACGCCTATATCTGTCATGATTTTCGGCATGAATGGATCGTCATTGGACCTCAATGCCGTGCGCATGCTGGTGCAGGTGGCCGAGGCACGCAGCTTCACCGTGGCCGCCGGGCAGCTGGGGCTGAGCCAGTCCGGGCTGTCGCGCGCGATCAGCCGGCTGGAGGCCACGCTGGGGGTGAAGCTGCTGCAGCGGAACACCCGCAACGTGGCGCTGACCCCGGATGGGCGCCAGTTCGTCGACCAGGTGGCGCCGCTGCTGTGCGGCTTCGAGGATGCCGAGCGCCAGCTGGCCGATCGCCCGTGCACGCCTTCGGGAACGCTGAAGATCAGTGCGCCGTCGATGTTCGGGCGCAAGGTGCTGGTGCCGCTGCTGGGGCCGTTGCTGCAGCAGCATCCGCAGCTGCAGGTGGAGGCCGTGCTCAGTGACCGCCTGGTCGACCTGGTCGAGGAAGGCTTCGATGCAGCGCTGCGCACCGGCGTCATCGCCGACCAGCGCATCGTGGCGCGGCCGCTGCGGCCGCTGCGCTGGGTGACCGTGGCCAGCCCGGCCTATCTGGCCCGCTGTGGCACGCCGGCCGACATCGCCGCGCTGCATGACCATGCCTGCCTGGCGGTGCGCAACCTGCGCAGCGGGCGCGTGGTTGACTGGCAGTTCCTGCAGGAAGGCCACCTGCGCGATTTCACGCCGCCCACGCGGATGGTGTTCGACAGCGGCGACCCGCTGGTGGAAGCGGCCATCGCCGGCATCGGCATCGTGCAGGTGATGGATTTCGCCGTGGCCGATGCGTTGGCCGACGGCCGCCTGCAGCACGTGCTGCAGCCGTATGAGGGCCGCAGCCGCGCCTTGTCGCTGATCTATCCGCCGTCGCGGCAGCATTCGCCGAAGCTGCAGGTGCTGGCCGACGCGCTGTTGGCCGGAGACTGGTAGATCCACGCCATGCGTGGATGGGGTCGGCCCGGCGCTACCGGCGAGGCGTTGCCGGCCAGCGGCCGGCACTACCAGGCTGCAGTAGATCCACGCCATGCGTGGATGGGGTCGGCTTCGCGGTAGCGCCGGGCCATGCCCGGCGAGCCGCATCGCGGCGGCGGAACGGAATTCCGCCGGGCATGGCCCGGCGCTACCAGTAGGGCGTTGCCGGCCAGCGGCCGGCATTACCGATCAGGCAAAACCATCGGTGGCGCGCACCAGCGCGTCCACGTTCTCCGCTTCAAACGCCGAGTGGCCCGAGGCCGGGGTGATTTCCAGCTTCGCCTTCGGCCAGGCCTTGGTCAGGTCCCAGGCGTTGGCCAGCGGGCAGACCACGTCGTAGCGGCCATGCACGATCACGCCGGGGATGTCGGCAATGCGGTGCGCGTCGCGCAGCAGCTGGTCTTCCACTTCGAAGAAGCCACCGTTGACGAAGTAGTGGTTCTCGATGCGGGCGAACGCCAGCGCGAAGTGCGGGTCTTCGTGGCTGTTGATGAAGTCGTCATCCACGTGCAGGAAGCTGGTCGCGCCTTCCCACACCGCCCACGCCTTGGCCGCGTCCAGGCGGGTGGTTTCGTCTTCGCTGGTCAGGCGGCGGTGGAAGGCCGAGATCAGGTCGTGGCGCTCCACGGCCGGGATCGGCTTCAGGTAGTGCTCCCACGCATCGGGGAACAGGCGGTTGGCGCCTTCCTGGTAGAACCATTCCAGTTCCCAGCGGCGCAGCATGAAGATGCCGCGCAGGACCAGCTCGGTCACGCGCTGCGGATGCGTTTCGGCATAGGCCAGGGCCAGGGTCGAACCCCAGCTGCCACCGAACACCTGCCAGCGGTCCACCTTCAGGTGCTCGCGCAGCTTCTCGATATCGGCAACGAGGTCCCAGGTGGTGTTGTCGACCAGGTCGGCGTGCGGGGTGGAACGGCCGGCGCCACGCTGGTCGAACAGGATGATGCGGTACTTGGACGGGTCGTGGAACTGGCGCATCTTGTCGCTGCAGCCGCCACCCGGGCCACCGTGCAGCATCACCACCGGCTTGCCGTCCGGGTTGCCGCACTGTTCGAAGTACAGCGTGTGGCGGTCGTCCACCTGCAGGGTGCCGACGTCGTAGGGGATGATGGCGGGATACAGCGTACGCATGCTTGCAGCTCCAGGGTGATGCCCTGCCGAGGCAGGAGAACCTCCATTCTAGGCCGGGCGCTGGCCCAGGGTGATGCGGTCGCGCTGCTCCAGGTCCCGTGCGGTCTGCACCTGCACGTAGCCGGCCTGTTCGAACAGCGCGCGGACCGCCTCGCCCTGGTCCCAGCCGTGCTCGATCAGCAACCAGCCACCGGGCAACAGGTGGGCCTGCCCCCCGGCGACGATGCGGCGGATGTCATCCAGCCCATCGGCGCCCGAAGCCAGCGCGGTGGCCGGCTCGAAGCGCAGGTCGCCCTGCTGCAGGTGCGGGTCATCGCTGGCGATGTACGGCGGGTTGCTGGCAATCAGGTCGAAGCGCTGGCCCTGCAGCGGCGCGTACCAGTCGTGCCCGCCCTCGGCGAAGCGGACGTTGCCCAGTTCATGGCGGTCGGCATTGCGCGCGGCCATTGCCAAGGCGCCCGCGCTGGCATCGGTGGCCAATACCTGGGCCTGCGGGCGTTCGCTGGCCAGGGCCAGGGCGATCGCGCCGCTGCCGGTGCCGAGGTCGGCCACCTGCAGGTCGCGCTCCAGCGGCAGGCGTTCCAGCGCCAGTTCCACCAGCAGCTCGGTTTCCGGGCGTGGAATCAGGGTGGAGGGGTCGACGTCCAGGTCCAGCGTCCAGAAGCCGCGGCGGCCGGTCAGGTAGGCCACCGGTTCGCCGGCCACGCGGCGCGCCAGCAGGGTTTCGAAGGCGGCCAGATCGCTGGCGGGCAGCGGATCGGTGGCGTGCGCGAACAGCCAGCTGCGCGGTCGCTGCAGCACGTGCAGCAGCAGCAGTTCGGCCTCGTGACGGGCGTCGAGGCCGCCCAGGCGGGCGCTGGCGTCGGCCACGGCCTGGCGCAGGGAGGGTTCGGATTGAATGGACATCCGGTAATTGTAGAGCCGGGCCCATGCTCGGCTTCTGCAGAGGCAGCCGAGCATGGGCTCGGCTCTACAAAAGCGGGAATCCATTCAGGTTCACCTTGACGGTATAAGGAGGGGCTATCGGGCCATCTTCACGGCCCGCAGCGATTTTCCTTGTCATCCAACGACTTGCATGATGGGGGCGACCGAATTCATGGCAGGCTCATCGCATTTCAATAGACTCCATCTATCGAATAGATGAAATCAATGCATTGTTCTTATCGACAATGAATCGGTAACCTAGCTCCTGTCGATTCACCCACTCCCCTTCACCCAGAGGAAAAACGATGTCCCTCATCAACACCCAGATCCAGCCGTTCGAAGCCAACGCCTACCACAACGGCGAGTTCATCAAGGTTTCCGATGCCAGCCTGAAGGGCCAGTGGTCCGTCCTGATCTTCATGCCGGCCGCCTTCACCTTCAACTGCCCGACCGAGATCGAAGACGCCGCCGAGCACTACGCCGAGTTCAAGAAGGCCGGTGCCGAGGTCTACATCGTCACCACCGACACGCACTTCTCGCACAAGGTGTGGCACGAAACCTCGCCGGCCGTCGGCAAGGCCCAGTTCCCGCTGGTCGGCGACCCGACCCACAAGCTGACCCGCGCCTTCGGCGTGCACATTGAAGAAGAAGGCCTGGCCCTGCGCGGCACCTTCATCATCAACCCGGAAGGCGTGATCAAGACCCTGGAGATCCACTCCAACGAGATCGCCCGTGACGTGTCCGAGACCCTGCGCAAGCTGAAGGCTGCCCAGTTCACCGCCGCCAACCCGAACCAGGTCTGCCCGGCCAAGTGGAAGGAAGGCGAGAAGACCCTGACCCCGTCGCTGGACCTGGTCGGCAAGATCTAAAGCAGTACCGGCCTGCCGCGGCCCCACGCCGCGGCGCGCCCCTCATCCCCGTGCCGGTCCCCCCGCCGGCGTGGGGGTGAACCCAAGACAGCCGAGCAAGCAAGCCGCCGCTCGCCAGCCCCTTCCACAGCTGTCTCTGCTGCCTTGGGTTCACCCCTACCCCCTCGCTGGTCCGCTACCTTTTGCAGCGGTGCCACGCCCCCTGTTTGCCTGAAGCCAGGAGAAGACCATGTTGGACGCCAACCTGCAGTCGCAGCTGAAGACCTATCTGGAGCGCGTGACCCGCCCGATCCAGATCACCGCGCACGCCGATGACGGTGCCAAGTCGCAGGAAATGCTGGAACTGCTGCAGACCCTGGAAAGCCTGTCGGACAAGATCTCGCTGCAGGTCCTGCGCGACGGCCAGGGCCGCGTGCCGTCCTTCGACCTGGGCACCCCGGGCCAGGACATCCACCTGACCTTCGCCGGCCTGCCGATGGGCCACGAATTCACCTCGCTGGTGCTGGCCCTGCTGCAGGTGGGCGGCCACCCCTCCAAGGCCACCGCCGAGCTGATCGAGCAGGTGCAGAATCTGGAAGGCGACTATCGCTTCGAAACCTACTTCTCGCTGTCCTGCCAGAACTGCCCCGACGTGGTGCAGGCGCTGAATCTGGCCGCCGTGCTCAACCCGCGCATCCAGCACGTGGCCATCGACGGCGCGCTGTTCCAGGACGAAGTGGAGAAGCGCGAGATCATGTCCGTGCCCACCGTGTACCTCAACGGTGAAGTGTTCGACCAGGGCCGCATGACCCTCGAGCAGATCGTGGCCAAGCTGGACACCAACGCCGGCAAGCGCGAAGCGGAGAAGATCGCCGCCAAGGACGCCTTCGACGTGCTGGTGGTCGGCGGTGGCCCGGCCGGCGCTGCGGCCGCAATCTACGCCGCGCGCAAGGGCATCCGCACCGGCATCGCCGCCGAGCGTTTCGGTGGCCAGGTGCTGGACACCATGGCCATCGAGAACTTCATCTCGGTGAAGGAAACCGAGGGCCCGAAGCTGGCCACCGCGCTGGAGCAGCACGTGCGCGAGTACGAGGTGGACATCATGGACCTGCAGCGCGCCAGCGCACTGGTGCCGGCCGGCGAAGACGGCCTGGTGCAGGTGCAGCTGGAAAACGGTGCGGTGCTGAAGTCGCGCTCGGTCATCCTGTCCACCGGCGCACGCTGGCGGCAGATGAACGTGCCGGGCGAAGACCAGTACCGCAACAAGGGCGTGGCCTACTGCCCGCACTGCGATGGCCCGCTGTTCAAGGGCAAGCGCGTGGCGGTGATCGGCGGCGGCAACTCCGGCGTGGAAGCGGCCATCGACCTTGCCGGCATCGTGTCGCATGTCACCTTGCTGGAGTTCGATTCCAGCCTGCGCGCCGATGAAGTGCTGCAGAAGAAGCTGCGCAGCCTGGGCAACGTGACCGTGCTGACCAGCGCGCAGACCACCGAAGTGCTCGGCGATGGCAGCCGCGTCACCGGCCTGGTCTACAAGGATCGCGTCGGCGGCGACGCGCACCGGGTGGAACTGGAAGGCATCTTCGTGCAGATCGGCCTGCTGCCCAACACCGAGTGGCTGAAGGACACCGTGGCACTGTCGCCGCGCGGCGAGATCGTCATTGATGACCGCGGGCAGACCAACCTGCCGGGCGTGTTCGCCGCAGGCGATTGCACCACGGTACCCTACAAGCAGATCATCATCGCCATGGGCGCCGGCTCCACCGCGGCACTGAGCGCCTTCGACCACCTGATCCGTTCGTCCGTGACCAAGGGCAGCGGCGCAGTGGCCGAGGCGGCCTGATCACGCGTTCCCAGGTCATCGGGGGCACCATTGCCTGCTGGGTAAGCCGGTCCGTTACCCCTGGGGTCTGAGGATGAACCTTCGCGATCTGAAATACCTGGTGGCCCTGGCCGATCACAAGCACTTCGGCCGGGCCGCCGCATCCTGTTTCGTCAGCCAGCCCACGCTGTCCACCCAGATCCGCAAGCTGGAAGAAGAGCTGGGCGTGCCGCTGGTGGAACGCGCACCACGCAAGGTGATGCTGACCCCCGCCGGGCAGGAAGCGGCGATGCGTGCACGGGTGATCGTGTCCGAAGTGGAACAACTGAAGGAAGCGGCGCGACGCAGCCGCGATCCGGAAGCCGGTACGGTGCGCCTGGGGATCTTCCCGACCCTGGGCCCGTACCTGCTGCCGCATGTCATCCCGCGCATCCGCGACCGCTTCCCCGAACTGGAACTGCTGCTGGTCGAGGAAAAGAGCGACGTGCTGCTGGAACGCCTGCGCGAGGGCAAGCTGGACGCCGCGCTGCTGGCGTTGCCGGTCATCGACGATCAGCTGCATGCCGAATTCCTGTTCGAGGAACCCTTCCTGCTGGCCGTATCCGGCCGCCACCCGCTGGCCCGCCGCGACCACCTGGACGTGCAGGAGCTGGCCACGCAGAAGCTGCTGCTGCTGGAAGACGGCCACTGCCTGCGTGACCAGGCGCTGGAAGTGTGCCGCCTGTTCGGTGCCAACGAGAAATCCGAGTTCCGCGCCACCAGCCTGGAAACACTGCGGCAGATGGTCGCTGCCGACGTGGGCATCACCCTGCTGCCGAGCCTGTCGGTGCAGCCACCGGTGCCGCGCTCGAACAACATCCGCCTGCTCGACTTCACCGGCGAAGGACGCCCGAGCCGGCGCATCGCCATGGTCTGGCGGCGCAGCTCGGCCATGCACGGCTTCCTGCTGGAGCTGGCCGACCAGTTCAAGCGCCTGCCGCAGGCCCTGTTCACCCTGGATGCCGAGGGCGTGCCCGCCGGCGAAGCGCCGAACGTGTCCGGCCCGCTGCTGAACGGCTGAGCCGGGAGAACCGGCCCGCCGCTGCGGCGGGAGTCGATTCCGGCCGCATTTGTCCCCACAATACAGTCAGGCGGCGCCAGGTGGTGCCGCCTTTTGCATGGCTTTCAATCAAGGAGCACCACCATGAACACCGCCAGCGGCCTGCCGCCGTCCATCACTGTGTCGACCTTCGACATGGACCGCCTCGAGGCCATGCTTGATTCGCCTGCGCTGAGCCAGACGCCTGCCGCGCTCGCGCTTGCCGAAGAACTCAACCGGGCCACCGTGCTGGCGCCGGACCAGATTCCCGAAGGCATCGTCATGATGCATTCGCGCGTGGAGTGCGAAGATGAAGTGTCGGGCGAGACGCATGTCCTGACCCTGGTCTTCCCCCGCGAAGCCAACGTCGATGAAGGCAAGGTTTCCGTGCTGGCCCCGGTCGGCAGCGCCCTGCTTGGCCTGGCCATCGGCCAGAGCATCGACTGGAACGCGCCCGGCGGCCGCAAGCTGCGCCTGCGCGTGACTGCGGTCCACAACGACCGTCCCTGATTACCGCTGCGCATCGCGCGCGATTCGATTTCCCTGCACCAGGAGCCGTAATGAGTACCCCGTCCAAACTGTCCCAGCTGCGCGAACTGTCGGTGGTTGTCGCCGATACCGGTGACTACGACGCGATCAAGCGCCTGCAGCCGGTGGATTGCACCACCAACCCGACCCTGGTGAAGAAGGCCCTGGACCTGCCGGTCTATGCCGAGCTGATCGAACGCGAACTGGCCTGGGGCCGCCAGCAGGATGGCGACCGCGAGGCGGTGGTGCACGCCGTGGCCGACCGCCTGACCATCGGCGTCGGCGCGCTGCTGAGCACCCTGGTGCCGGGCCGCGTGTCCACCGAAGTGGATGCCGACCAGGCCCACGACACCGCCGCCACCGTGGCCAAGGCCCGCCAGTTCATCCAGATGTACGCCGATGCCGGCGTGCCGCGCGAGAAGATCCTGATCAAGATCGCCGCGACCTGGGAAGGCGTGGAAGCCGCGCGCATCCTGCAGGCCGAAGGCATCGACTGCAACCTGACCCTGATCTTCAACCCGACCCAGGCCCTGGCCTGCAGCGAAGCCGGCGCGTTCCTGATCTCGCCGTTCGTCGGCCGCATCCTGGACTGGTACGTGGCCAACGGCCAGGCCCCGGTCAACATCGACGAAGACCCGGGCGTGAAGTTCGTGCGCGGCGTGTATGCCGAATTCAAGCGCCGCGGTTCGCCGACGGTGGTGATGGGCGCTTCGTTCCGTTCGACCGCGCAGATCGAAGCGCTGGCCGGCTGCGACCGCCTGACGATTTCGCCGGACCTGCTGGAGAAGCTGGACGCCGACCACGGCGAGCTGCCGCGCAAGCTGGTGGCCGGTGCGGCCGACGGCGTGGCCGTGACCCCGATCGACGCGGCGAAATTCGCGGCGGATCTGGCGGCGGATCCGATGGCGACCGAGAAGCTGGCGACGGGTATCGATGCGTTCGCCAAGGACCTGCAGGCGCTGCGCGAGCGGATCCGTTCGGAACTGTGATTGCGGCGAACGGCTGAGCCCCTCGTGGCGGGTCGGTTGGTCGCGAAGAGCAAAAGCCGCGCTGGGTCGGGCGGGTTGGGTTCGCGGGAGACGCCGTGAATCCATCCCTGGAGGCTTGGCCGCCGCATCCATGCGGCGGACACTCCCGCGAACCCAACCCGCCCGCCCTCTGACAGTTTCCGGTGGCCGCCCGCCACGGAAGAAAGAAGGAAAAGCAGAAGCGGGTCGCGCGCTGCGCTTGCTCGGAGCGGAGCATGGCTCCGCTCTACAACGGCACTGCAGGACCAAAGAAAAAGGACGCGGCGAAGGCCGCGTCCTTTTTCTTTTCCATCAGTTCGTCAGTAACCCAATGCTCTTGCCCACCGTCACCAGGAAACTGTCAGGGGTGGGACGGGGGCGGCTGGCAGGACCGTTGGCGCCATGGATGGCGCCATCGAGCCCCCATGGACGGGTTTACGGCGTGTCCTGCCAGCCGCCCCCGTCCCGCCCAACCATCAGTAACCCAGAGCCGCTTTGGCTTTCAGCCGACTAGCAGTCGGCTCTACCAGGCTTTGGCTTCTGCCCGCCGCAGGCGGACCTCCGCGCGTCAGCGCGGCGCCTCCACATCCAGCCCGATCGGGCAGCTCACGCCGGTGCCACCAATACCGCAGTAGCCGTTCGGGTTCTTCGCCAGGTACTGCTGGTGGTAGTCCTCGGCGTAGTAGTACTCCGGCGCCGGGTACACGATCTCGGTGGTGATCGGCCCGTAACCGGCCGCGTCCAGCTGCGCCTGGTAGGCCTCGCGGCTGGCCAGCGCGGCGGCATATTGCGCCTCGTCGGTGGCGTGGATCGCCGAACGGTACTGGGTGCCGGTGTCGTTGCCCTGGCGCATGCCCTGGGTCGGGTCGTGGCTTTCCCAGAACAGTTGCAGCAGCCGCTCCAGGCCCACCACCGCCGGATCGAACACCACCTGCACCACCTCGGTGTGGCCGGTCAGGCCCGAGCAGACCTCTTCGTAGGTCGGGTTCGGGGTAACGCCGCCGGCATAGCCGACCGAGGTGCTGTACACGCCCGGCTCGTTCCAGAACTTGCGCTCGGCGCCCCAGAAGCAGCCCAGCGCGAAGCGGACCTGCTGCAGGCCGGCGAAACGGTCCTTCAGCGGGTGGCTGTTCACGAAGTGCTGGTTGCTGTGCAGCGGCAGCGGCTGGTCGCGGCCCGGCAGTGCCTCTTCCGGGCGCGGCAGGCGCTGCTTGAAGGCCCCGATGCCGAGGATGCCCTGGCTGATTCCCAACATGATGCGCTCCTACGCCGGTTGTCCGGCCCAATCGTCTGCGTCTGAAATGGGGTCGGACGGGCCCTGGCCCAAGTCCAGCGCGGCGATGATCTCCTCGGCCTGCGGCCGTGCCACGTCCGGAATGCCGACCCGCAGCACGCCGAACAGCGGCAGCTCGCCCATGCCCCCCAGCAGCTGCTCGCCGAACACGAAGGCCGGGATGCCGGCATCTTCCAGCGCGTGCTTGACCAGGTGGGCGTCGAACAGATTGTCGGCCTTGTACACGATGTGCATGGGCGGCTCCTCGGGACAGGGGTCCAGCATACGCCCGGGGGCTGAATGCCGGCGGTGAGTTCGCCGGCCAGCGGCCGGCGCTACCAGAAGATGGGGGTACGGCAACCGCAGGCGCCACCCGGCAGCCCCGCCCCTGACGCGCTAAACTGTTGGTCTTTCTGCCTTTCTCTTTCGCCGACTCATGTCCGAGCACACCCCCGCCAGCCCCGAGACCCCCGCCGACAGCCACGAGAAGCGCGATTTCATCCGCCAGATCGTGCGCGAGGACCTGGCCAGCGGTAAGCACCAGGCGATCAAGACCCGCTTCCCGCCCGAGCCGAACGGCTACCTGCACATCGGCCACGCCAAGTCGATCTGCCTGAACTTCGGCCTGGCCGGTGAGTTCAGCGGTGTCTGCAACCTGCGCTTCGATGACACCAACCCGGCCAAGGAAGACCCCGAGTACGTGGCCGCCATCCAGGATGACGTGCGCTGGCTGGGCTTCAGCTGGAACGAACTGCGCCACGCCTCGGATTACTTCCAGGCCTATTACCTGGCCGCCGAGAAGCTGATCGAGCAGGGCAAGGCCTACGTCTGCGACCTGTCGGCCGAGGAAGTGCGCGCCTACCGCGGCACCCTCACCGAGCCAGGCCGTCCGTCGCCGTGGCGCGACCGCAGCGTCGAGGAAAACCTGGACCTGTTCCGCCGCATGCGCGCCGGTGAGTTCCCCGATGGCGCGCGCACCGTACGCGCCAAGATCGACATGGCCAGCGGCAACATCAACCTGCGCGATCCGGCCCTGTACCGCATCAAGCACGTCGAGCACCAGAACACCGGCAACGCCTGGCCGATCTACCCGATGTACGACTTCGCGCATGCACTGGGCGATTCGATCGAAGGCATCACCCACTCGCTGTGCACGCTGGAATTCGAAGACCACCGCCCGCTGTACGACTGGTGCGTGGACAACGTCGATTTCGCCCATGACGATGCGCTGACCCAGCCGCTGGTCGACGCCGGCCTGCCGCGCGAAGCGGCCAAGCCGCGCCAGATCGAGTTCTCGCGCCTGAACATCAACTACACGGTGATGAGCAAGCGCAAGCTGATGGCGCTGGTCACCGAGCAGCTGGTGGACGGCTGGGAAGACCCGCGCATGCCGACCCTGCAGGGCCTGCGCCGCCGTGGCTACACCCCGGCCGCGATGCGCCTGTTCGCCGAACGCGTGGGCATCAGCAAGCAGAATTCGCTGATCGACTTCAGCGTGCTGGAAGGCGCGCTGCGCGAAGACCTGGACAGCGCCGCCGCGCGCCGCATGGCCGTCATCGATCCGGTGAAGCTGGTGCTGACCAACCTGGATGAAGGCCACGAAGAACAGCTGACCTTCAGCAACCACCCCAAGGACGAGAGCTTCGGCAGCCGCCAGGTGCCGTTCGCCCGCGAGGTGTGGATCGACCGCGAGGACTTCGCCGAAGTGCCGCCCAAGGGCTGGAAGCGCCTGGTGCCGGGTGGCGAAGTGCGCCTGCGTGGTGCCGGCATCATCCGCTGCGATGAAGTGGTCAAGGATGCCGATGGCACCATCACCGAGCTGCGCGGCTGGCTGGATCCGGAATCGCGCCCGGGCATGGAAGGCGCCAACCGCAAGGTCAAGGGCACCATCCACTGGGTCAGCGCCGTGCACGGCGTGCCGGCCGAGATCCGCCTGTACGACCGCCTGTTCTCGGTACCGAACCCGGACGACGAGTCGGAAGGCAAGACCTACCGCGATTACCTCAACCCGGAATCGCGCCGCACCGTCACCGGCTATGTCGAGCCGGCCGCGGCCAGCGCCACCCCGGAGCAGTCGTTCCAGTTCGAGCGCACCGGCTACTTCGTCGCCGACCGCCGCGACCACACCGAGGCCAAGCCGGTGTTCAACCGCAGCGTGACCCTGCGCGACACCTGGTCGGCCTGAGGATCTGCGCGGGCGCCGGGAAGGCGCCCGCACACTGCCGGACATGACCACCGCCCTCTCCGCCCTGCTCTGGTTCATCTCGCAGCATCCGCTGCTGACGTTCTTCGCAGCGATGGTGCTGGCCGTACTGGTCTCGTGGTGGCGGCGCTCATTCGGCTACGCCATCGTGGTGTTCCCGCTGGCGATGCTCAATGTCTTCCTCGGCAGCTTCCTCAACGCCACCTTCCTCAATGCGGTGGGCGAGCGCGGTGAAGCGGTGATCGTCCAGGCCGAGGAAACCAGCTCCACGCTCAACGAGCAGTACATCTGGCGCTATGAAGCGGTGCTGCACACCGCCGAGGGCCGCGATGTGGAGGTGGTGTTCCATACCAACACCGCCTCGCTGTGGCCGCTGGAAAACGCCATCCGCATTCCGGCGCGCGACCAGCCGTTCGTGGTGAAGTACACGCCGGGTTTCCCGCGCAACTTCGTCATCCTCACCAACGAATCACCGCACGGCATCGCCCAGGCCCGCGCACGTGCGCGCGAGCGCGTGGACGTGGCGGCACGCAAGCTGCATTTCAGCCCGGGCAATGCCGATTTCCGCGCGGACTATCGCCGCGAGCTGGAAACCTGGCTGCGCGACCATGGCAACGATCCGCAGCAGCAATCCGACGCACGGCGGTATCGCGCCGAACTCGACGCTCTGTAACGCCGGCCCTGCCCGGCGGCTGCGCCCCACCCTGCAAACCAGGTGCCCCGATGACCACGACCGCGTCTCCCCTCCTGCCGCTGCTGCACCAGGTCCTGCTGGGCCGTGACATCGCCTGTACCGTCGATGGCCACGAACTGGTGCTGGACAGCGGCCTGCGCCTGAGCCCGCACGCGATAGGTGCCGATCCGCGCGAGAACGGCGGCTGGCAGATCTCCTCGGTGATCGAGGCGCGCCATCCGGAGCTGTTCGCCGATGGCCTGTTCGAGTACCAGCACGCCGCCGGCGACAGCCAGGAGGAAGCCACGCTGTCCGGCTTCGAGAACTGGGTGCGGGTGGACCTGGCCACCCTGCAGGCCGCCATCGGCGCCGACGACGCGCCGGAACTGCAGATGCTGACCCTGCGCTACGGCGCCGAGGAAACCGGAGCGCCGCTGGCGCGCGCGGTGGTGCTGGGCCCGCTGGCGCACTACCGCAGCGAACCGGCCAACGACGCCGCTGCCTGCAGCGAGGGCGACCACGGCTCCTGCCCGTGCTGCCTGTTCACCCAGAGCGTGGACGCCTTCAACGAACTGCTGAAGACCCGCCAGTTCCTCGGCATCCGCCTGTTCGCCTCGCGCGATGCGGACGGCCAGTGCGAGGCCGATTGCCGGGTGAACGGCCATGACTTCCCCGCCGCCCTGCCGCTGCTGCGTGCCTACGCCGCGCGCTGGCCGCAGGCCGGGCTGGAGTTCCGCAAGCAGTACGTGGTGGTCCGCACCGACCTGGACGACTGAGCAGACACCCGCGGTGCACCCGGCTGCCGCTACACTGCGCGCCGGTTACCGAACCCGCTGCACCTCTTCCCTTCCACACGAGGCACCCCCGCGATGCTGTACGCGCAAGTCCACCTGACCCTTCCCGCCTGGATCCACGACCAGATCGACCTGGATCGTCGCTATCCCGGCGATGAGGCCAAGGTCGCGCTGGCCATCGAGCTGTCGCGGCTGAACATCGAACACGCCAGTGGTGGCCCGTTCGGCGCGGTGGTGTTCGGGCCGGAAGACAAGGTCATCGCCGCCGGCGTGAACCGGGTGATGCCGCATGCGACCTCGCTGGCGCATGCCGAAAACATGGCCTACATGCTGGCCCAGCAGCGCCTGCAGACCCCGCGCCTGAATGCCGCGCTGTCGCCGATCACCCTGGCCACCAGCTCGCAGCCGTGCTGCCAGTGCTACGGCGCCACCGTGTGGGCCGGCATCGACCGCCTGCTGATCGGCGCCAGTTCGGCCGATGTGGAAGCACTGACCCCGTTCGATGAAGGCCCGCTGCCCGCCGACTGGGTGGGTGAGCTCAACAAGCGCGGCATCGAAGTCGTGCAGGGCCTGAACCGCGATGACGCCCGCAGCGTGCTGCGCGCCTATGGAGAGAGTGATGGCGCCCGTTACTGAGGCCGGCATCGGCCTGCTGTGCCTGTGCCGCCAGGGCTTCGAGCCCGAACTGGCCGGCGAACTGCAGTTCCGCGCCGGTGAAGCCGGTTTCGCCGGCTATGCGCGCACCCAGCGCAATGATGGCTACGTGCTGTTCATGTGCGACGAAGCCGCTGCGCTGGCACCGCGCCTGCGCTGGCGCGAACTGATCTTCGCCCGGCAGAAGCTGGTGGTGCTGGCCGAGCTGCCGCAGCTGGACCCGGCCGACCGCATCACCCCGATGCTGGAGGTGCTGGCCGATGCGCCGCGCTTCGGCGACCTGTGGGTGGAGCACCCCGATTCGGATGCCGGCAAGCCGCTGTCCGGGCTGGCCCGCGCCTTCGGCAATGCGCTGCGCCCGGCGCTGCGCAAGGCCGGCAAGCTGACCGACAAGCCCAATGCGCGCCTGCCGCGCCTGCACGTGGTGTTCGTCGACGGTACCCATGCCTTCGTGTGCGTGGCCGACCCGGCCGACAGCGCACCGTGGGCGCTGGGCATTCCGCGCCTGAAGCTGCTGCCCGAAGCGCCCTCGCGCTCGGCGCTGAAGCTGGACGAAGCGCTGCTGACCCTGCTGACCCCGGAAGAACGCGAGGCACTGGCAAAGCCCGGCATGCGTGCCGCCGACCTCGGTGCCGCACCGGGTGGCTGGACCTGGGTGCTGACCCGCCAGCACATGCATGTGCTGAGCATCGACAACGGCCCGCTGCGCCAGCACGTGCTGGACACCGGCCTGGTCGAGCACCTGCGTGCCGATGGTTTCCACTGGCACCCGGACCAGCCGTTGGACTGGATGGTCTGCGACATGGTCGAGCAGCCGCGGCGCGTGGCCGAACGCATGGCCACCTGGTTCCGCGAAGGCTGGTGCAGGCACGCGATCTTCAACCTGAAGCTGCCGATGAAGAAGCGCTGGGACGAAACCCGCCTGTGCCTGGACCTGTTCCAGGAGCAGGCCGGCAAGCCGCTGGTGGTGCGTGCCAAGCAGCTCTACCACGACCGCGAAGAGATCACCGTACTGGCCTCGCCGCTGCGCTGAGGCGCGACACCCGCCGGGCCT
The DNA here is from genome assembly GCF_058787375.1 of Stenotrophomonas sp. FW305-3-2-15-E-LB1. Lineage (NCBI taxonomy): Bacteria > Pseudomonadati > Pseudomonadota > Gammaproteobacteria > Lysobacterales > Lysobacteraceae > Stenotrophomonas > Stenotrophomonas sp. FW305-3-2-15-E-LB1. The sequence goes on from NZ_JBYSZR010000008.1 coordinate 35,555, forward strand.
GGCCCGGCGCTACCAGGAACACGACTGCATGCACTTTCGACTGATTCCACTCCTGATGGCCCTGCTGCCGGCCGTTGCATCGGCGCAGGTGGCCCTGCCTGCGCCGGCACAGAGTGCGCCGCTGCGCGACGACAGCGGCGTGGTGCGCCAGCAGTCGCTGGCCAGTGGCCGCGTCACCGGCAGCGTCGACATCGCCGTGCCGCTGGGCGAAACGCCGGTGACCGTGCGCTCGGTCAGCCCGGCCAGCGTGGTCGGCCAGTACCGCATCCACTTCGCCGCACTGGACGTCGACGGCGATGGCTTCATCAGCCGCGAAGAAGCGCAGGCCAACCCCGCGCTGGCCGATGAATTCAATTCGCTGGATGTGAAACGCCGCGGCAAGCTGGACCGCACCGACCTGGCCGGCTGGCTGATCGACTGATCCGCCTTCGCGATCTTCATCCACGCATGGCGTGGATCTACAGGGGTAGCGCCGGGCCACGCCCGGCGGCATCTGTGAACCGCGCGGCGCGCTCGCCGGGCATGGCCCGGCGCTACCCGCTTACACGCCGGCGGCGCGCTTCCAGAATGCCTGCACCAGCGGCGGCCACTTGCCGACGCAGCCCAGCGCGCGGCCGCGGGCCAAGGTCAGGTGCATCTCGTCGTTGGAGAACAGGCGGTTGATCGCATCGAAGCTGTAGGCGGCGATGTGATTGTCACTGCGACGCTCGCGCGCCCAGCGCTGCAGGCGCTGCGGCGACAGGCGCGGCTGGCCACGGCGTTCGGCCGACGGCGCCAGCCACTGCTGAAGGGCGGCGACGTCGCGCAACCCCAGGTTCACGCCCTGCCCGGCCAGCGGGTGCACCACGTGGGCAGCATCGCCCAGCGCCAGCACGCGGCCGGCCACGTAGTGGCGGGCCAGCTGACGTCGCAGCGGGAACGCTGCACGCGGCGAGGCCAGGCGCAGCTCACCCAGGCGCGCGGCGAAGGCGCGGGTCAGTTCACGGTTGAAGGCCGCTTCGTCCAGCGCCAGCACGCGTGCAGCCTCGTCCTCGGGCAGGGTCCAGACAATCGAGCTGCGGCGCTCGGCCACCGGCAGCAGGGCCAGCGGCCCGCCCGGCAGGAAGCGCTGCCAGGCCGTGGCCTGGTTCGGCAGCTCGCTGTCCACATAGGCCACCACGCCACGCTGGTGGTAGTCGTGGCGCTCGACCTCGATCCCGGCCAGCTGGCGCAGGGTCGATTCGGCGCCATCGGCAGCTACGGCCAGAGCGGCATCCAGGCGACGGCCATCGTCCAGGCGCAGGCGCACGCCCTCGTCGTCCTGCTCCAGCGCTTCCACCCGCGCCGGGCAGTGCAGCTGCACGCCGGCCGCCGGCAGCGCCGCCCACAGGCGGTCCTGCAGCAGTCCGTTCTCGACGATGTAGCCCAGCTCGCGACGGCCGAAGCGATCGGCATCGAACAGCAGGTCCTCGCCACCGGCCGCATCCCACACCTGCATGCGCCGGTACGGCCAGGCACGGGCCTGGGCGATCGATGGCCACACGCCGAGGCGCTGCAGCAGCTGTACGTTGTCGGCAGCGAACGCGAACACGCGCAGGTCCGGCTGCGCGGCCTGCCACGGCGGCGGCTCGCGGCCTTCGACCAGGGCGACCGACAGACCGGCATCGGCCAGCGCCAGCGCACAGGCGGCACCGACCACGCCACCGCCGACGATGGCCACGTCCAGGCGCATGCGGCGGCTCATGCGGCCTCCCCACGGCACAGGCGCGGTACATCACCGCGGAAGCCCATCGCACCGCCGACCAGCATCGACTGCACCGAGGCACGCTGGGCCGCCACCAGGCCCAGGCTGCGCAGCGGCCGCAGCAGCGGCGCCGGGTTGCTGGTCAGCCGCGCCAGGCCACCGGAGAACGCCACCGTCTGCCGGCGGTCCTCCTCGCGGCGGGCCACGTAGGCCTGCAGCAGGGCATCGCTGCCGGCATCGGCGGCACCGTCTTCCAGCAGCTCGGCCAGGGTCAGCGCATCACGCAGGCCCAGGTTGAAGCCCTGCGCCCCCAGCGGATGGATGGTCTGCGCCGCATTGCCCAGCAGCACGGTGCGCTGTCCGGCCAGCGCGCGCGCCAGTACCTGGATGAGCGGGTAGGCACTGCGCGGGCCGGATTCGAGCAGGCGGCCGGCACGCCAGCCGAGCGCGTTCTGCAGGCGCTGCAGCCAGGCCGCATCGTCCAGCGCCATCACCGCTTCGGCCTGGTCGCGGGCCACGCCGTGCACGCAGCCGAAATGACGGTCGCCGCGTGGCAGCAGGGCCGTCGGCCCGGTGTCGGTGAAACGCTCCCAGGCACTGCCATCGGGCGCGCGCTGGCTGCGCACGCGTGCGACGAACAGGGTCTGCTGGAAGTCATGACGGTCGACCTCGATGCCCAGCGCGCCGCGCACGCCACTGGCGGTGCCATCGGCGCCGACCACCAACCGTGCCTGCAGCAGGCGCTCGCCGCTCTCGTCGGCCACGCGCACCTGGCGATGGCCGTCGACCACCTCGCCCAGGCCAAGGAAGCGCATCGGCCGGTAACGGTGCAGGCGCGGCAGTTCCTGCAGGCGCGCTTCCAGCGCCTGGCCGAAATCGCGCGCCACCACCACCTGGCCGAACCAGGGCCGGTCGTAATCGGCCGCATCGAGCTGCACGCGGCCGAAATCGCCGGCCCGGCTGACATGGATGCGCCGGATCGGGCCGGGCGCCATCGCCAGCTTCTGCATCACCCCCAGCGCGGTCAACGCGTTGACGGTGGCGGCGGCGAAACTGAGGTTGCGCTGGTCGAACACCGCCGGCAGTTCGCCGGCCGGGCTGGCCTCGAGCAGGCCCACGTCCAGGCCCAGCCGGTCCAGGGCGATGGCCAGGCTGGCTCCCACCAGGCCGCCACCGACGATCAGCACGTCATGTCGTTCACTCATGAGCCAATGATACGCGCTCGTTGCCGAACCCTGCGCCGACCCGCGCGGCGGGCTAGAATGAAAGCTGAATCCGCTCCGGGCCCGCTGCCATGTCCGACACCGCCAACCGCGCCTTCGTCCTTTCCGTGCTTGTGCTGTTGCTGGCGGCGACCCGGGTCAACCACTTCGCGGCCATCCCCGATGCGTCGTGGGCGGTGTTCTTCATCGGTGGTTTCTACCTGGCGCGCTGGACGCGCTGGGCGTTCCCGCTGCTGATGGTTTTCGCCGTGCTGGTGGACTGGATCGTAATCCGCAGCAGCGGGCTGGATTTCTGGCAGCACTACTGCGTGTCGCCCGGTTACTGGCTGCTGCTGCCGGCGTACTTCGCGCTGTGGGCCGGTGGCCTGCTGCTGGGCCGCAATTACCATGGCGCGCACTGGTCGACCCTGGGCAAGGGCGTGCTGCTGCTGGTGGCCTCGGTGGCGCTGTGCCACCTGCTGGCGCAGGGCGGCTTCTACTGGACCACCCGCAACGTGGCCGAGCCGACCGTGGCCGGCTGGGCGCAGAACTACGCACAGTGGTTCGGCCCCTACCTGCGCACCACCGCCCTCTACGTGGCGCTGGCCGCCGCCCTGCAGCTGGCCGTGGAGCAGGTGCTGAAGCTGCAGCAGGCCCGCCGCGACATCCACCACTGAGCGATCGCATGGGCCACCGTCTTTCGCGCATCTATACCCGCACCGGCGATGACGGCAGCACCGGCCTCGGCGATGGCAGCCGGGTCGGCAAGGACGACCTGCGCGTAGCCTCGTACGGCACGGTGGACGAAGCCAATGCCGCCCTTGGCCTGCTGCTGGCCGCCGCGCTCCCCGACGACGTGCGCGCGCTGGTGGTCCACCTGCAGCACCAGTTGTTCGACCTGGGCGCCGAACTCTGCGTGCCCGGCCACGCCGCCATCCATGCCGCCGACATCTCGGCGCTGGAACAGCAGCTGGACCACTACAACGCCGACCTGCCGATGCTGAAGGAATTCATCCTGCCGGCCGGCGGCGAAGCGGCCGCGCGCTGCCACCTGGCGCGCACCATCGTGCGCCGTGCCGAGCGTGAGACCGTCGCCCTGGCGCGGGTGGAAAGCGTGCGCAGCGAGGCGCTGCAATACCTCAACCGGCTGTCGGACCTGCTGTTCGTGCTGTCGCGGGTGCTGGCCCGCGCCGACGGCCACGGCGAGGCCCTGTGGCAGCCGCAGCACCGGCAGCGCTGATCCCCGATGCTGGTCTATACCCACCCCTCCTGCCTGCTGCACGATCCCGGCCCCGGCCATCCCGAATGCCCGCAGCGGCTGCAGGTGGTGCTCGATGCCCTGCACCAGGCCTTCCCCGGCCAGCTGGAATGGCGCCAGGCACCGCCCGCCAAGTTCGGTGAACTGAGCCGGGTACACGACAGCGCCCTGCTCGACTTCGTGCTGCAGCCGCAGACCACGCCGCTGCGCCAGCTGGACATGGACACCTGGACCTCGCCCGGCTCGGCCAGTGCCGCCGTGCACGCCGCCGGCGCCGGCGTGGCCGCGGTCGATGCGGTGATGCTGGGCGATGACCCCTTGGCCTTCTGCGCAGTGCGCCCGCCCGGCCACCATGCCACCAGCAGTACGGCGATGGGCTTCTGCCTGCTCAACAACATCGCCGTGGCCGCCGCCTACGCCCGCGACCGGCACGGGCTGGAACGCATCGCGGTGGTGGACTTCGACGTCCACCACGGCAACGGCACCCAGGACATCTTCCAGCAGGACGCCCGGGTGTCGTACTACAGCACCCACCAGGCCGGGCTGTTCCCCAATTCGGGCCTGCGCCGCGACCGTGGCGCCGGCAACCTGATGAACATCCTGTTGCCGCCGGGCAGTGGCGGGTTCCGCTTCCGCAACGTCTGGGCCGATGAGATGCTGCCGGCCATCGACGATTTCCGCCCGCAGCTGCTGCTGGTCTCGGCCGGCTTCGACGCGCACCTGCGCGACCCGCAGGCCGACCTGATGCTGGAAACCGACGATTTCGCCTGGGTCACCGCCGAACTGCATGCGCTGGCCCGCCGCCATGCAGCCGGCCGGGTGGTGTCCATGCTCGAGGGCGGCTACGACCTGCAGGCCCTGTCCGAATGCACCGTGGCCCATGTCCAGGCCCTGCTGGACGGGGCCGCCGGACCTCGGGCTGGATGAACCCGAACCGCCAGCAGGGGGGCGCCTTCATTGCCCCTATGCAGCGGATGGGGCAATCTACCGTCCGTTTTCGCCCGAATCCGAACCGCGTGCGCCGAGCCCTCCGCCTGCTTCCCCTGCCCCTGAGCATCGCCGTCTGCCTTCCCGCGATGGCCGATGACAAGCCGCTCAACTGGGGCCTGTGCCCGGCAACCGAGGTCATTCCCGCCTTCACCGATGCCCCCACCCCGGTGCCCGGGCAGGACAAGGCCGCCGCCAGCGCCGAGCGCGAGCAGCAGCCCACCGACATCGAGGGTGACCAGCTGCTGGGCACCACCACCGTGCCGCAGTACCAGGGCAACGTGGCGCTGCGCCGTGGCGACCAGTTCGTCGGTACCGACAAGCTCAGCTTCGACACCGAGAGCGGCAACTACATCGCCGACGGCAATGTCCGCTACCAGGACGCGTCGATCCGCATGATCGCCAAGCGTGCCGAAGGCAACCAGGAAAGCGACACCCACAAGATCACCGACATCCAGTACCAGCTGGTGTCGCGCCGTGGCAACGGCGATGCCGAGTCGGTCGACCTGCAGGGCGCCGTCGGCCAGATGCACCGTTCGACCTACACCACCTGCGATCCCTCGCAGCCGGTGTGGAAGCTGTCGGCGCCGGAAATCGAAGTGGACAACGACGAAGGCTTCGGCACCGCGCGCAATGCCGTGCTGCGCATCGGCAAGGTGCCGGTGCTGTGGGCGCCGTACTTCAAGTTCCCGATCGACGACCGACGCAAGACCGGCCTGCTGTTCCCGCAGCTGGGCATGTCCGGCCGCAACGGCTTCGACTACGCCCAGCCGATCTACCTGAACCTGGCGCCGAACTACGACGACACGCTGACGCCGCGCTACATGAGCCGGCGCGGCCTGATGCTCGACAACGAGTTCCGCTACCTCTACAACGGCGGCCGCGGCGAGCTGCTGACCGCCTACATGCCCAACGACGAGCTGCGCGACCGCGACCGCGGCCGGGTGATGTTCAACGGTTACCACAACGTGGACAGCCACTGGCAGGCGCGCGCCAACCTGGCCTGGGTCAGTGACGAGCGCTATGTCGAGGACTTCGCCAACCGCCTGGTCGGCGTGACCGCGTCCAACCTGCAGAGCACCATCGGCCTGTACGGCACCGGCAAGGACTGGACCGCCGGCATCATGGCCGACCGCTGGCAGCTGACCGATTACACGCTGGACGAGCGCGCCCTGGCCTACAACCGCCAGCCGCGGCTGTACTTCAACTGGGACAAGTCGCTGCTGCCGTGGCTGGAGACCGGCGTCTACTCCGAGGCCGTGCGCTTCACCCATGACGACGTCAACTTCAAGTACGACGCCAGCGCCGGCGAAGACCTGCAGTACACCCGCAACGGCCAGACCCAGCGGATCTACGGCGGTTCGCGCCTGGACGTCAAGCCGTACGTGTCGTTCCCGATCAGCGGCGCGGCCTGGTACGTCACCCCGACGCTGGCCTACCGCTACACCGCCTACCAGCTTGACCGCGGCCTGGCCGACAGCATCCGCAGCAACGTGCTGGCCTCGCAGAACGTCGATACGAGCACGCTGAGCGCCGATCAGCTGCGCGGCAACACCTCGCCGACCCGCGCCCTGCCGATCGCCAGCCTCGACGCCGGCCTGTTCTTCGACCGTGACACCACGATCGGCGGAAAGTCCTTCCTGCAGACCCTGGAGCCGCGCCTGTTCTACCTGCGCACGCCCTACCGCAACCAGGACGACCTGCCGATCTTCGATACCCGTGACTTCACCTTCAGCTGGGGCCAGCTGTTCCGCGACTCGCGCTATACCGGCGCCGACCGCCAGAACGACGCCAACCAGCTGACCGTGGCGCTGAGCACCCGCTTCATCGACCAGACCACGGGCAGGGAACGCTTCTCGGCCTCGATCGGCCAGATCCAGTACTTCGACGAGTCGCGGGTGACCGTGACCCCGGGCGGCGCCCCGGTGGAAAAGGGCAAGTCGGCCTGGATCGCCGATTCGAACTACATGATCAACGACCGCTGGACCCTGGGCGCCACCTACCAGTGGGACCCCAAGTACAAGCGCGAGGATCTGGCCAGCGTCCGTGCCCGCTACCTGATGCCCAACGACGGCGTGGTCAACCTGAGCTACCGCTACCGCATCAACGCCGGTGCGGCGGCCAACGCCACCAAGGAACAGCGCACCCTGCTGGAACAGGCCGACCTGTCGTTCCTGTACCCGCTGAACGAGCGCTGGAGCCTGGTGGGCCGCTATTACTACTCCATCCAGGACAGCAAGCCGCTGGAAATCATCGGTGGCGTGCAGTGGGACAGCTGCTGCCTGGCGGTCCGCGCCGTGGCCCGCCGCTACGTGCGCAACCGCGAAGGTGAACTGAACAATTCCATCCAGCTGGAGTTCGTGCTCAAGGGCCTGAGCTCGCTGGGCCAGGACACGGACCGCACTCTGCGCCGTGCTATCCTCGGCTACAACCGCGACGACCTCTATCTCGTGCCGCCCAGCAACACCGGGGCGACCCGGGACGACTACGATCCAAACCAGATCCCATGACCAAGAGCTTCCCCGTCCTACTCGCTTCGCTGCTGGCCGTGTCCAGCGTGTCCGCCCCCCTCCAGGTCATCGCCCAGGAGGCCCAGCCGCTGGACCGCATTGCAGCCATCGTCGATGAGGACGTGGTCCTGCAGAGCGAACTGCAGCGCGCGATCATCAACATCAAGGCCCAGTACGCCGGCCGCGAGAACCAGCTGCCGCCCGATGACGTGCTCAGCCGCCAGGTCCTCGAGCGCCTGGTGCTGGTCAAGCTGCAGGTCGCCCGCGCCCAGAGCAGCGGCATTCGCATCAGCGACCAGGAACTGAACCAGGCGATGAACTCGATCGCCCAGCAGAACGGTTCCAACCTGGACGCCCTGCGCCAGCGCCTGGCCAGCGACGGCATTGATTTCGCCGATTTCCGCTCTTCGGTGCGTGACGAGATCACCGTGCAGCGCCTGCGCCAGAGCTTCGCGCAGAGCCGCATCAGCGTCAGCGAGGGCGAGGTCGATGCTGCCCTGAAGCAGCAGGCCACCGCCGGCAACCAGTACCACCTGGCACACATCCTGGTGGCACTGCCCGACGGCGCCACCGCCGAGCAGATCGCCACCGGCCAGAAGAAGGCCGACGGCGTGAAGGCGCTGCTGGACAAGGGCGAGCTGGACTTCAACGCGGCCGCCGTGCGCTATTCCGACAGCCCCAACGCGCTGGAAGGCGGCGACCTGGGCTGGCGTACCCTGGATGAAATCCCGGCTGCATTCGCCCAGATGATGGAGCAGATGAAGCCCGGCGACGTGGTCGGCCCGATCCGTGGCCCGAGCGGCTTCCAGCTGCTGAAGGTGGTGGAAGTGCGTGATGCCAACGCCGCCGCCGGCAACCACACCGTGACCGAGTACCACGGCCGCCACATCCTGGTGCGCGTGGACGACAACCAGACCGACGCGGCCGCCAAGGCCAAGATCGATACCCTGCGTGCCCGCATTGCCGGTGGTGCCGATTTCCAGGCCGTTGCCAAGGAATCCTCGGAAGACACCAACAGCAAGGGCCAGGGCGGCGATCTGGGCTGGTTCCCGGCCGATGCCTTCGGTCCGGCGTTCGGCCAGCAGGTCGAGGGCATCCAGGATGGCGGCGTCAGCCAGCCGTTCCGTACCGATGCCGGCTGGCATATCGTGCAGCGCGTTGCCACGCGCCAGACCGACGTGACCAGCGACAACCAGCGTGCCCAGGTCCGCGAGACCATCGGCCGCCGCAAGCTGGAAGACGAGTACAACCGTTTCCTGCAGGAACTGCGTGGCGAAGCCTACGTCAGCTTCCGCAGTGGCGACCGCGCGGAAAACACCGCCACGCCGCAGCAGCCCTGACCGATGCGCCCCGAGCTCGCTCTGGTACCGGGCGAGCCGGCGGGGATCGGCCCGGAGCTGTGCGTCCGCCTTGTCCAGCAGCCGCGTGATGATTGCCGGCTGCTGGCCTTCGCCGACCCGGACACCCTGCACGCGGCTGCTGCCGCGCTGAAGCTGCCCCTGCAGCTGCTGCCTGAGGATGCCGAGGCCCGCCTGCCGGGCGATCTGCGCGTGCGTCCGCTGGCCAATGCCACCCCCAGCCATTTCGGCCAGACCGATCCCGCCAATGCGGGCGCGGTGATCGGCGCGTTGCTGGCCGCCGGCCAGGCCTGCCTCTCCGGCGAACTGCATGGCGTGGTCACCGGCCCGGTGCACAAGGCGGTCATCAACCAGGGCGGTATTGCCTACAGCGGCACCACCGAACTGCTGGCCGACCAGGCCGGGGTGAAGGTGGTGATGATGCTGGCCAACGACATCGTGCGCGTGGCCCTGGCCACCACCCACCTGCCGTTGCGCGAGGTGGCCGATGCCATCACCACGCCCAGCCTGGAACATACCCTGCGCACCGTGCATGCCGCGCTGCGCCGCGAGTTCGGCCTGCCCGCGCCCCGTATCGCCGTGCTCGGCCTGAACCCGCATGCCGGCGAAGACGGCCACCTCGGCCGCGAGGAACTGGACCTGGTCATTCCCCTGCTGCAGCGCCTGCGCGCAGAGGACATGGACCTGGTCGGGCCGCTGCCGGCCGATACCGCCTTCCTGCCGGCCAAGCTGGCCGGCTTCGACACCGTGCTGGCCATGTACCACGACCAGGGCCTGCCGGTGCTGAAGTATTCCGGCTTCGAACAGGCCGTGAACCTGACCCTGGGCCTGCCCTACCCGCGCGTGGCCGTCGACCACGGCACGGCGCTGGAGCTGGCCGGACGTGGCATCGCCGCCCCCTCCAGCCTGCAGGCCGCAACGGCGCTGTGTGCGCGGCTGGCCCGGCAACGTACACTGGGCGCATGAATTCCCCGCATTCCCCCTCCGGCCCGGTGTTCACCGCCCCGGCCAAGAAGCAGCTTGGCCAGCATTTCCTGGCCGACCGCCACTACATCGACAAGATCGTGATGGCGGTCAATCCCAAGGACGGTGACCGCCTGGTCGAGATCGGCCCCGGCCAGGGCGCGATCACCCTGCCCCTGCTGCGCGTTCATCCGAAGCTGACGGTGATCGAGTTCGACCGCGACCTGATCGCGCCGCTGACCGCCGCCGCCGAACCGCTGGGCGATCTGACCATCGTCCAGGGCGACGTGCTGCGTGTGGATTTCACCGCGCTGGCCGCCGGCGAGCCGATCCGCCTGGTCGGCAACCTGCCCTACAACATCTCCTCGCCCATCCTGTTCCACGCGCTGGAGCACGCCGCGGTCGTCCGCGACATGCACTTCATGCTGCAGAAGGAAGTGGTGGACCGCATGGCCGCCGGCCCGGGCAGCAAGGTCTATGGCCGCCTCAGCGTGATGCTGCAGGCCTACTGCCAGGTCACCTCGCTGTTCGTGGTGCCGCCGGGCGCGTTCCGGCCGCCGCCGAAGGTCGATTCGGCCGTGGTGCGGCTGGTGCCGCGCGATCCGGCCAGCATCACCATCGCCGACCACAAGCGCTTTGCCGAGGTGGTCAAGGCCGCCTTCGGTCAACGCCGCAAGACCCTGCGCAATGCACTCAACAACGTCGTGACGGCCGAGCAGTTCGTGGCCGCCGGCGTGCGCCCCGATGCCCGTGCCGAACAGCTGGATGTGGCTGAATTCATCGCTTTGGCCAATGCCACCTGATTACACTGCCGGTATGGAAGACGCTGACGTTTACGCCATTACTGTCGAGGTTGCTCCGCGTTTCCTCGACGATCAATCCGCGCCGGAGGACGGCCGGTATGCGTTCGCCTACACGATCCGCATCCACAACCAGGGGCGCGTTGCCGCACGCCTGGTCGCCCGCCACTGGCGCATCACCGATGCCAACGGTCGCGTCGAGCATGTCGATGGCGATGGGGTGATCGGCGAACAGCCGCGCCTGCGCCCGGGTGAAGACTTCCGTTACACCTCCGGTGTCATGCTCGGGACCGACCACGGGACCATGCAGGGTCACTACGACATGGTTGCCGATGACGGCACCGAATTCGCCGCGCCGGTCGCACCTTTCGTGCTGGCCGTGCCGCGTACCCTGCACTGACACGGAGGCCGGACGATGAGTGTATGGGCGATCGGCGACCTGCAGGGCTGCTACGACGTTACCCAGCGACTGCTGGAAAAAATCCGCTTCGACCCGGCGCAGGACACCCTGTGGTTCTGTGGCGACCTGGTGAACCGCGGCGGGCAGTCGCTGGAAACCCTGCGCCTGGTGCATTCGCTGCGCGAGCACAGCGTGGTGGTGCTGGGCAACCATGATCTTTCGCTGCTGGCTGTCGGTGCACGCACCGAAGAAGAGCAGCGCAAGGTCAACCCGGACCTGCTGCGCATCGTGCAGGCCGAGGACCGCGACGAACTGCTGGACTGGCTGCGCCTGCAGAAGCTGGTGCACGTGGACCGCGAGCTGGGCTGGATGATGGTGCATGCCGGCCTGGCGCCGAAGTGGACCACGCAGATGGCAGAGAAGCACGCCGCCGAGGTGGAAGTGCAGCTGCATGGCGCCGGCTACCGCAAGCTGTTCCGCAACATGTATGGCGACAAGCCGAGCTGGGCACCGAACCTGTCCGGCTACGACCGCTCGCGCGCGATCATCAACGTGCTCACCCGCATGCGCTACTGCACCCCGCGCGGGCGCATCGGCATCGAGGACAAGGGCACGCCGGGCACCCAGGAACAGGGCTTGTATCCCTGGTTCGAAGTGCCGGGCCGGGTCGAGCGCGACCTGAAGGTGGTCTGTGGCCACTGGTCGGCGCTGGGCCTGACCATCACCCAGGGCGTACACGCCATCGACACCGGTGCGGTGTGGGGCGGCAAGCTCACCGCCATCCAGCTCGATACCGATGAACTGCGCGTGGTGCAGGTGCCCGGCCGTGATGTGCCGGCACCGGTGGCCAATGCACGCCCGCCGGCACGACCGGCGCATGAGCGGCCGGCCGCGGCTGCGCCGGGCAAGGAAAAAGAACCGGCTGCAGCACCGGCCAGCCGGGGCCGTCGTCGCCGCCGTCGCGGTGGCGGTGGTGGCGGTAACGGCAACAGCGCACCGCCGCAGGGCTGAGGCGTGTACGGGTAGAGTCGACTGTCAGTCGACTCGCGCGCGCAGCGCGGGGTGTTCCGCGATCTGATGGAGGAGCAGTCGACCAACGGTCGACTCTACCCAGGGTCAGCGGCGCACGTAGTGCACGAAGCGGAATGCGTAGGCGTGGCGCGCATCGGCCGGATGCGGCTCGCTGCTGGTTTCCCGCCAGACGCCCGGATCCACCTCGGGGAAATGGGTGTCGGCGGGTACCTCGGCATCCACCCAGGTGAGGTACAGATCGCTGGCCTGGTCCAGCAGCTGGCGGAAAATCTCGCCGCCGCCGATGATGCACAGCTCGCTGGCACCCTCGCCCTCCGCAATGGCCCTTGCTTCATCCAGCGAGGCCACCGCGCGCATGCCCTCGAACGGCACTTGGCCGCTGCGGGTCAGCACCAGGTTGGTCCGCCCCGGCAGCACGCGGCCGATCGACTCGGCGGTCCGGCGTCCCATCAGGATCGGTTTGCCCAGGGTGAGCGCCTTGAAGTGCTTGAAGTCGTCCGGCAGGTGCCAGGGCATGGCGTTGCCCTGGCCGATGCCACGGTTGCGGTCCAGTGCCACGATCATCGAGAGCTTCATCGCACTCACACCGCCACCGGAGCCTTGATCGCCGGGTGCGGGTCGTAGCCGTCGATGCGGATGTCGTCGAACTGGAAGCCGAACAGATCGGTCACTTCCGGGTTCAGCCACAGCTTCGGCAGCGCGCGCGGTTCACGCGACAACTGCTCGCGCGCCTGCTCGTAGTGGTTCGAATACAGGTGCGCATCGCCCAGGGTGTGCACGAAGTCGCCCACGCCCAGGCCGGTGGCCTGCGCCACCATGTGGGTCAGCAGCGCGTAGCTGGCGATGTTGAACGGCACGCCCAGGAAGATGTCACCGCTGCGCTGGTACAGCTGGCAGCTGAGCTTGCCGTCCACCACGTAGAACTGGAACAGGTTGTGGCACGGCATCAGCGCCATCTGCGAAAGCTCGCCCACGTTCCAGGCGCTGACCACCAGCCGCCGCGAATCGGGGTTGCGCTTGATCTCGTCCACCAGCCACTGCATCTGGTCGATTTCACGGCCATCGGCGGTGGCCCAGCTGCGCCACTGCTTGCCGTAGACCGGGCCGAGGTCGCCGTTCTCGTCGGCCCACTCGTCCCAGATGCGTACCTGGTTGTCCTTCAGGTAGCCGATGTTGGTGTCGCCCTTCAGGAACCACAGCAGCTCGTGGATGATCGAGCGCAGGTGCAGCTTCTTGGTGGTGACCAGCGGGAAGCCTTCGTTGAGGTCGAAGCGCATCTGCCAGCCGAACACGCTGCGGGTACCGGTACCGGTGCGGTCACTCTTCTCCGCACCATGCTCAAGCACATGCGACAGCAGGTCGAGGTAGGCCTTCATGCCTTGCCCTCCGCGGCCACCAGCGGCTGCGGCTGCAGCACCGGCGCGCGGCGCGACAGGGCCAGCAGCACCAGGCCGAAGGCGATGAGCGGCACGCACAGGATCTGGCCCTTGGTCAGCCAGCCGAAGGCCATGTAGATGCCGTTGTCCGGCATGCGCACGAACTCCACCGCGAAGCGGAAGATGCCGTACAGCAGCGCGAACAGGCCACCGATCAGGTAGCGGTGGCGCGGCTTGGCCGATACCACCCACAGCACCACGAACATCACCAGACCTTCCAGTGCCGCTTCATACAGCTGCGAGGGATGGCGGGCGTACGGGTTCAGCGCGCCGCTGGCGAACTGCGCCTGCAGGGTGGCGGTGTCGAGCTGGTTCAGCGGAGCCGGCAGGCCGGACGGGAAGACCACGCCCCAGCTGCCATCGGTGTACTTGCCCCACAGCTCGGCGCCGATGAAGTTGCCGATGCGGCCGAAGCCCAGGCCCAGCGGCACCAGCGGGGCCATGAAATCCATGGTGTCGAAGAAGTGCAGCGCGTGCTTGCGCGACCACCACCAGCAGGCCGCGATGACGCCCAGCAGGCCGCCGTGGAAGCTCATGCCGCCATCCCACACCTTGAACAGCAGCAGCGGGTTGTGCAGGAAATCGCCCAGCGCATAGAACAGCATGTAGCCGATGCGCCCGCCCAGGACCACGCCGAGCATCGCGTAGAACAGCAGGTCGGAGAACCCGTTGGCATCGACGCCCGGCAGGCGGCCTTCGGCGATGCGCTTGCGGCCCAGCAGCCAGGCTGCAGTGAAGCCCAGCAGGTACATGATGCCGTACCAGTGCACCTTGATCGGCCCCAGCGAAAGGGCGATGGGGTCGATGTCGTGGAAATAGATCATGGAAGCTGCCTTGCGGGAGTACGGGTATTTTACGGCTCAACCCAGGATCTGCGGGGTGTCGGGCAGGCCGTCATCATCGGACCGCATGGCGGCCGGAAAGTGCCCTTCCACCAGTGCGGAGACCTCATCGATGGCGCTGCGCAGCGCCTCGACCGGGTTGGACCCGCGCAGGCCCTCGCGCAGATGGGTGCAGATCCGCTGCCACTGCGCCGGGCTGACCCGGCCGTGCAGGCCGCGGTCGGCCACGATCTCGATGGCGTGGTCGGCCAGCAGCAGGTAGATCAGTACGCCGTTGTTGTGGTGGGTGTCCCAGGTGCGCAGCTGGGCGAAGGCCTGCTCGGCCGCCTGCCGCGGGGTCATGCCCCGCCACAGCGCCTGCAGCGGCAGGTCCGCCTCGACGGCAAACATCACCTGGCCACCGTGGCGGGCCTCGCCGGCGGCGATGGCCTCGGTGATGGCCTGCAGGGTGGCCGGCGGGAACGCCCGCCGCACCGAGGGTGCCAGGAGATGGCGGCACAGGCGCCGGATCATCACCAGCCCCCCGAGGCGCCGCCGCCACCGGAGCGGCCACCGCCGCCGCCCCAGCCGCCGCCGCCACCAAAACCGCCACCACCGCCGAATCCACCGCCCCCACCCCAGCTGCCGCCGCCCCAACCGCCCCCCCCGGCAAAACGCCCGGGATGGCCGGACAGCATCGCCACCACCAGGCCGACGATGCCGGCCAGGCCGCTGGCCAGCACGGTGGAGGTGAAGATGAAAGCGGCCAGCGCCGCGCCACCGCCGCCCAGCAGGCCGCGCAGCGGGCGTGGCACCCGTGAGAACACCCCGCGCAGGATGCTGCCGGCGAACACGCCGATGAACAGCGCCAGGATCCAGGTATCGCCGCCACCACCCGGCTCGCGGCCACGGTGGCCACTGACCGGCGCCGGCAGCGGCTCGCCATCGACCAGCTTGACCAGCACGGCCGTCGCATCAGTGATGCCACCGGCGTAATCGCCGCTGCGGAAGCGCGGCACCAGGTATTCCTGGATGACCCGGTTGGCGATGGCATCGGGAATGGCGCCTTCCAGGCCGTAGCCCGGTTCGATGCGAACGCGGCGATCGTCCTTGGCCACCACCAGCAGCACACCGTCATCCACGCCCTTGCGGCCGATCTGCCACTGGTCGAAGACGCGGGTGGTGTACTGGGCGATGTCCTCCGGCTGCGTGCTGGGCACCACCAGCACCTGCAGCTGGCTGCCCTTGCGCTGCTGCAGCGCCAGCGCCTGCTGCACCAGCGCCTGCTTCTGCGCGGCATCGAGGGTGCCGGTGGTGTCGACCACCGGCGAATCCAGCGCGGGAATCGGCGCCAGCTGCTGCGCCTGCGACGCCAGCGGCAGCCACAGCAGCAGGGCCAGCAGCACGGTGGCCAGGCGCATGACTCAGTGCGCCGGCTGCGGTGCCGGCTGCTGCGGCGCGTTGCCGAAATCGACCGCCGGCGCGTTGGAGATCTGCGCTTCGTTGTCGACGCTGAAGTTGGGCTTGGGCTGGTAGCCGAAGATCTTTGCGGTGACCAGCTGCGGGAACGAGCGGATGTAGGTGTTGTAGTCCTGCACCTGCTGGATGTACCGGCCACGGGCGACGGTGATGCGGTTCTCGGTGCCTTCCAGCTGGGCCTGCAGGTCGCGGAAGTTGGCATCGGACTTCAGCACCGGGTAGTTCTCGGTGACCACCAGCAGGCGCGACAGCGCGCTGCCCAGTTCGCCCTGCGCCTGCTGGAACTGCTTGAGCGAGGCTTCGTCATCGGCGTTGACGTTGATCTGGCCGACGCGCGAGCGGGCGTTGGTGACTTCGGTCAGCACGCGCTCTTCCTGGCTGGCGAAACCTTTGACGGTCTGCACCAGGTTGGGCACCAGGTCGGCGCGGCGCTTGTACTGGTTGAGCACTTCGGACCAGCTGGCCTTGACCGCTTCATCCTTCTGCTGGATGGCGTTGTAGCCGCAGCCGGAGAGCAGTGAGGCCAGCAGCAACAGGGGCAGGACGCGGGTGAACAGGCGCATGGCGGGAGTTCCGGGTGGACTGGCTGCCGAGCATGCCATGGTTCGCGTTAACGCCAGCGTGGAGGTCGAGGTTGGTCGGCCAACGGGCTGGGCCCCCTCCGCGGTGGGTGTGGGTGTGCTGGCTATGCGGGTTTGGTCGGGAGGGCGGGTTGGCTGGGGGACGCCGTGAATCCGTCCATGGAGGCTCGTGAGCGCCATCCATGGCGCTCGCGCCCCCAGCCAACCCACCCTCCCGACCATGGACGGTTTCCTGGCACCGCGGGAAAGATCAAAAAGAGCAAAAGCAAAAGCCCATGCTCCAGGCATTCGTGCCGACCAACGGTCGGCACCCACCAACAGCAGCAGGTTCCAACAGCCGCAGGAAACTGTCGAAGGCGGGGTGGGTCCGGTTGAGGGGGTGTGAGCGGCATGGATGCCGCGACCAAGCCCCCATGGACGGGTTTACGGCGTCCCCCTCAACCGGACCCACCCCGCCATCCCACGGAATGCAGGCCTTTGACGTTGACGTTGATTCTGCGGGTGCAGGGCTGCAAGCCCTGCCGGAACCCCACACCCCTCAGCAGGCCTCAGCCACCGGCGCGCGCGTCCGCCCCAGCCACGCCAGCAGCAACCCCGCCGCCGCCAGCAGACCACCGGCCACCGGAATCGCCGCATAGCCCAGCCCCGCGCTGATCACCGCGCCACCCAGCGCGGCACCCACCGCATTGCCCAGATTGAACGCACCCACGTTGATCGACGACGCCAGCCCCGGCGCATCGGTCGCCGCCTGCATCACCCGGATCTGCAGCGGCGGCACGATCGCGAAGGTCGCCGCACCGAACAGCAGTACACCCAGTGCCGCAGTGGCGTGATGCATGAAGGCCAGCGGCAGCACGAACATCAGCACGGCCAGCGCCGCCAGCAGGATGCGCGTGGCACCATCCAGCGACCAGTCGGCCAAGCGCCCACCGATGCCGTTGCCGACGGTGAAGCCGATACCGATCAGCGCCAACGACATCGCGATGAACGCATTGGATGCACCCGTCAGCTCGGTCAGCACCGGCGCCACGTAGGTGTAGAGCGTGAACATGGCGCCAGCACCCAGCACCGTGGTCGCCATCGCCAGCAGCACCTGCGGCTGCAGGATCGCCTTCAGCTCGCGGCGCACGTCCGGCCGCGCGCCCGGCGCCGAGGCCGGCAGGGCCAGGGCAAGCGCGGTGATCGCCACCACGCCCAGCACCGCGGTGCCGGCAAACGCCAGGCGCCAGCCCAGCTGCTGGCCGACCCAGGTGGCCAGTGGCACGCCGCCGATGTTGGCGATGGTCAGGCCCATGAACATGGTCGCCACCGCAGCCGCCTGCTTTTCCTTCGGCACCAGGCTGGCCGCCACCACCGCACCGATGCCGAAGAAGGCACCGTGGTTGAGGCTGGTGACCAGGCGCGACAGCAACAGCAGGCCATAGTTGGGTGCCAGCGCGGACAGCAGGTTGCCGACGATGAAGATCGACATCAGCAGCATCAGCGCGGTGCGCCTTGAGAAGCGGCCCATCAGCAGGGTCATGATCGGCGCGCCGACCATCACGCCCACGGCATAGGCGGTGATCAGCATGCCGGCGGTGGGGATGCTGACACCCACGCCGCTGGCAATGACGGGCAGCAGGCCCATCGGGGTGAACTCGGTGGTGCCGATGCCGAAGGCACCGACGGCCAGCGCAAGCAGGGCGGCTCTGGAATTCATGGGGATTCCTGTGGGGAGGAAACGGGAAGCTGCGTAGCCTGCGCGCTTTGCCGCCGCCGATTAAGCCTCGCCGCGGGAAAACAGTGTTGACCCCGGTTCACAGGTGGTGGCTGCATTCCGCCGGGCATGGCCCGGCGCTACCAGACCCCACCACGAACGGTAGCGCCGGGCCATGCCCGGCGAGCTTAGCGGCCCCACAAAGCAGAACCCCCGGCAGTGCCGGGGGTCCTGGGTGGATCGCTTACCAGTTGCCGGCGCCCGGCACGTGGTGGTCGCGTGCGCGGCGGCGCATCAGCAGGTTCAGCCACTCCACCAGCACCGAGAAGCCCATCGCGGCGTAGATGTAGGGCTTGGGCACGTGCACGTCCAGGCCGTCCAGGATCAGCACCGCGCCGATCAGCAGGATGAAGGCCAGGGCCAGCATCTTCACCGTCGGGTTGGCATCGATGAAGCGGCCCAGCGGGTTGGCGGCCAGCAGCATCACCAGCACCGACAGCAGGATGGCGGCGACCATCACCGGGATGTGGTCGGCGATGCCGACGGCGGTGATCACCGAATCCAGCGAGAACACGATGTCGATGACCGCGATCTGCGCGATGACGTAGCCGAACACGGCCGAGGCCTTGGTGGTGGTGGGGTCTTCATCCTCGCCACCGGTGATCAGCTCCTTGATCTCCATGTAGCCCTTGATGATCAGGAACAGGCCACCGACGATCAGCACCAGGTCGCGGATGGAGATGCCCATGCCGGCCACGGTGAACAGGTTGGCGGCCATGTGCGCCAGGTAGGCCAGCGATACCAGCAGGCCGATGCGGGTGATGCAGGCCACGGCGATGCCGAGCTTGCGGGCGAACGGGCGGCGCTCTTCCGGCAGCTTGCTGACGGCGATGGAGATGAACACCAGGTTGTCGATGCCGAGCACGATTTCCAGGGCGCTGAGGGTAAACAGGGTTACCCAGGCATTGGGGTCGGCGAGGAACTCAAAGGACATGGAAACTCTTCAGGACAGTGGGGGAATGGGGGTTCAGGCGTAAGCGCCGGCCAGCAGGTGGGGCACCACGACCAGCGCCCAGCACAGCAGCACGTTCATCATCAGCACGAAGACGGCCGCCGAGCCCATGTCCTTGGCGCGGCCGGCCAGCTCGTGGATCTCGGCGCCGTAGCGCTCGATGACCGCTTCGATGGCCGAGTTGGCCAGTTCCATCGCCAGCACCAGCAGCATCGAGCCGATCATCAACGCGCGCTCGACCGGGGTCTGCCCCAGCCACAGCGCCAGCGGGGTCAGCAGCACCAGCAGGTAGACCTCCAGCCGGAACGAGGACTCGTGCAGCCAGGCAGCACGCAGGCCCTGCCAGGACCAGCGGGCGGCCTGGAAGATGCGGCGCGGGCCGCGGGGCATGTGGCCGAACTGATCAGCCACGGGTGGAACATCCAGCAACAGGGGCGCGGCGCAGCGACCGCTCAGACGCACGGCAGGCAATCATGGGTGCACAGGGATGGGCAGACAGCCCCCATTTTGCCACAAGGGCGGCGGCGGCACCCCGCGCGGGCCGGCCAACGACCCGCCATCCGCAAGCGCAGCACCGCGGCAAACTCCTATGATGGGTGTCCCCTGCCCTTGCTGGAGCCCCTGATGTCCGTCGCCCGTACCTGCCTGCTGTCGCTTGGATTGCTGACCCTGGCCCCGCTGGCCCAGGCGTTGAGCCCGCCGGCCCCGCCGCGCGTACCCGAACAGGTGTCCAACGTGGCCTGGGAAGGCGACATGGCCAGCTTCCTCAAGGCCGACCAGAGCAACCCGCCGCCGCGCGGTGGCATCGAATTCATCGGCAGCTCCTCGATCCGCTTCTGGGAGAGCCTGGCCCAGGACTTCCCCGGCCAGCCGGTGTTCAACCGTGGCTTCGGCGGTTCGGAAGTGCGCGACAGCACCTGGTATGCCGGCCAGGTCGTGGTGCCGTATGCGCCGTGCAAGGTGTTCTTCTATGCCGGCGACAACGACCTCAACAGCGGCCGCAGCGCCACCCAGGTCCGCGATGACGTGGTGGCCTTCGTGCAGCGCGTGCATCGCGACCTGCCGAAGACCAAGGTGGAATACCTGTCGATCAAGCCCAGCCCGTCACGCGCGCACCTGCTGCCGGCGATCAACCAGGCCAACGCGATGATCAAGGCCGCCCTGGCCAAGCTGCCCAACACCGGCTACACCGACATCTACACCCCGATGCTGGGTGCCGATGGCCAGCCGGACGCGAAGCTGTTCCGCGAGGACATGCTGCACATGACCCCGGCCGGCTACGCGATCTGGACCAAGGCGGTGGCGCCGAAGGTGAAGTGCGATTGAGCAAGGCGTGACCCGGGATTCATCCACGCATGGCGTGGATCTACTGGTAGCGCCGGGCCATGCCCGGCGACGCAGGGTTTCCGTGCCGACCCCGGTAGCGCCGGGCCATGCCCGGCGTCGTGGGTCAGCGGAAGATGACCGTCGCTTCGGTGCCCTTGCCCGGCTCGCTGGCCAGGGCGACCTTCCAGCCGAAGCGGTCGCACAGCCGGCGCACTATCGACAGGCCCAGGCCGGTGCCCTGCGGGCGGTCCGGCTCGGCGCGGTAGAACGGCTCGAACGCGCGGGCCAGCGCCTCGGCCGACATGCCGATGCCGGTATCCCGCACCACCACCCGGTCAGGCTCGACCTGCACGTCGATGCGGCCTTCGTCGGTGTAGTTGCAGGCGTTGCGCACCAGGTTGCTGACCACCACCTGCAGCACGCGCGGCGGGGCATGCAGCTGCACCGGGCCGGCACTGTGCAGGTGCACCGCCACCGGGCGGTTGCCCAGCAGTTCGTTGGCATTGTCCACCTCGTAGCGGACGATGTCGTTGACATCGAAAAGCTCGATCTGCGGTTCGATGTCGGCCTCGCGGGCCAGGATCAGGAACGCGTCGATCACCGCTTCCATGTCCCGTCCGGCGCGCTGGATGCGCTGCAGGCTGCGGCGCAGGCGCGGTTCCAGGCTGTCATCGCCCAGCGCCATGTCGCTGGCCACGCGGATCACGGTCAGCGGCGTGCGCAGCTCGTGGCTGGCGTCGCGGGTGAAGTTGCGTTCGCGGGCCACGTGGTCGGTGACCCGGTTGGCCAGTGAATGCAGCGCGGCCGCCAGCTGGCGGGTCTCGCCCTGCATGTCGGCGGGCAGCTTGTCCGGCTCCAGGTCGGCTGCTTCGGGGTGGCCGGGGTCCCAACGCGACACCCGGCGCGCCAGCCAGTTCACCGGCGACACCAGCCGCTTGGACGCACGGTAGGTCACCCAACTGGCGCCATACACCGCCAGCAGGGTCAGCAGCACCGGCACGATGCCGAACCAGAAGGCCAGCATTTCCGCGCGCGAGCGCAGGAACACCAGGTACAGGCGGCCTTCGGCCCGGGCATCGACCAGCACCAGCTGGTCATCGTCGGGCAGTTCGTGGAAACCGGGTTCAAGCGTGCGCAGGTTGGCCGGCAGCGACAGGCTGGAGCGCCCGCGCTCGAGCAGGTAGCCACGGATGTTCTGCGTGTTGGGCGGCGGCTGCGCGGGCGAGGCCTCGTGCAGCGTCCAGTAATAGGCCGCCTCTTCGCGCAGGGCGGCGCCCACCAGGCTGTGCTTGATCACCAGCGAGACCAGCCAGGCACCGAGCAGGATGCCCACGCTGGCCAGCACTGCCTGCAGGATGAAAGCGATACGGATCTTGCGCGGCAGGCCGTGCGGCATTGCGGGGTCCCGGTTGAAGCGCTGCGATTATAGGCAGCGCGACGTGCCGGCGACGTGCACGGGGGATGACCCCGCGTGCGGCCGACGGCCCGTTCCCTGCCCCGCGACCCGGCCGGAGCCGGGGCGGGCCTGTTCCTGCGCCGGCACCCTTCAGGCCATCGGCTGGGCGATGTCGGCGATGCGGTAACCGGCACTCTGCACGGTGTGCAGCAGCGGACGGTCGAACGGCTTGTCGATGATCTTGCGCAGGTTGTACAGGTGGCTGCGCAGGGTGTCCGAATCCGGCAGCCCGTTGCCCCAGATCTCGCGCTCGATTTCCTGGCGGGTGACCACGCGGGGCGATTCCCGCATCAGGATGGTCAGCAGGCGCAGGCCGATGGGCGAGAGCTGCAGTTCGGTACCGGCGCGGGTGGCCCGCATGCTGACCGGATCGAGCACCAGGTCGGCGACCTTGAGCACTTCCGAACCCACCTGGCGACGTTCGCGGCGGATCAGCGCGCGCAGGCGGGCTTCCAGTTCCTGGATGGCGAACGGCTTGGTCAGGTAGTCATCGGCACCAAAACCCAGGCCGGTGAGCTTGTCGTCCAGCGTATCGCGCGCGGTCAGCATCAGCACCGGGGTCGACTTGCGTGCATCGTTGCGCAGGCGGCGGCACACTTCGATGCCATCCAGGCGCGGCAGCATCAGGTCCAGCACGACCACGTCGTAGCTGTTTTCAGCCGCCAGACGGTAGCCGTCCAGGCCATCCTGCGCATAGTCCACCTCGAAGCCACGGCCTTCCAGGTATTCGCCGATCATCTCGGAGATGTTGCGGTTGTCCTCGACCACCAGCACCAAGCCGGAAGTCTCCTTCGTCTGACGCATGTGAGTCCCTCTTTCTTCAGCTTTGTGAAACATGCCCGATCGACGGTGGACGCGATGTGAAGTTCCGTCAAGACGCTGAAAAAAGATTCACAGCAGCGGCTTGAGCAGCGGCCAGACGTTGTCCAGCACCTTCGGCTGGGCCTGCGCGGTGGGGTGCAGGCCGTCGGCCTGCATCAGCCCCGGCTGCAGGGCCACGCCTTCCAGCAGGAACGGCAGCAGCGGCACCTGGTACTTGTCGGCCAGCGCGCGGTAGGCGGCGGCCAGGCGCTGGCGGTAGGCCGGGCCGTAGTTGGGCGGCACGTCGATGCCCAGCAGCAGCACCTTGGCCCCGGCGGCGCGGCTGGCCAGCAGCATCTTTTCCAGGTTGCCCTGCACCTGCGCCGGGGTCAGCCCACGCAGCGCGTCGTTGCCGCCCAGGGCAATGACCACCACGCTCGGCTTCTCTTTGGCCAGCAGGCCCGGCAGGCGGGTCAGCGCGCCGGCGGTGGTTTCCCCGCTCATGCTGGCGTTGACGATGCGCGGCGGGGTTTTCGACTGCTGCCTGACCCGCTTGTCCAGCAGGCTGACCCAGCCTGCGTCGGCCGGGATATTGTGGGCAGCACTGAGGCTGTCGCCGAGCACCAGCACCGTGCCGGCCGGACCTTTGGCACACGCCAGCCCGGACCACAGCAGCAACCCTAGCAGCAGCACCATCATCGTGCCGGCTTGCCGGCTCCACCCTGTAATGCGCATTGGAGTCTCCTCATCGACAGCCTGTCCCCCCGCAGCGCGTCCGTCGCCATCGCCGTCGACCAGGTCGGCAAATCCGTGCATGGCCCGGAGGGTGAAGTCCACATACTGGACAACATCACCCTCACCGTCCATGAAGGCACCAGCGTGGCGATTGTCGGGGCCTCCGGTTCCGGCAAGACCACCCTGCTCGGCCTGCTGGCCGGGCTGGACCTGCCCAGCCGCGGCGGCATCACCCTGGCCGGGCAATCGCTGGGCGCGCTGGACGAGGAGGCCCGGGCGCAGCTGCGTGCGCGCGAAGTGGGCTTCGTGTTCCAGAGCTTCCACCTGCTGCCGGCGCTGACGGCGGCCGAAAACGTCGCACTGCCGCTGGAACTGGCCGGCCGCGAGGACCGCGCGCGGGTCGATGAAGTGCTGGCCCAGGTCGGCCTGTCACACCGCGCCCGCCATTACCCACGGCAGCTGTCCGGTGGCGAGCAGCAGCGCGTCGCCCTGGCCCGCGCCTTCGTCACCCGCCCGCGCATCCTGTTCGCCGATGAACCCACCGGTTCGCTGGACCAGGCCACCGGACAGCACATCAGCGACCTGCTGTTCGAACTCAATGCCGGCAGCGGCACCACCCTGGTGCTGGTCACCCACGACCTGCGCCTGGCGCAGCGCTGCCAGTACATCCATCGCATCGACAATGGCCGCCTGCAGGCGGTCGAGTACGGGGCACAGGCATGAACCTGCTGCGGCACGCCTGGCGCGCGCTGCGCCGCGAAGCCCTGGCCGGTGACCTGCTGACGGTGTTCGCCGCACTGGTGCTGGGCGTGGCGGTGATGACCGCCGTGGGCACGCTGGTGAACCGGGTCAACCTGGCCCTGACCGGCAGCGCGGCCGAGATGCTGGGCGGCGACCTCGGCGTGGCCGGGCGCAGCGATCCGCCGGCGGTCTTCGCCGAGGAAGCGCAGCGGCGCGGCTTGGCGCATACGCGCATCGCCGGCTTCGGCAGCGTGCTGTTCAACGGCGATGCCAGCCAGATGGCCAGCATCAAGGCGGTGCAGGCCGGCTATCCGCTGCGCGGCACGCTGCGGGTGCGGGCCACGCCGGGCGGTGCGCTGATCGCCGATGCCGGCATGCCGCCGCAGGGCCAGACCTACGCCGACCCGCGCCTGCTGCAGGCGCTGGGGCTGAAGGTCGGTGATGCACTGGAATTCGGTGCGGGCACGCTGCGCGTGGCCGGCATCATCGAGGCCGAGCCGGACACCGGCGGCGACCTGCTGACCCTGTCCCCCACCCTGCTGGTGAACCGCGCCGACGTGGACGGCACCGGCCTGCTCGGGCCCGGCAGCCGCATCAACTACCGGTTGATGGTGGCCGGTGCGCCCGCCCAGGTGGCCGCGTACCGGCAGTGGCTGCTGCCGCAGGTAAAGGGCATGCGCCTGCTCAGCGTGGACGACACCCAGCGTGGCGTGCGCCAGGCGTTTGATCTGGCCGGCCGCTTCCTCGGCCTCAGCGCGCTGCTGGCGGTGCTGCTGGCCGGCGTGGCTACGGCGCTGGCGGCCAACCGCTTCGCCCTGCGTCGCATTGACCAGGTGGCGATCCTGCGCTGCCTGGGCGCACGCCAGCGCGACATCCTGGCCGGCCTGGCGCTGCAGCTGCTGATGCTGGCAGTGCCGGCCTGCGTGCTCGGCATCGGCCTGGGCATGGCCGCGCAGGAAGGCCTGGTGCAGGTGCTGGGCAGCCTGGTGCCGCAGCGCCTGCCGCTGCCCGAGGCCACCCCGGCGCTGACCGGCGCGGGCATCGGCCTGCTGCTGTTGTTCGGCTTCGGACTGCCGCCGCTGCTGCGCCTGCGCGGGGTGCCGCCGATGCGCGTGCTCAACCGCTCCTTCGCCGCCCTGCCGCCAGCTTCGCTGCTGGCCTACGTGGCCGCGCTGGGGGCCAGCCTGCTGCTGGCGGTGCAGGTCACCGGCGATCTGAAGCTGGCCCTGTGGGTGCTGGGCGGCCTGGCGGCGCTGGCGCTGGCCGCCGGCGTGGTCGGCTTCCTGCTGCTGCAGCTGCTGCGCGGCC
The DNA here is from genome assembly GCF_058787375.1 of Stenotrophomonas sp. FW305-3-2-15-E-LB1. Classification (NCBI taxonomy): domain Bacteria; kingdom Pseudomonadati; phylum Pseudomonadota; class Gammaproteobacteria; order Lysobacterales; family Lysobacteraceae; genus Stenotrophomonas; species Stenotrophomonas sp. FW305-3-2-15-E-LB1. The sequence goes on from NZ_JBYSZR010000008.1 coordinate 61,180, forward strand.
TGCAGCACCGCCTGCATGGCAACTGGCGGCTGGGCCTGGCTGCGCTGACCCGGCGGCGGATGCTGGCGGTGATGCAGCTGGTGGGACTGTCGCTGTCGCTGTGCGCGCTGCTGCTGCTGGCGGTGACCGGCCCCGGCCTGCTGCAGCAGTGGCGCGAGCGCCTGCCGGAGAACACGCCCAACTACTTCCTGATCAACATCCAGCCCGAACAGCGCGACGGCGTGCTGGCCGCGCTGCAGGGGCTGGGCGCGGCCGATGCCAGCGTTGAACCGATGGCCACCGGCCGCCTGATCGCGATCAACGGCAAGCCGCCGCTGCGCGTGGACCGCACCCCGGAACAGAACGGCACGCCGGCACAGGGCGACGCCCAGCGCGACGATGATGACGAGAACCGGCCGTTGAACTTCAGCTGGCGCAGCACCTTCCCGCCGGCCAACACGCTGGTCAACGGCACGTTCTGGAAGGCCGACAGCACCGCGCCGGAAGCCTCGGTGGAGATCGGCTGGGCCAAGCGCTACGGCGTGTATCCCGGCGACCGCATCACCATTGCCGTGGGCGAGCAGGAACGCGAGTTCACCGTGACCAGCGTGCGCAAGGCGGACTGGAACACCTTCCGCCCGAACTTCTTCGTGCTGCTCAACCCCAACGCGGTGGGCGATACGCCGCACAACCTGCTGTCGGCGTTCCATCTGCCGGCCGGCAAGGCGGCGGGCCTGGGTGCGCTGGTGCGCGAACAACCCAACCTGTCGCTGCTGGATGTGGACGCGGTGATCTCGCAGGTGCGCGAGGTGATGAACCGCGTCGCGCAGGCGGTGCAGCTGGTGATGGTGTTCAGCCTGCTGGCCGGCGTGCTGGTCCTGCTGGCCGCGCTGCAGGCCACGGCCGGCGAGCGCCGCTACGACAGCGCGGTGCTGCGTACGCTGGGGGCCACCCGCCGCCAGCTGCGCGGTGCGGTGCTGGTGGAGTTCGGCGCGCTGGGTGCGCTGGCCGCGCTGCTGGCCGTGGGTGCGGCCGCCGGCATCGGCGTGGCGGTGTCGCAGAAGGTGTTCGAACTGCCGCTGCTGCCGCCCTGGCCTGGGCTGCTGCTGGGTGGGCTGGTCGGCATCGGCCTGAGCCTGCTGGCCGGCTGGTGGGGCACGCGGGCGATCCTGCACACCCCGCCGGCGCTGGCCCTGCGCGAGGCCTGACGCCGCCGTGACACGCTGCGGGTGGGGTCGGCTGTATGCTGCGCGCCCCACCTGATGAGATCGCCCGGATGCCCGGCACGTCGTTCGCCGCTTACCTGTACCCGGTGTTGCTGCTGCTCGGCAGCAACATCTTCATGACCTTCGCCTGGTACGGCCACCTGAAGTACAAGAGCGCGCCGCTGATGATGGTCATCATGGTCAGCTGGGGCATCGCCTTCTTCGAGTACTGCCTGCAGGTGCCGGGCAACCGGCTGGGCAGCGCGGTGTATTCGGCGCCGCAGCTGAAAGGCATGCAGGAAGTGATCACCCTGGTGGTGTTCGCGGTGTTCTCCGCGTTCTACCTGGGCCAGCCGCTGAAGTGGAACCACTACGCCGCGTTCGGGCTGATCGTGCTGGCGGCGTTCCTGATGTTCAAGGAATAAGCGCATCCACGCATGGCGTGGATCTACTGACGGATGACGGCATCCACGCATGGCGTGGATGCGGTTGCGGCCCGACGTTACTGGGCCTTTTCCACGTACTTGGCGAACACTTCGTCGATCTGCGTGTCCTTCACCTTCTTGCCCGACTGGATGTCGTCGGCCTGGGTGAACAGCGGGATGATCATCGCCATGCCATCCAGCTTGGTCTTCAGGTGCACGCCCGGGGCCTGGGTCAGGAAGCCGTCCCAGCGCTGGCGCACCTTGGCCCAGTAGCCAGCGGTCGCCTTCCAGTAGTCGCGCGCCGGGGTGAAGTCGACCTCGGTGGTCTTGATGTAGTCGTTGAAGCCGAACTCGCGGGCGATCTCCACCTGGCTGCCATCGGCGTTGCGCTGCACCTTGGTGTTGAACTGTTCGTGGGTCCAGCCGTTCGGCGTGAGCGTGTGGCGGTTGACCACGGCCAGCGCGTTGTAGTCGCTGCGCTTGGTGTATTCGCGGCGCGGCAGGGGGCGCCAGCTGATGTCGCTGGTCCAGGTCGGCACGTTGTTGTCGTAGGTCCAGGTGCCGGTGCCACAGTAGCGCGGGGCGTCGCTCACTTCGTAGACGCACTGGGTCCAGGCGCCCGTGTTGGTGGCCGCTGCGATCGTGCGCACCTGCCAGGTCTGGTCGGCGCTGAACTCGAACCGGTTGGGGGCTTCATACACCCAGTCCTGGCGCCAGTGCTTGGTCACGTGGCCGCTCTTGGCGTCCACCAGCAGGTGCTGCAGGACAACGCGGCGCGGGCTGTCTTCAACCACGATCACCACCTCGTTGCCGGCACTGCGCATGGCCGGCGCACGCTCGTAGCCCGGCTTCAGCAGCACGGTTTCGTCGAAGGCGAAATCCACGGTGTACTCGCCCTGCATGGCCAGGATGCTGGCGTGGTCACGGGCGATATCGGAGGGCTGCGCGCTGGCTGCACCGCTTGCGGCGATCAGCACCATCACGCTGGCTGTCTGCAACTTCATCTGGAATTCCTTCGGGGTGTCACGTTCGAGGGGTGGCCATCCATGGCCGCATTCGATCCTTCAGGTTCGGGTTACAGGCGCACCAGCGGCAGCTCGCCCGGAATGCGGGGTGCGGGCCTGCGCGCGGCATCGGCGCAGCAGCAGTCATCGATGGACAGCTCGCCCTCGGCACCTTCCAGCCGCGCGATGCGGCGCGCCGTCGCGGCGCCCAGCGAGGACAGCGTGGACAGGCTGGCGGCCAGGGTGCGGCCTTCGTCGGCGGCATGCAGGCGCAGCGCGCACAGGCGCCAACGCTGGCCCCCCAAGTGGCCGGCCAGGCGCCGCCACAGGCGCTCGCCGACACTGCCTTCGGCATCATGTTCCGGGCCCGGGGGCAGCGACGCCACCAGCCGGTCCCACGCCAGGAAATCGCTGTCCGGCAGCAGGTACAGGCGCCACACGCAGCGGCCGCGGCCGTCGAGGAAACACAGGCTTTCACGCACCCCTTCACTGTCCACGCCCTGGCAGGCGTGTACCGAAACGGCCTGGCGCCAACCGCCCAGTTCGCTGCTGTCAGCGTGGTACAGGCACAGCACGGTGCCCAGCGCGGCCAGCTGCGCCGGCGTGGGCCAGGCCTGCAGCGCGTGGTGCGGCAGGAAGGACGACAGGCGACGTGCAGACAGGGCTCGGCTCATGGGATTCACCAGGAAACGGCAAGGCTGGCCGACAGAGTGCGGCCGGGGCTGGTATAGCGGTCCAGGACGGTGCTGCTGGCCGACAGGGTCGAGCCCACGTTGGACCAGTCGATGTAGCGTTTGTCACCCAGGTTGAACACACCGACGTTGACGGTGGCACCCGGCGCGAAGTTCCAGTGCGCCATCAGGTCGGCCACGCCGTAGCCGGCCGGGCGGTAGGCGGTCGCGGTTGCAACGCGGTCCTTGCGCTTGACGAAGGTGCCGGCCAGTTCGACGCCCCAGGTGTCGGTGTCGTACATCAGGCCGACGGTGCCGCGCAGCGGGTCGATGGAATCCAGCGGCGTGTCTTCGGTCTTGTTGTCACCGCGCGACCAGGCCACCGCACTGCGCAGTGCCCAGCCCTGCAGCGCCGGGCTGACCTGGCCGAAATCCACGCCGGCTTTCAGTTCGGCACCGTAGATGCGCGCGTCGGCGATGTTGCGCGACTGGAACACCATCAGGCCCTGGTCGTTGGTGCCGACCAGCGACTGCGACTCGATGAAATCCTTGTAATCGTTGTAGTAGCCGCTGAGGCTGACATACGCCACCGGCGCGACGAACCGCAGGCCCAGCTCCACGCCATCACTGGTTTCCGGCTTGAGGTCCGGGTTGGGAATGGCGGTGTAGCCGAAGGCGAAGTTGGTGAAGCCGAGATTGACGTCGTTGTACGGCGGCGAGCGGAAGCCGCGCGAATAGCCGGCAAACAGCGACCACGCATCGGTGAAGCGGTAGACCAGGCCGAACTTCGGCGACACGCTGGTCTTGCTCAGCTTGGACACGGGCACGCCGGGATTGTCTTCGGCAAAGATGCTGTCCACTTCCGGCTTCAGCTCGTAGCGGTCCACGCGCACGCCGGGCACCAGCGAGAGCCTGCCGTCGGCCAGGCGCATTTCATCCTGCGCGTACAGGCCCAGCTCGGTGGTCTTGCTGATCGGGAAATCGCGTACCGGGAATACATCCGGCAGCAGCGTGCTGGTGACCTGGCCGTTGGCCAGCATCTGGTAGCCGTCGCGCTTCTGGCGGATGTCGGTGCGCGCGCCGTCGAAGCCGTAGGTCAGCGCGTGTTCGACGCTGCCCGTGCTGAACGCCTTGTTGAACTGCGCCTGCAGGCCCCACGCACGCTGGTCGAAGTTGAACTCGCGATGGCGGCGGCTGCGGTTGGCGCGGCCTTCATCGGTGATCTGGGTGGTTTCGCTGTGCTGGGTGTACAGCTGCCAATGCAGGCTGTCGGCGAAGCCCTTGTCCAGCGCATCCATTTCATGGGCGAAGGACACCCGCGTGCGGTTCTGCGTGTCGCGCGCCTTCATGCTGGTCGTGGTGGTGTGGTCGATGGAAGAAAACACGTTGGTATCGGTGTTGTCTTCGTTGCCTTCCACGGTCAGCCGGAAACGCTGGTCTTCGCTGGGCGCGTACACCAGCTTGGCCAGGCCGCTGCGACCGTCGCGATCCTGCGGGTTGGCGGCGGTGCGGGTGTTGTCGAGGCTGCGGATGTCGCCCTGGTTGCCGGTTTCCTGGCCCTGGCGATGGTTGATGTTGACCATGCCGCTCCAGTGTTCGCCGCCCCAGGCACCGGTGACGCCGCCCAGCAGGCCCTTCCACTCGCCGTCATAGCCGAACTTCAGGCCGGCGTAGCTGTCCTTGCCGTCCTTCAGGTAGTCGGCCGGGTCCTTGGTGACGAACGCGACCACGCCGCCGAGCGCGTCCGAGCCGTACAGGGAACTGGCCGGCCCGCGCACGATCTCCACGCGCTTGAGCGTGTCCAGATCGGTGAAGTTGCGGTTGGCGTTGGAGAACGAGCCGATGCTGAAGCTGGTCGGCATGGCGATGCCATCGGTCTGGATGCGCACGCGGTTGCCGTCCAGGCCACGGATGCGGATGCTGCCCAGGCCGAAGCGGGTGGCGCTGCGGCCGGCCGACAGACCGGGTTCGTAGCGGATCAGATCCTTGATGTCGTGCACCAGCTGCCGGTCCATCTGCTCGCGGTCGATCACATCGACGGTGGCGGCCACGTCGCTGACCGCACGTTCGGTGCGGGTGGCGGTGACCTGCACCCGATCAAATTCGCGCGCTTCGGGCGCGGCATCGGCAGCAGCATGGGCGGACAGCGGCAAGGCCATCCACAGGGCAACGGACAGGGCAGTCGGGCGGGTCATCGGCGGTGATCGATCAGGCAGGGGGAGCCCCCGGCCACCGGCACGCCAGGCGTGCACGGACAGCCGAGGGGGAGAGAGCGGGAGCGGACGGGTCGCCCACCCTGCCGGCGCTGCCGGCAGGAGGGAGGGAGGCGGGCGACCAGACCGCGTTACTTGGTCAGGATCAGCTTGTCGTTGCTGGTGTGGCGCAGCCGGTAGAAACGGTCGCCGTGCTGGATCAGGATTTCGCGGCGGCCCTTCAGCAGGGCTTCGCTGTCGATCACTTCTTCCGGCGGAACGACACGCACCGGGCGGTCGCGCAGGGTCAGCGTTTCGGGGCGCAGCAGTACAGGTTGAGCATTCATGAGCATCTGGACTCGTGCGAGGGACGATTTAGATGATAATGATTCTCAGTTGACAATCAACAACCATTCTCACTTCCATTGATGGGATTTATGATCGAATTCACGATTTCGATAGATCACATCAATTGAAGGCGCGGATCGACGGACCGATCCGCGCGTCGTGGCGGTCAGGCAAAGACCGCTTCCACCCGCGCCCAGCCGGCATCGTCCACCTGCTGCAGCACATCCAGCGCCTGCAGGTTCTGCAGCAGCTGGCTGACCCGGCTGGCGCCGAGGATCACGCTGGAGACGTTGGGATTGCGCAGGCACCAGGCGATGGCGAGGCTGGCCGGGGCATGGCCCAGCTCGGCGGCGACCTCGCTGAAGCGGCGCACCTGGGCCAGGCGCACGGCTGCGTTCTGGCCCAGCACCAGGTCCTGCAGCCAGCCCATGCCCTCGCGGCCGAGCCGTGCGTCGGCCGGAATGCCCTGGTCGTACTTGCCACTGAGCAGGCCCGAGGCCAGCGGCGAGAAGATGGTGGTGCCCAGCCCGGCGCTGGCGTAGAGCGGGGCGTATTCCACTTCCACCCGCTCGCGGTGCAGCAGGTTGTACTGCGGCTGTTCCATCGACGGTGCCTGCCAGTTGTGGCGGGCGGCGATGTCCACCGCTTCCTCGATCTGCGTGGCCGACCACTCGGAGGTGCCCCAGTACAGCACCTTGCCCTGCCGGATCAGGGTGTCCATGGCATGAACGGTCTCGGCGATCGGCGCGTCCGGATCCGGGCGGTGGCAGTAATAAAGGTCCAGATAGTCCACGCGTAGGCGCTTGAGCGCGGCATGGCAGGCGTCGGTCACATGCTTGCGCGACAGGCCGCGCTGGGTCGGGCGCGGGTCCTTGGCGCTGCCGAAGAACACCTTGCTGGACACGCAGTAGCCGTCGCGCGGCAGGCGCAGGTCGGCAATCACATCGCCCATCACCTGCTCGGCGCGGCCGTTGGCATAGCCCTCGGCGTTGTCGAAGAAGTTGATGCCGTGATCCCAGGCGGCAGCGATCAGGTTGCGGGCCTCGTCACGCGGCACCTGGTCGCCGAAGGTCACCCAGGCGCCGAAGGACAGGGCGGACACCGGCAGGCCGGTAGAGCCGAGGCGACGATAAAGCATGCGATTCTCCTGTTGCAGGCCCGCATACGGGCCGGGATCGAACCCCATTCTACCCGGCCCCGGCGGCGGCAACCCCTTGCCGTTGCTGGCTTGTTCGCTGCCGATGGGCTCGCGCACGCTGCTTTTCCTTGCCCCAGCCCCGGCCCTGCACTAGGCTTCCCGTTTTTCGCGCGCCCCCGGGGGGAGCTCTCATGGTCGAAGGTTTGGGCAGGATCGGCTTCGGCCTTTTCGGGTTGGCGGTGCTGATCGGCATCACCTGGCTGTTTTCCAATAACAAGCGCGCGGTGGACTGGAAGCTGGTCATCACCGGCATCACCCTGCAGATCGCGTTCGCGGCGCTGGTGATCCTGGTGCCGGGCGGGCGCGACGTGTTCGATGCCCTGGGCAAGGGCTTCGTCAAGATCCTCAGCTTCGTCAACGAGGGCTCGGGCTTCATCTTCGGCTCGTTGATGGACACCCAGAACTACGGCTTCATCTTCGCCTTCCAGGTGCTGCCGACCATCATCTTCTTCTCGGCGCTGATGGGCGTGATGTACCACCTGAACGTCATGCAGGGCATCGTCCGCGTGATGGCGTGGTCGATCACCAAGGTGATGCGCGTGTCGGGTGCGGAAACCACCAGCGTCTGCGCCAGCGTCTTCATCGGCCAGACCGAGGCGCCGCTGACCGTGCGCCCGTACATCGCCAGGATGACCCAGTCCGAGCTGCTGACCATGATGATCGGCGGCATGGCCCACATCGCCGGCGGCGTGCTGGCGGCCTACGTGGGCATGCTGGGCGGCGGTGACCCGGTGCAGCAGGCCTTCTATGCCAAGCATCTGCTGGCTGCCAGCATCATGGCGGCCCCGGCCACCCTGGTCGTGGCCAAGCTGCTGATCCCGGAAACCGGCACCCCGCTCACCCGCGGCACGGTGAAGATGGAAGTGGAGAAGACCTCCAGCAACATCATCGACGCGGCTGCGGCCGGCGCCGGTGACGGCCTGAAGCTGGCGCTGAACATCGGTGCGATGCTGCTGGCCTTCATCGCCCTGATCGCCCTGCTGAACGCCCCGCTGACCTGGATCGGTGATGTCACCGGCCTGGCCGCCGCCATCGGCAAGCCGACCAACCTGTCGACCATCTTCGGCTACGTGCTGGCCCCGATCGCCTGGGTCATCGGCACCCCGTGGGCCGATGCCACCACCGTCGGTTCGCTGATCGGCCAGAAGGTCGTCATCAACGAATTCGTGGCCTACACCGAGCTGTCGCAGATCGTGAACGGCCAGGTCGCCGGCGTGTCGCTGTCCGACGAAGGCCGCCTGATCGCGACCTACGCCCTGTGCGGCTTCGCCAACTTCAGCTCGATCGCCATCCAGATCGGCGGCATCGGTGGCCTGGCCCCGGAACGTCGCCACGACCTGGCCAAGTTCGGCCTGCGCGCCGTGCTGGGCGGTACCATTGCCACCTTCATGACGGCCACCATCGCCGGCGTGCTGACGCACTTCAGTTGAACCCTTGTTTGAGAAGACATCCCCTATGAGCAGCAGTGTCGTTGTCGTCGGTTCCTTCAATGTCGATCACGTGTGGCGGTGCGAAGCGCTGCCGGCGCCGGGCGCGACCATTGCCGGCCGCTACAGCACCGGCCCGGGTGGCAAGGGCTTCAACCAGGCCGTGGCCGCCTGCCGTGCCGGCGCCGAGACGACGTTCGTGTGCGCGCTGGGCGATGACGCCGGTGGCGCGACGGCACGTGACCTGGCCGCGCAGGACGGCTTCGCGCTGATCGCCGAGGCCAGCAGCGAACCGACCGGCACCGCCGGCATCTACGTCGATGCCCGTGGCCGCAACACCATCGTCATCGGCCCGGGCGCCAACGCCGCGCTGAGCACCGGCTTCCTGGAGCAGCAGCAGGCCCTGCTGGCCGGTGCCAAGGTGGTGCTGGTGCAGCTGGAATCGCCGGTGCAGACGATTGAAGCGGCCCTGGCAGCAGCGCGCGAAGCCGGGGTCACCACCGTGCTGAACGCCGCCCCGGCCGACGCGCCGTCCAGCATCGGCCTGCTGAAGCTGGCCGATGTGCTGACCCCGAACGAGACCGAGTTCGCCTCCCTGCTCGGCCGCCATGTCGGTGAGCGCGTGGATGCCGACGACGTGGCCGCACTGGACGGCGCCAGCCTGCACGCGCTGTGCCGCAAGCTGGTCGGCAACGGCACCGTGGTGGTGACCCTGGGTGCGGTGGGCGTGTTCGTTTCGCACGCCGACGAGAACCTGCGTGGCGACACCCAGCCGTACTACCGCGTGGGTGCCGAACAGGTACAGGCGATCGACACCACCGGTGCCGGTGATGCCTTCAACGGCGCACTGGCGGCCTCGATCGCCCAGGTGCCGGACGCGCCGTTCGCCCGCCACGTGCGTTTCGCCAACCAGTTCGCCGGCCGTTCCACCGAGAAGGAAGGCGCCGCTGCGGCGATGCCGCGCTTCACCCCGGCCGACGCCGAAGCCAAGTAGAGCCACGCCATGCGTGGATGAGAAGCCCGGGTGTGCAGACACCCGGGTTTTTTTGTGTCCGGCGACACGGCCCCATGGCCCAGCCGCCCACCATGACCCGGCCGTGGGGGCGGCGGAACCGACCATCAAGCATCTGCTGATGCCGGTGTGGCATGAGGTCGGTCCAGATTGGCCTGAACAGGGCCCCTGCCGGCACCTTCGCGCCACGCCCGGCGGCCTACAATGGGCGCATGCAGATCGGCCCGTACACCATTGCCCCCAACGTCGTGCTGGCACCCATGGCCGGCGTCACCGACAAGCCCTTCCGCCTGCTGTGCAAACGGCTGGGCGCGGGCTTGGCCGCCTCGGAGATGACCATCAGCGACCCGCGCTTCTGGACCACGCGCAAGTCGATCCACCGCATGGACCACGAGGGCGAGCCGGCGCCGATCAGCGTGCAGATCGCCGGTACCGAGCCGCAGCAGCTGGCCGAGGCCGCGCGCTACAACGTCGACCATGGCGCGCAGATCATCGACATCAACATGGGCTGCCCGGCCAAGAAGGTGTGCAACGCCTGGGCCGGTTCGGCGCTGATGCGCGACGAGCAGCTGGTGGCGCGCATCCTTGAAGCCGTGGTCAACGCGGTGGACGTACCGGTCACGCTGAAGATCCGCACCGGCTGGGACTGCGACCACCGCAACGGGCCGGTGATCGCGCGCATCGCCGAGGACAGCGGCATCGCCGCGCTGGCCGTGCATGGCCGGACCCGCGACCAGCATTACACCGGCCAGGCCGAGTACGCCACGATCGGCGAGATCAAGGCCGCGCTGCGCATCCCGGTCATCGCCAACGGCGATATCGATTCGCCGCAGAAGGCCGCCTACGTGCTGCAGCAGACCGGCGTGGATGCAGTGATGATCGGCCGTTCCGCGCAGGGCCGGCCGTGGATCTTCCGCGAGGTGGCGCACTACCTGGCCACCGGCCAGGAGCTGCCGCCGCCCTCGCTGGAGGAAGTGCGCGACATCCTGCTGGGCCACCTGCACGCGCTGCATGCCTTCTATGGTGAACCGCAGGGCGTGCGCATCGCCCGCAAGCACCTGGGCTGGTACGCCAAGGACCGCCCGGAAAACGCTGCCTTCCGCGCGGTGGTCAACCGCGCCGAGGACCCGGCCAGCCAGATCGCGCTGACCAGCGAGTACTTCAACCGCCTGATCGCCGGGGAACCGGCGATGCCTTCGGCCGCCTGACCGACCGGCCACCTCGTAACCTGTCCGACTGCCTTGATCCGTAGAGTCGAGCTTGCTCGACTGCTCCACACCGTAGAGTCGAGCTTGCTCGACTGGCCTCCCCGAGCAGTCGAGCAAGCTCGACTCTACGCACCCTTCCCATCGATCCTGCTCGACGCCCCAAGAGTCCGCCACCATGACGCCGCCGATCTCTTCCCCGACCTACCTGCACGGCTTTTCCGGTACCGAACAGCAGCGCCTGATGACCCAGGCACGCCTGCTGGAATCGAGCATCTTCAGCCAGATCGACTACACCGGTGCGCGCCACCTGCTGGAAGTCGGCAGCGGCGTCGGCGCGCAGACCGAAATCCTGCTGCGCCGCTTCCCCGAGCTGCACGTGACCGGCGTGGACCTGAGCGAGGCGCAGCTGGCCACGGCGCGCGAGAACCTGGCGCGCACCCCGTGGTGCAGCGACCGCTACACCCTGCAGCAGGCCGATGCCGGCGAGCTGCCGTTCGAGGCCCGCAGCTTCGATTCGGCGTTCCTGTGCTGGGTGCTGGAACACGTGCCCTCCCCTGCCCGCGTGCTGAGCGAAGTGCGCCGCGTGCTGGCCCCGGGCTCGCCGGTCTACATCACCGAGGTGATGAACGCCTCGTTCCTGCTGGACCCGTACTCGCCGCACATCTGGCGCTACTGGATGGCCTTCAATGATTTCCAGCACGACCACGGTGGCGACCCGTTCGTCGGCGCCAAGCTGGGCAACCTGCTGTTGGCCGGCGGCTTCCGCGACGTGCATACCGAAATCAAGACCATCCACCTGGACAACCGCGAACCCGCACGGCGCAAGACCATGATCGCGTTCTGGGAGCAGCTGCTGCTGTCGGCCGCCGACCAGCTGCTGCAGGCCGGCGCCGTGGACGAGGAGACCGTGGACGGCATGCGCCGCGAGTTCCGCCTGGTGCAGAACGATCCGAACGCGGTGTTCTTCTATTCGTTCGTGCAGGGCCGCGCGACGGTGTATTGAGGCGCGGCCCGCGCGTGGCGCGGGTTCACGGATCGATGTGCAGGGTCGCTGTCGGCGGCGCCTGCCAGATCCGCTGCCACATCGCGGCCAGCCGCTGCCCGGCGTCGGCGCGTGCGGCGGGGCTGCTGTAGTCCATGCGCTGCTGCTGCGGCACGATCGCCCGCCACTGCCCGTCCACCTGCTCGGCCACTGCGAAATTGAAGGTGTAGTCCGGTTCCAGGCCCATGCGCAGGTCGCTCAGCACCAGCTGGCCATCCACCACCTGCGCACGCATGAAGCCGCGGTTGAACCACTGCAGCCGCTGCACCGCCGGAATCGCGGAGGCTTCGCGCAGCGCCTGCACGTTGGACGGGTAGCCTTCAAACCGCATCGGCCCCTGGTCGGCCACCAGCGAACGGTCACCCACCACGTAACCGCTGGGGGTCATCGCCACCACCCGCCACAGCAGCGTGTTGAACGGCATCGGCACCGAGAAGCGCGGTGCATCACCCAGGCCCATGGCGGCCAGGCTCTGCTGCGCGGCGCGGTCGACCTGTGCCTTGGCCACCAGGCCCCAGCCCAGGTAGGCGGTGCTGACCAGCAGCGATACCCCCAGCACCTTGCCCGCCCACGGCCGCGCGCGCGCGAACCAGGCCACCACGCAGCCCAGCAGCAGCCACACGGTGTAGGCCGGGTCGATGATGAAGACGCTGGAGCCCATCGTCGGATGTGGCCGCAGTGGCCACCACAGCTGGGTGCCGTAGACGGTGAACGCGTCCAGCAGCGGATGGGTGACCAGCGCCAGCTGGATGGCCCAGAACCAGCGCATCGGCGCCTGCGCCACGCGGCCGTTGCCGAAGCGCTTGAACAGCCACCAGATCAGTGCCGCCACCCACGGCAGCACCAGCAGCGAATGGCTGAAGCTGCGGTGGTCGACCATGTTGGCCACCGGATCGGCCGCGGCGAAGCCCAGCCACAGGGCATCGAGGTCGGGCAGCGTACCGAGCGCGGCACCGGCCAGCAGGGCCGCGCGGCGGTGGCCGGGCGGAGCGATGGCGGCAGCGACGGCACCACCGAGAAAGATCTGGGTCAACGAGTCCATGGGCCGATGCTAGCGCGACGGCCGCGGTTATGTGGAGGCGACTGTTGGTGGGTCGGCCGTTGGTAGAGGCGACGGTTGGTAGAGTCGACTGTTAGTCGACTGCCGTGCATGGCGCGGGCGGAAGGCAGGAGCAGTCGACTAACAGTCGACTCTACAGAACCCGCCCGCCACACAACCGCGCGGGCATCACGCCGCCTGCGCCATGCGCGCGCCGGGCAGTTCCACAAGGGTCTGGCCGTGGTGGTCCAGCAGCCGCAGCGCGCCTTCGTGGTCCTCGGCCAGGGCGGTCAGGCTTTCCACCCAGTCGCCATCGTTGGCATAGACCAGGCCATCGCGCTCGACCAGCGCCGCGCGGTGGATGTGGCCGCAGATGATGCCGTCCAGCCCACGCCGGCGCACGTCCTCCAGGCCGGCCTGGACGAAGCGTTCGATGTAGCGCTCGGCGGCGCCGCTGCGCTTCTTCAGGAACTCGGACAGCGACCAGTAACGCATGCCCAGCCGGCGCCGCACCGCGTTCAACGCCTGGTTTCCGGTGAGGATGCGGTAGTACAGCCAGTCGCCGAAGCGTTCCTGCAGGCCACCGAAGTGGGTCACGCCATCGTAGTCGTCGCCGTGCGCCACCAGCAGCCGGCGCCCGTCCGCCGTCACGTGGATGGCACGGCGGCGCACCTGCATCGCCGGCAGCATCAGCCCGCAGACATGGCGCAGCGAGGCATCGTGGTTGCCGGGAATGTAGATGATCTCGGTGCCGGCGCGACGCAGTGCATGCAGCGCCTGGATGACCTCGCTGTGCGAGGCGCGCCAGTTGGCGCGGCGGTGCGCCATCCACCACAGGTCGATGATGTCGCCCACCAGGTACAGGCGCTCGCAGCGCAGCTGGCCGAGGAAGGTGGCCAGCTCGGCCGCATGGCAATGACGCGACCCGAGGTGCACATCGGAGACGAACACTGCGCGCCGGTGCGGCGACAGGTTCGCCAGCGCGCTCACGCCGGCATCCCCGCGTCGCGCAGATAGCGTTTGCGCTTGTGCGGCCGGATCGCCTGCAGGTCCACTTCGATCAGGCCATCGATCGAATCGCTGAAATCCGGGTCGACGCCAAAAGCGAGGAAGCGCGCGCCACCGGGTTCGCACAGGTCGGTGTACTGCCGGTACAGCGTCGGTACGCCGGTGCCGAGCGCAGCCAGGTTGGCCTTGAGCACGTCGAAGGCGGCGCCGGCATCGAGTTCACCGAAGCTGGGCGGTGCCGCGAAGTACTGGAACGGCTGGTTGGATTCGACCAGGCCGCTGCGACCACCGTAGTAGCGCTGGTAATAGGCCACCAGCTGCTCGCGCGCCTCACGCGGCAGCGCGGCGCTGATCGACACCGCACCGAACAGGTAGCGGATGCCCGGCTGGCACTGCAGGTAGGCGCCGATGCCCTGCCACAGGTAATCCAGGCTGCGGCTGCCCCAGTAGTCGGGCACCACGAAGCTGCGGCCCAGTTCCAGGCCTTCGGCGATGCGGGTGATGGCATCGTCGGAATAGCGGAACAGCGAGGCGCTGTAGAGACCGGCCAGGCCGCGGCGGGCCAGTGCCTGCGCGCCGCGCATGATGCGGTAGGCACCGGCGATGCGCTGCGCGCTGCCGTCCCAGATGACGATGTGCTGGTACTGCAGGTCGTAGTCGTCCAGGTCGCGGCTACGGCCGGTACCCTCGCCCACCTGGCGGAAGGTCAGCTCGCGCAACCGGCCCAGTTCGCGCAGCAGGGCCGAATCGGCCGTGCAGCTGGCCAGCAGGATCTGCTTGCCATCACCGGTCTGGCCCAGCACGGTGGCCCTGGCGATATCGGCGGCCACCTGCGCCGGCGGCACCGGGGCGGCCAGCGGCTCGGGGCCGGCCGGCACGCTGTCGGCGCTGCTGTCGGCCGGGCCCAGCGCGTACAGCGCCCGGCGCACGGCCAGCAGCTGCGCGCCGGGGTCGCCCTGGCCCAGCTGCATCGGCTGGCCGATGCGCAGGCGCAGCGGGCGCCCGCGGCGGGCAAACATCTCACGGGCCAGCAGGGCGGTGCCGGCCGGCTTGAACAGGGTCGAGGCGCCGTAGAACAGCGCCGAATTGCGTGCCTCCACCCGCACCGGCAGCACCGGTGCAGCGGCCGCGCGGGCGAAACGCACGAAGCCGCGCTGCCAGCGCCCATCGCGGATGCCCTGCAGCGACAGCCGGGACACCTCGCCGGCCGGGAACACAATGACGCACTGCTCGGCGTCCAGCGCCTGTTCCACCGCGTGCAGGCTGCCACGCTGGACCTTGCCGCCGAGGATGCGCACCGGCAGCAGCAGGTCCTGCAGGGGGCCGATGGCGCCCAGCAGATCGTTGGCGACGATGCGGACGTCGCGCCGCACCCGGCCGACCGCGTCCAGCAGGGCCAGTGCGTCCAGTGCGCCGGAGGGATGGTTGGCCACGATCAGCAGGCGGCCGGTGGCCGGGATACGGGCCAGGTCCCGCGCATCGACCTGGTAGTCGCTTTCGAGGAACTCCAGCCCGGCGGCGACGAAATCGAAGCCGCGCAGGTTGGCGCTGCGCTGCAGGAAGGCCTCCACCCGGTCCAGCCGCGACCAGCGGCCGACACTGCGCAACAGGGGCCGCGCCAGCCGCCCACGGGGGCCGTGGAACCAATCGGGGAAACGTTGCTGCAAGCGCTGCTCGAGTTCCTGCATGGCGTGGTCACTGATGCCCGGCGGCCGGATTGGCCGAGAGCCTGCGCCCGCCACGCGGCAGGCAGATGGCGGTTTGGCGGCAGAACGATGACGGCCCCGGCCGGGCGCCCGGATGGGTCCGCCGGGGCCCGAAGCCCGCCCGGCAATGGTCACGCCAGTGGAACACTGCCTGCGCACCATGGCCCCCGAGGGCCCGCCAGGCCTTGTCGCGGTGGGCACAACACCTTAACCACCGGCAACCCATACGGGTTCACAATGCACAGGCGGCGCACCCCGTGTATGATGCGCGCCCATCTTTCCATCCGAATCAAGGGATATACCGCCTGATGTCCAGCTATCTCTTCACCTCCGAGTCGGTCTCCGAAGGCCATCCGGACAAGGTTGCCGACCAGATCTCCGATGCGGTGCTGGACGCGATCCTGACCCAGGACCAGCGCGCCCGCGTGGCCTGCGAGACCATGGTCAAGACCGGTGTTGCCATCGTGGCCGGTGAAATCACCACCAGCGCCTGGATCGACCTGGAAGCGCTGACCCGCAAGGTCATCACGGACATCGGCTACGACAGCTCCGACGTCGGCTTCGACGGCGCCACCTGCGGCGTGCTGAACCTGATCGGCAAGCAGTCGCCGCACATCGCCCAGGGCGTGGACCGCAAGAAGCCGGAAGAAATGGGCGCTGGCGACCAGGGCCTGATGTTCGGCTACGCCACCAACGAGACCGACAGCTTCATGCCGGCCGCGATCCACCTGTCGCACCGCCTGGTCGAACAGCAGGCCAAGATCCGCAAGAAGCGCAACTCGCCGCTGTCCTGGCTGCGCCCGGACGCCAAGAGCCAGGTCACCCTGCGCTATGAAAACGGCGTGGTTTCGGCCATCGACGCCGTGGTCCTGTCGACCCAGCACGCCCCGGGCATCAAGCAGAAGGACCTCATCGAGGCCGTCCGCGAAGAGATCATCAAGCCGGTGCTGCCGGCCAAGTGGCTGCACAAGGGCACCAAGTTCCACATCAACCCGACCGGCAAGTTCGAGATCGGTGGCCCGGTGGGCGACTGCGGCCTGACCGGCCGCAAGATCATCGTCGACACCTACGGCGGCTGGGCCCGTCACGGTGGTGGCGCCTTCTCCGGCAAGGACCCGTCCAAGGTCGACCGTTCGGCTGCCTACGCTGCCCGCTACGTCGCCAAGAACGTGGTTGCCGCCGGCCTGGCCGACCGTTGCGAAGTGCAGGTTTCCTACGCCATCGGCGTGGCTGAGCCGACCTCGATCTCGGTCACCACCTTCGGCACCGGCAAGATCAGCGACGACAAGATCGAGAAGCTGATCCGCAAGCACTTCGACCTGCGCCCGTACGGCATCATCAAGATGCTGGACCTGGTCCACCCGATGTACCAGCAGACCGCGGCCTACGGCCACTTCGGCCGCAAGCCGAAGGAGTTCAGCTACCTCAACGGCGAAGGCGAGACCGTCAACGCCACGGCCTTCTCCTGGGAGAAGACCGACCGCGCCGCCGCCCTGCGCGCCGATGCGAAGCTGAAGTAAGAAACACGAAGGGCCGCGCAAGCGGCCCTTCTGCTTTCTGGTAGAGCCGGCCGCTGGCCGGCTTTTTCATGGCCGGACGCCATTGCGTGGTTGCCGGCCAGCGGCCGGCACTACCGGTTGCCGATACAATCGGCGCATGTCGACTGAACTGAAAACCCACCAGCTGTCCATGACCGTGCTGATGTCGCCGGACATGGCCAATTTCTCCGGCAAGGTCCACGGTGGCGCCATCCTGCGCCTGCTCGACCAGGTTGCCTACGCCTGCGCCAGCCGCTACGCGGGCAGCTACGTGGTTACCCTGTCGGTGGACCAGGTGATGTTCCGCCAGCCCATCGCGGTGGGCGAGCTGGTCACCTTCCTGGCCTCGGTGAACTACACCGGCACCTCGTCGATGGAGATCGGCATCAAGGTGGTGGCCGAGGACATCCTCAAGCGCAGCGTGCGCCACGCCAACAGCTGCTTCTTCACCATGGTGGCTGTGGACGAGGAAGGCCGGCCGACGGCCGTGCCGCCGCTGCAGCCGGCCAGTTCGGATGAGAAACGCCGCCAGGCCGCCGCGCAGATCCGCCGCCAGCTGCGGCAGGAAATGGAACAGCGGCACCTGGAACTGCTGGCCTCGAACCCGCCGTCGCCGGAAGACTGACCGCGCTCGCCGGGCATGGCCCGGCGCTACCGTGAATTGCCGGCTGACCAACACCCGCCGGGCCATGCCCGGCGGATGTTGGTCAACCGGTATTCTGCACGCCCTGCGAAACGCCGTTCACGCATGCCACCAGCGCGCGCAGCAGATCGTCATCCTCGCGCCCGCTGGCCCGCCAGCGCTGCAGCAGGTCCACCTGCAGCACGCTGATCGGATCCACGTAGGGATTGCGCAGGCGGATCGACAGCGCAAGCCGCGCGTCGTGGTCCAGCAGCGTCTGCTGGCCCATCAGCGCCAGCAGCCACTGCCGGGTCAGCTCAAGCTCGCGCTGCACCTGCGGGAAAAAGCGCCCGTGCAGGTCGCCGGACAACTGCGAGAACTGTTCGGCAATGGTGATATCGCCCTTCGACAGCACCATCGCGATGTCGTCGAGGAAGGTGCGGAAGAACGGCCAGTCACGCGCCATCCCGCGCAGCGTCTGTTCGTGGCCGGCATCCACCGCGGCCTGCAGGCCGCTGCCCACGCCGTACCAGCCGGGAATGACCGCACGCGCCTGGCTCCAGGCGAACACCCAGGGGATCGCGCGCAGGTTGCCCAGCGCCGCGTCCTGGCCCAGCCGGCGCGACGGCCGCGAGCCCAGCGTCATCCGCTCGATCACATCGATCGGCGTGGCCGTGCGGAAGTAGTCCATGAAACCGGGCTGCCCAACGAAGGCGCGATACACCTCGCTGCTGGCCGCAGACACCGCATCCATCACCGGCCGCCAGTCGTCCTCGCGCGGCTCGGGGGCACGTGGCCGCAGGCTGGCGCGCAGCACCGCACCGGTGGCCTGTTCCAGCGAGCGCAGCGCCAGCGCGCGGATACCGTACTTGCGATGGATCACCTCGCCCTGCTCGGTCACCCGCAGGCGCCCATCGATGCTGCCGCGCGGCGATGCATCCACGGCGTGGGTGGTCTTGCCGCCACCACGGCTGATCGAACCACCACGGCCATGGAAGAACGTCAGGCGGATGCCCGCCTCGGCAGCCACCTCCAGCAGTTCCACCTGCGCACGCTGCAGGCCCCAGCGCGATGCCGCGATGCCGCCATCCTTGCTGCTGTCCGAGTAGCCGAGCATCACCATCTGCACGTCGTCGCGTGCACGCAGGTGCGCGCGGTACACCGGGTCGTCCAGCAGGTCGCGCAGCGTGGCAGTGCCGCGTTTGAGGTCATCCACGGTTTCAAACAGCGGTGCGATGTCGAGCGGCACCGCGCCATCGGCATCGACCAGGCCCCCCCGCCGCGCCAGCGCCAGCACCGCCAGCACGTCGCCGCGGTCATGCGCCATGGAAATGATGTAGCTGCCCAGTGCGTCGCCGCCATGCCGCGCACGTGCATCGGCCAGCGCCGCGAACACCGCGTCCAGGCGCTGGTTGCCTTCGTCATCACTGCCGGGCAGTGCAGTTTCGCCACTGGCATGCGGGCCCAGCAGGCGCGCACGGCCCAGCGCATCCAGCGCCTGCCATGCATCATCGCCACCCAGCACCGCGGCCAGTGCACGTGCATGCACGCTCGATTCCTGGCGCACGTCCAGCCGCGCGAGGTGGAAGCCGAAGGTCTTCACCCGCCACAGCAGGCGCTGCACCGCGAAGCCACCGGCATGTTCGCCACGGTTGGCGCGCAGGCTGTCGAGGATCAGCTGCAGGTCGTCGATCAGTTCATCCGGGCCGGCATAGGAACCTTCGCCATCGTCCAGCGTGGCCTGCAGGCGCGCGCGCATGCGGTCGTTGAGCAGGCGGTACGGCATGTCGGCGTGCCGCGGGCGCGACTGCACCTGTGGCAGCAGCTGCTGGTAGTGCGCCACGCGCGCCTGCAGTGCGTCGCTCACGCCCACCCGTTCGGTGGACTGGCTGAGCAGGCTGGCCAGCTGCAGCAGTTCCTTCTGGTAGCGCCCCAGCACGGCCTGCCGCTGTGCATCCAGCGTGTTGCGGATGGTGCTGGCATCCACGTTCGGGTTGCCGTCCATGTCGCCGCCCACCCAGGTACCGAAGCGCAGCAGGCGCGGCAGCGGCAACTCCTCTCCATAGGTATCGCGCAGCGCCTGCTGCAGCGATTCGTACAGCACCGGAATCACCCGGTACAGCACCTGCACCAGGTAGAAGCCAACATGCTCGCGTTCGTCGTCGACCGTGGGCCGCACCGGCGAGGAATCGGTGGTCTGCCACGATGCCGTGAGTGCCATGCGGAAACGCGCGGCATCGGCAGCGGCCTCGCCCGGCGTGCGCTGGCCATCCAGGTTGTCCACCAGGCTGGCCACCATCAACTGCTCTTTTTCCAGCAGCGCGCGGCGCACCGCTTCGGTGGGGTGCGCGGTGAACACCGGTTCGATGTCGATGCGCGGCAGCCACTGCGCCAGCTCGTCCAGGCCCACGCCCTGCGCCTTCAGGTGCTGCAGCGCATCCTGCAGGCCATCGGGCTGCGCAGCGGCGGTGCCGGCACGCTGGTAGTCGCGGCGGCGGCGGATGCGGTGCACGCGCTCGGCGATGTTGACCACCTGGAAGTACGTGCTGAATGCACGCACCATGGTTTCGGCCTGCTGCGGCGTGCGCCCGGCCAGGCCATCGGCCAGCTCGGACAGCGGTGCCTGGTTCTCGCGCCGCGCGATGGCGCGGGTGCGCACGTCCTCGACATCATCGAGTAACGCGGCGGAAACCTGTTCGACCAGCAGGTCGCCGACCAGTGCGCCCAGCCGGCGCACATCATCGCGAAGCGGAAGATCGGGGGAAGCGAATTCGATGCTGCTGCGGTACTCGTTCATCGGCGACGCACGAACCTCGGGGCATGATCCGTCGCCAAGCCTACCCCAGTTCGAAGCCGTTGCTGCGCTGCAGGAATGGTTTCATCTGCACGTATCCAGCAGATGCAGCCGAGCATGGGCTCGGCTCTACACGTGTAGCGCCCGAGCCCATGCCCGGGCGGCGGCGCAGCCGCACAGGCGGCCCCGTTGCAGGGGCCGCCATCATCGCGCGCGGGTCAGCGCTTCTTTTTCGCCTTGCCCTGCTCGGCCGGGCCGATGGTCTGTTCCAGCCAACGCTCGCTCTCGGCCAGCATGGTCATGATCGACTCGCGTGCGCGGTAGGCGTGCGATTCGTTCGGCAGCATCACCAACCGTGCCGTGCCGCCCAGGCCCTTCACCGCGGCGAACATGCGCTCGCTCTGCAGCGGGAACGTGCCGGAGTTGTTGTCGTCCACGCCGTGGATGAAGAGGATCGGATCCTTGATCCTGTCGGCGTAGTTGAACGGCGCCATCTTCTGGTAGACGTCCTGCGCCTGCCAGTAGTTGCGCTCCTCAGCCTGGAAACCGAACGGGGTGAGCGTGCGGTTGTAGGCCCCGCTGCGGGCGATGCCGGCCTTGAACAGGCGGGTGTGCGCCAGCAGGTTGGCGGTCATGAACGCACCATAGGAATGGCCACCAATGGCGATGTGCTCGCGGTCGGTCACGCCACGGCGCACCACTTCATCCACAGCGGCCTGTGCATTGGCCACCAGCTGCTCGATGTAGGTGTCGTTGGGTTCCTTGTCGCCCTCGCCGATGATCGGCATGGTCGGGCTGGCCAGCACTACGTAGCCCTTGGCCAGGAAGGCCTGCGGCCCCCAGTAGCTGATCGCGTTGAAGCGGTACGGCGAGTCGGTCACCTGGCTGGCGGCCGCGGCGCTCTTGAACTCACCCGGATAGGCCCACATCAGCAGCGGCCGCGGGCCATCGCGCTTGGGGTCGTAACCCGGCGGCAGCAGCAGCGTTGCGGTCAGGTCCACGCCATCGGCACGCTTGTAGCGGATCTGCTCCTTCTGCACGCCCTTCAGCTGCGGCAGCGGGTGGACGAAGTGGGTCAGCGCGCGCGGTGCGGCATCGGCCTGCGCCAGCGACTGCACGTAGAAGTTGCTCGGTGCATCCGGGCTTTCGCGGGTCAGCAGCAGCGATTCGCCTTCCTGGTCCAGCAGCGCGACCGGTGCCGAATACACCGGCGCCTGCGAATGGAACAGGCGGGTGGCCTTGCGGCTTTCGATGTCGAAGCGGTCGACGAACGGACGATCGCCTTCCGGCGATGCACCCTGCCCGTACAGGAAGATGCTGCGGCCATCGGCGGTGGTCTGCAGGCGGCTGCGGCCGTTGACGTCGCGCACCACGCCGGCGCGGCCCGGATCGTTGTAGCGGTCCTGCGCATCGCGGTCCCACAGCAGCTGCGGCGACTGCGCCGCATCGTCCGGGGCGATCCGCCAGGTCTTGGTGTTGCGCGTCTTCCACCACGATTCGCTGAGCAGGGCCAGATCGCCACGGCCCCAGGTGATGCCGGCAAAGCGGCTGCCCAGCTGGGCCAGGGTCACCGGCGGTTTCTCGAACGGCGCGGCCTGCATGAACACCGCATCGCGCACCTTGGCGTCGCGGTTCGGATCACCACCGTCCTGCGCTTCGGCCCAGACCAGGGTGGCCGGCGCATCGGCGCGCCAGCTGATGTCGCGCACGCCGGTCACTTCGGCATCATTGCCGGTCGGCAGGCCCTCCACCAGCGGCCGCGAGGCCACGCTGTGGGCCAGCTGGCCGTTACGGTCCAGCACTTCGATGCGGCGCGGGAAGCTGCCCACCGGCACCACGTACGAATACGGGCGCTGCACGCGCTGGCTGAGCAGGTAGTTGCCATCCGGCGACACGCTCAGGCCCAGGTAGATGCCCGCCATGCCGATGGCACGCGCCTGCCCGTCCAGGCTGACCTGCATCGGCTGGGCGTTGGCGTAGTAGTCGAACAGCTTCGCATCGGCCTGGTTCTTCAGCAGATCCTGGTAGGTGCGGATGGACACCACGCCGGTGCTCTTGCCGGTCTGCTGCACGGCCGGGCCGGTGGGGATGCCATCGGCCGGCGGCGGGTCGCCCGCGTTGGCCACGCGGGTCATCACGATCAGGCCGCGGCTGTCGGGCAGCCACTGGTAGCCATCGCCGAACACGGTGTTCAGGTCGGTGCGGACGCGGCGTGCGCTGGCGCTGGCCACATCCACCAGCCACAGCTCGTTGGCACCGCTGGCGGCGTCGACCTGGTTGAAGGCCAGCCACTTCTGGTCGGGCGACCAGGCCAGGCCTGCAATCGACAGCTGCGGCGGCAGGCCGCTGATCTGCAGTTCCTTGCCGTCGGCCACGTTCATCAGCCACAGCTTCTCGCCGAAGCTGAAGCGGCTGTCTGAGAACGTGCGCGGGTTGATGCGGATGCCGGCCAGCTTCAGTTCCGGCTGGGCCACCACCTGGATCGACGGCAGCGACGGCATCTGCATCAGCGCGGCCACGTCGCGGCGCGGCGACAGGAACAGGCTGGGCGCACGCGGCGCATCAACCACCGCCTGCAGCGCGGCCGACGGCAGTTCATAGCCGGTCTCGCCCTTGGCCGCCGCCACCTGCGGGCTGTCGGCGGACCAGGCCTGCGGGACCACCGCCAGCAGGGCCATGGACAGGACCAGGCCGGTCCAGCGCCGGCTGCGGCGCGCGTGCTTGCTCATCGATCTTCCTGTTTTGGTTGCGTGAAGACCCTCGACCTTAACAGGCACCGACCCGCGCCCCATCTGCCGATGGTTGGGTCGCTCCGGTTCCCCCCCGGGGCCGCGATATACTGCGCGTTCTCCCCTGCCGAGGGGCGCTGCGACCGGAACCCATGAGGCCCGGCCAGGCTCGGTAAGGTGGCTTTGTAACAACGGCGCCCGGCTAGATGCGAGTACCCGCTCGCCCACAACCGGAGCTACTGCATGAACGCTGTTGCCAAGACCTTCTCCACCGAAGGTGACTACAAGATCCGCGACATCACCCTGGCCGACTGGGGTCGCAAGGAACTGGACATCGCCGAGCACGAGATGCCGGGCCTGATGTCGATCCGCCGCAAGCACGCCACCAGCCTGCCGCTGAAGGGCGTGCGCGTGACCGGCTCGCTGCACATGACCATCCAGACCGCGGTGCTGATCGAGACCCTGAAGGACATCGGCGCCGACGTGCGCTGGGCCTCCTGCAACATCTTCTCGACCCAGGACCACGCCGCTGCGGCCATCGCCGCCACCGGCACCCCGGTGTTCGCCTGGAAGGGCGAAACCCTGGAAGAGTACTGGGACTGCACCCTGGACGCGCTGACCTTCACCCTGGCCGACGGCACCCTGACCGGCCCGGAGCTGGTGGTGGACGACGGCGGTGACGTGACCCTGCTGATCCACAAGGGCTACGAGCTGGAAAACGGCAGCGACTGGGTCAACACCGCCTCCTCCTCGCACGAAGAACAGGTCATCAAGAACCTGCTCAAGCGCGTGGCCACCGAGCGCCCGGGTTACTGGGGCCGCGTGGTGAAGGACTGGAAGGGCGTCTCCGAAGAGACCACCACCGGCGTGCACCGCCTGTACCAGCTGGCCCAGGCCGGCACCCTGCTGATCCCGGCGATCAACGTCAACGACTCGGTCACCAAGAGCAAGTTCGACAACCTGTACGGCTGCCGCGAGTCGCTGGCCGATGGCCTGAAGCGCGCGATGGACGTGATGCTGGCCG
Organism: Stenotrophomonas sp. FW305-3-2-15-E-LB1; assembly: GCF_058787375.1. Lineage (NCBI taxonomy): Bacteria > Pseudomonadati > Pseudomonadota > Gammaproteobacteria > Lysobacterales > Lysobacteraceae > Stenotrophomonas > Stenotrophomonas sp. FW305-3-2-15-E-LB1. Next base: position 85,351 of record NZ_JBYSZR010000008.1, read on the forward strand.
GCAAGGTGGCTGTGGTCTGCGGCTACGGCGACGTGGGCAAGGGCTGCGCCGCTTCGCTGCGTGCCTACGGCGCGCGCGTCATCGTCACCGAGATCGACCCGATCTGCGCCCTGCAGGCGGCGATGGAAGGCTATGAAGTCAACACCATCGAATCGACCCTGGGCCGTGCCGACCTGTACGTCACCACCACCGGCAACAAGGACATCATCCGCATCGAGCACCTGAGCGCGATGAAGGACCAGGCCATCGTCTGCAACATCGGCCACTTCGACAACGAGATCCAGGTCGATGCGCTGGTGGGCTTCAAGGGCGTGCAGCACGTCAACATCAAGCCGCAGGTGGACAAGTACATCTTCCCGAACGGCAATGCGATCTTCCTGCTGGCCGAAGGCCGCCTGGTGAACCTGGGCTGCGCCACCGGCCACCCGAGCTTCGTCATGTCCAACTCGTTCGCCAACCAGACCCTGGCCCAGATCGACCTGTGGGCCAACAAGGACAGCTACGAGAAGAAGGTCTACCTGCTGCCCAAGCACCTGGACGAAGAAGTGGCCCGCCTGCACCTGGAGAAGATCGGCGTGAAGCTGACCACTTTGACCCAGGAACAGGCCGACTACATCGGCGTGCCGGTGGAAGGCCCGTTCAAGCCGGACCACTACCGCTACTGATGTCGTGCGGGGTGCCGGCCAGCGGCCGGCACTACCCATGCACGCAGCACACGGAACGGGCGCCTTCGGGCGCCCGTTCCGCGTTCCGACCCCTCTGCCGAAGCACGCAGGTGGTCGTGGCGCTACATTCGCTGCCGATCATCCTGCAAGGCGCTTTGGCAATGCGCGACAAAGTCGCGCTGCCAGGAAGCCAGATCGAAACCCTCGCGCTGCTGGAATGAAACGGTCTCGGCACTGAGCGCATAGCAGCGATTCTGGCTCAGGCGCAGCGCCCCGATCGTGTCGCCCCCCTCCCAGCAGCGGTCGATGCACGCCTGCATCAACGCATAGTCCGGGTTGGTCTTGGCGCCACCGAAGGCAAACCCCATCTGCTGGGCCATCACCAGCACAGGATCGCCGGCCGCATCGGCTGCACGCAGGATGCGCAGTACACCGGGCTCGGGAATGCCGAATGCCCAGTTCGCCAGGACCGCCGCACGCGCCGACGCCACGGCCGCCGCGTGCTGCCCCAGGCGCATCTGCTGCCCTGCCAACATGGCCCATGCCCGCTGCAGCTCGGGAAAGCGGCTGCAGGCATCTTCCAGCAGCACGATGGCTTCAGCCGGCGCACCGGCCTGCACATGCCGCTGCGCGCGCTCGACCAGGAGCAACGGCGAATCCGCATCTGCAACCTCGTGCTCGCGTGGATCGCGTTCTTCATCGTCACCGTCCCAGCCGCCACCGGCATCCAGCCATCGGGCGAAGGCATCCAGCGACGAATGACTGAAGACCATGCGCCCTTCGTCATGGAACATCTCGCAGACCACCGGCGGCTCCGCTTCGCGCCCCAGCGGCCAGTACAGACCAAACTGGTCGCCATTCCCCAGCGCGCCTTCGGCGACCGGCCAGAAGCCCTGCGGCGGGTACGGCCCCGCGCACGGTTCGGCATCCAGAGTCAGGTCATGAAGATGTTGCGGAGCGCGCATGTTCGAAATCCAGCCGGTGTCTGTCGTCCATTATCACCGCGCTGCGCCTGGCAGGAGCCTCGGTCAAGGCAACCCGCCCCGCGCGCGCTACGATGCCCGCATGACCCCCGCCATCAACCTGCTCAAGCGCGAAAAAATCGCCCACACCGTGCGCAGCTACGTGCACGATGCGCATGCCGAATCCTACGGCGGCGAAGCCGTGGAGAAACTCGGCCTGGACCCGGCCCAGGTGTTCAAGACCCTGCTGGCCAGTACCGAAACCCACGAACTGCTGGTGGCGATCGTGCCGGTGGCCGGGCAACTGGACCTGAAGGCACTGGCCGAAGCCGCCGGCTGCAAGAAGTGCGAGATGGCCGCCGCCGATGCCGCGCAGCGTGCCACCGGCTACCTGGTCGGCGGCATCAGCCCGCTCGGGCAGAAGAAGCGCCTGCGCAGCTTCCTCGATGCCAGCGCACAGGCGCTGCCGACGCTGCACGTCAGCGCCGGCCGCCGTGGCCTGGAAGTGGAACTGGCCCCGGCCGATCTGCTGCGCCTGACCGCCGGGCATTACGCGCCCATCGGGAAGGCCCGCTGATGTCTGCGGCGGATGCCCTGCTGCAGGACCTGATGAGCGGTGATGCCACGCGCATCCATGCCTCGGCAAGCCGGGTCGCGGTGATGTTCGACCGCACTGTACTGGACGCGCTGGCCCCGCATGCCGACCGTATCGAACGTGCCTGCGCCGGGGTCACACTCGGCGGCGCACTGCTGGCCAACCAGGTGCATCTGCAGGCGGCGCTGCAACGCCTGCGTTACTGGCAGGCGCAGGCCGGCTGCCTGTGCGCGCTGACGCCGAAGTATCTGTTCTTCGACCCGCGCAAGCTGATTGCACAGGGGCAGATGCAGCTGCTCTCGGTAGGCGACGCCGAGGACGGCTGGGGCGAATGCCACCACGTCGCCTGCACGCAGTGCGGCCAGCGCTGGAAAGCGACCGACCGCGAATACCATTACCCATGGTGGGAGTGGAAAGCCGCCTGACGGAAGAGCATCCACGCATGGCGTGGATCTACCGGGGCCGGAGACTTACGGCCGCCAGTTGGCGTTGCCTTCCCAGAACTGCACAGCGCGCTGGTAGGCCTCGCGGTCCAGTGGCACGCCGGAACCGCCCTCCTCCACACCCAGTGCATTGCGCATCATGGTGATCGGCGCCATCGGAACCTCTTCCGGCTCGGCGGTATAGATGCAGCCGACGATACCCCAGTCCGCGTCGATCGGCGAGCCTTCCTTGGCCAGCTGCTCGGCGCTGTACAGGATCACCACCAGGTAATTCGCGCGCGGCGATTCCACGCCCTCGAACCAGCGCACCAGCACCGGCAGTTCCTCGCGGTTGCGCGCTTCGTAGCCGCTGCGCAGCAGGTGGCGGTTGGCCTCGGTGACCGGCACGGTCAGGCAGCGCGTGCTGGTCCAGTTCTCGTACACGAACAGTTTGCAGAACGGCGCATAGCCATCGAGCACCTTCAGCGGCGCATGCGCGTTGAGGTGCGCCTGGAACTGCTCGGCGCTGATGTCCTGGATGGTGTTGGCGCGCGGCACGCGCGGGAACAGGCGGGGACGGGCGAATTCAGTGAGGACGATGGACATGGCGTGCCGGGGTTGGAATATCAGGCGCACAGGGTAACCGCCACGGCCCAGCTGGGGGCGCTGGGCTGAACGTCACTGGCGCCTGCGTCGTGGTTGTCGCACCCTGTTGGTGCCCCCCTGCAAGGATTGCCGGCCCATGCACGCAGCACGCGCGTTGTCCCCCACCCCTCGCCGTCGCTGGAAGCGCCTGGCCCTGGTACTGGCCGCCGTGCTGGCGACACCCCCGCTGCTGTTCACCGCCGCAGTGTTCTGGCCGCTGCAGGCACCGCCGCTGCCCGAGGCCGGCAACAGCCGGGTGATCATCAACGTGCGGGTACTGGACGTGGTGAACGGCCAGGCCAGCGAACCCACCACGGTGACCGTGCGCGAGGGGCGTATCGCCGCCATTGGCGGGGCCGCGGCGGACCCCTCGCTGCCCGTGCTCGACGCCGGCGGGCGATGGCTGTCGCCCGGCTTCTGGGACATGCACACCCACGCCCTGCAGCTGTCACCGCAGGTGCAGTTCCCGTTGATGCTGGCCAACGGCATCACCGGCACGCGCGACATGATGGACTGCCCGCAGCCCACCGATCCGTTGATCGCCTGCGTGGCCGACAAGCGCCGCTGGACCGCGCAGGCCATCGCCGGGCAGCAGGTCGCACCGCGCTTCGTGCAGGTCGCCAGCTTCTACTTCGAAGACCCGGCGATGCGCGCCGATGAAGCGCTGCGCCGCGCCCGCGAGTACGACGCACGCGGCATCGATGCGCTGAAGGTCTACAACCGCCTGCGCGCAGATACCTACCAGCAGCTCGCTGCCGAGGCGCAACGCCTGCAGCGTCCGCTGGTCGGCCACCTGCCCAAGGCGGTTTCGCTGCAGGACGCGCTGCAGGCCGGCCAGCGGAGCTTCGAGCATGCCCACCTGTTTGCCCGCCACTGCTTCGATAAGGCCGCGCAATGGCGCGAGGGCGCACTGGATGGCGAAGACCCCACGGCACTGGCCGAGCGCATGGTTGCCGGCCATCAGCCAGCGCTCTGTACCGAAGCCTTCAAGCAGATGCAGGCCAGCGGCGCAGCATTCGTGCCCACCCACGTCACCCGCGAGGAAGATGCGCGCGCCCGCGATCCAGCATTCCTCAACGACCCACGCCTGGCCTATCTGGATCCACTCTCGCGCTGGGCCTGGCGCGATGATCTGCAGGCCACTGCCGCGCGCTATTCCGGGCCCCGTGGCGACGCCGCACTGCAGGCGTACTTCCGCCATGGCCTGGCGTTGACCGGCGCAGCGCACCGTGCGGGCGTGCCGGTGCTGGTCGGCACCGACACCGGCCTGGGGGGCTTCCGCTACCACGATGAACTGCAGTGGCTACGGCAGGCCGGCCTGAGCCACGCCGACGTACTGCATGCAGCCACGCTGCAGGCGGCGCGGCATCTGCAACTACAGGCATCGCACGGCAGCGTCGAGGTAGGCAAGGCCGCCGACCTGGTGCTGCTCGATGCCAATCCCCTGCAGGACATCGGCAACACCCGCCGCATCCACGCCGTGCTGCTGGCGGGCCACCTGTATGACCGCCCGCGGCTGGATAGACTGCTGGACTACGCACGCAGGCAGGCACGTTCGCCTGCAGTGATGGCGCGACTGTCGTGGGGCTTCATCACCAGCCCGGTCAGCGCCGAGCTGTAGCAGCAACTACAGCGCCATCCGCTCGCGCAGCTCGCGCGCCTGCCGCCGCGAGACTTCCACCTCGCTGCCATCATCCAGCGCCAGGTCGTAGCCATCGCCCACGCTGGGGCTGACCGCGCGGATCCGTCGCAGGTTCACCAGCGTGTTGCGGTTGGCACGGAAGAACAGCTCCACCGGCAGGCGTGCTTCCAGCGCGCTCAGGCTGCGTGCCAGCAGCGCGTTCTGGTCGCGGAACCACAGGCGCGTGTAGTTGCCATCCACCACCAGCCGGCGGATCTCGCCCACGGCCACGAACCAGCACCGCTCGCCATCACGCACGAACACCTGGTCCTGCGCGCTCAAGCTGCCACCTGCGGTCACCGGCGGCGCGGCAGGCACATCGCGCTGGCGCACGCGTTCCAGCGCTTCATGCAGGCGCGGCGCTTCCACCGGCTTGACCAGATAGTCCAGTGCATTGGTCTGGAATGCGCGCACCGCATACGCATCGTAGGCGGTGACGAACACCACGGCCGGCGCCTGTTCCAGGCCATCGAGCACATCGAAGCCGGTGCCGGAGGGCATCTGCACATCCAGCAGCACCAGGTCGGGTTTCAGCCGGGCGATCGCCTCGCGCGCGGCCGGCACGTCATCGGCCTCGCCCACGCACTGCACCCACGGCAGCGCCGCCAGCAGCGTGCGCAGTTCCTGCCGCGCCAGCCGCGCGTCATCGACGATCAGGACATTCAGGTGCGTGCGCATTGCGGGATCTCCAGGACGGCCTGCATGCGGCCGTCCAGCGGTTGCAGGTGGAAGCGGCCACCGCGGCCCAGCTGCGAACGCAGGTAGGCCAGGCCGACGCCGTGCCCGGCGGTGGCGGTGGCATTGCCTGCGGCGGCCACACCCAGCGGGTTGTCGACCTGCAGCCGCAACAGGCCATCGCTGCACTGCGCGCTGATACGCACCTCGCCACCGCCGGGACACACGGCGATGCCGTGCTTGATCGCATTTTCCACCAGCAGCTGCAGCGCCATCACCGGCAGGCGCGCCTGTGCGGCTTCGCCACTCACCTCGAAGTGCACCTGCAGGCGCTGCTCGTAGTGCACGGCTTCAACGGCCAGATAGTCCTGCACCACGGCCAGTTCGTCGGCCAGCACTGCCTCCTCGCTGCGCGCGTGCTCCAGTGCATGGCGCAGCGTGCGCGAAAGATCGGTGACCATCTGCCGTGCGCGCTCGGGATCTTCGAGGATCAGCGCGCGCAGGTTGTTCAACGCGTTGAACATGAAGTGCGGGTTCAAGCGCGCGCGCAGCGCATCGCGCTCCAGCGCACTGCGTTCGGCTTCGGCACGCAGGCGCGCCAGTTCGGCCTGGCGCGCACTGCGCACGCCGTGCAGGCCGGCCCACAACGCGGTCCACAGCCCCAGCATCAGCACGGTGTTGAGCCAGTAGAGCAGGCGCGCCACCGGGCGGAAATCACCCGATCGGCCAGCAAAATCCACCCAACCCAGTGCCAGCGCCGGCTGCAGCACCGCCGTCAGCAGCAGTTGCGCCAGTGCTGCACCCAGCAGCACCGCCAACGCCAGCCGCAGCACCAGCGCGCCCAGGTCCAGCCGCCACCAGTGACGCCGCAATGCCAACGCGCGCACGCTGCCGCTGATGGCATACAGCAGCACGCCCAGGCCGACGCTGATGAGCGTGCTCCCACTGCTGCTGCCGCCACCAAACGCGCCGGTCATGGCCAGGCTGACCACGCAGAACAGCGCCCAGCCGAAGGTGTTGATCAACCAGAAGCGCAGCGTGGAGGTCGATTCGGGCATGGCAATGGCCGGCGGAATGGAAGGATCAACGGTGGCTGTCGAGGAACGCCTGCACCTGCCCACGCAGCCATTGCGGATCATCCCACATCAGGAAGTGGTGGCCGGTCGCGCTCAGTTCGATGCGTACACCCGGCAGCGCGGTGTACTGCGCCTGGAAGATCGCACGCGCCGACGCTTCGGTCGCACCCATTGCCTGGTAGGACGCCCAGGCGCCCAGCACCAGCGTGGGTGACTGGATACCGGCCACGTCGCTGCGCAGGTCGGTCACCAGCAGCGAGTACATCGCATCGGCGGTGGTGGCGCGATCGCTGTCCCGGCCCCAGCGCTTCAGATCGGGCAGGCGCGCGGCACTGTTGGTCAGCGGGGCCAGCGCCGCTTCGGCCTGCGCCTGGTAGCTGGCCGGGTCCGCAGCCAGCATGGCCATGCGCATCTGTCCGGCCATCGGCTGCACGCTCTGTGCGGTCGCGTGCGGGTTCTGCATGCCCGCGTAGAACGGCAGCGAGTCGACGATGACCAGCGGCCCCAGTGCATCCGGTTCCTTCACCGCCATCTGCAGGGTCAGCACGCCGCCCAGGCTGTGGCCGATCACCGCCGGATGGTCCAGCGCCCGGTCATGCACATAGGCCAGCAGCTGGTCGCGCATGGCCGACAGGAAATCCGCCGGGCGCGGCGCGGCGGCGCGGGCACCGGCAAAGCCCGGCAGCTGCACCAGATGGCACTGCACGTCCTTCAATGCCAGGCAGGTCTCGCGCCAGACCTCGGCGCTGCTGTTCAAACCGGGGATCATCAGCAACGGGCGGCCGTGGCCGACCACCTCGACCTGCAGCTTGCCGGTGCCGATCGGCGCTGCCTCGGCAGCATGGGCGGCGCCCGAGCCGAGCACGGCCATCGCCATGCCCAGCATGGCCAGCCGGGCCAGGGCCTTCATTGCGTAGTAGATCGCCAGGATCATCTTCATCGTGTGTTCCTTCCAGGGGCGGGTGCGTGGGGTGTGCGGCCAGCGTGGCCGCGATGGGCGCCGCCGGGGTGCAGTTCCGGAGCAACGGCCGCCACGCCGGGTGAACGGTCGCCACGCCCTGCCGCCTCTTCACGCCCTCATGCTTCACATCCATCTTGATGGAGAGATATACTCAACCGCACCCGCTGCCACCGCCCGTGCCATGACCGCCATCAGCTTCGAGTTCTACCCACCCAAGACCGATGAGCAGCGTGGCCAGCTGGACCGTACCGCCGCCCGCCTGAAGGCGTATGCCCCGGAGTACGTGTCCTGCACCTTCGGTGCCGGCGGCTCCACCCTCAGCTACACCTCCGAGACGGTGCGCCACCTCAACCAGCACCATCGCTTCGATGCGGCGCCGCACCTGTCCTGCGTGGGCGGCACCCGGCAGGAAATCCGCGAGCTGCTCAAGCTGTACCGCGCCATCGGCTGCCGGCGGCTGGTCGCGCTGCGCGGTGACCTGCCCTCGGGCATGGGCTTTCCAGGCGACATGCGCTACGCGGCCGAACTGATCGCCTTCATCCGCGCCGAGCATGGCGATGCATTCCGCATCGAGGTCGGCGCCTACCCGGAAACCCATCCGCAGGCACCGGATGCACTGACCGACCTGAAGCATTTCAAAGCCAAGATCGATGCCGGCGCCGATGCCGCCATTACCCAGTACTTCTACAACGCCGACGCCTACTTCCACTTCGTCGATGAAGTGCAGCGGCTGGGCGTGCAGGTGCCGATCACCCCGGGCATCATGCCGATCGCCAACTTCAGCCAGCTGCGTCGCTTTTCCGAACAGTGCGGTGCCGAGATCCCGCGCTGGATCAGCCGCAGGATGCTGGCCTATGGCGACGACAGCGAATCGGTGCGTGCCTTTGGCGCCGAAGTGGTGGCCAGGCTGTGCCAGCGCCTGGTGGAAGGCGGCGCGCCAGGCCTGCACTTCTACACGCTGAACCTGGCCAAGCCGACGGTGTCGGTGCTGAAGCTGCTGAACGGCTGAAAGCACACTGCGCTGTCGCTTTCAACGCTACCCTGTGGCAATGAAAGCTGTCCTGTCCCTGCTGCTGGTGCTGCTGTCCGCGGCCAGCATCGATGCCCACGCCCAATCCGCGCGCCTGAACCGCTGCACCGATGCGCAGGGCCAGAGCGTCTACACCGACCGCCCGTGTGACAGCGTGGGCGCACAGTCGCGGCGTCCGCCGCCGCCACCGGCCGGCAGCACCCTGCAGCGCGACAGCCTGGGGGCCAGCTGCCCGCGCCGCCTCAGCGAGCTGGTGCAGGCCCTGCATGACGCGGTGAACACCCAGGACGTCAACCGGTTGTCCACGCTGTACCTGTGGAGCGCGGTGTCCGACGCCGGCGCGCAGCGCATCCTCGGCCAGCTGGAATCGGTGGTGCGGCGTCCGCTGGTGGACGTGGTGCCGGTGTACCCGCAGCAGCAGGCTGCGGACACGTCGCAGGAAGAAGCGCAGGACCCTGCCGCGCCGGGAACCGGGCCCGAGCCGCCGATGGCGCGCCATCCGGTCGGCCTGCGCCTGGAACAGACCCTGCCGGGCAGTGCGGCGCGCGCGGCAACGGTGCTGGGGCTGCGGCGGCAGTACGGGTGTTTCTGGATCACGTTGTAGGGCCGCATCCACGCATGGCGTGGATCTACTGACAGCGGGCGACCGAACCTGTGGTAGCGCCGGGCCATGCCCGGCGGAAGGCCAGAAGCGCCGCGCTACGCGCTCGCGGGGCATGGCCCCGCGCTACCGGGTTCAGGCCGGCCACAGCCCGCGGATCGCGGCGATGCCCTGCCCGCCGTGGCGACGGGCCTGGCTGACCTGGCCTGCATCCAGCCCGCCCAGCGCGTAGATCGGCAGCGACACCTGCGCCCGCAACGCGGCGAACGCTTCCCAGCCCAGCGGGGTGGCTCCGGGGTGGCTGGCCGTGGCCTGCACCGGGCCGAGCACCGCGAAATCGCAGCCCAGCCGCTGCGCTGCCTGCAGCTGCGCCAGGTCATGGCAGGAAGCAGCCACCAGCTGGCCCTCCGGCAGCGGTCGTTCCTGCAGGGCCAGCAGCTGTTCGCTGCCCAGGTGCACGCCGATGCCCAGCGCGCGGGCCAGTTCGATATCGCAGTTGAGCAGCCATTGCACGCCCTGCCGGTGCGCCTGCAGGGCCTGCTCGATCAGCACCTGCCGCTGCGGGTGCGCGGCCGGCAGGCGCAGCTGGATGCGCTGCTGGCCCGTGGCCACCGCCTGCTGCAGCTGGTCCTGCCAGCGCTGCACGCCGGCCTCGCCCTCTTCCGGCGCCGGGGTGATCAGGTAGCGGTCGGGCTGGCGCAGCGCGGCCACCACCGGCAGGTCGGCCGGCGGCATTGAATAGCGGCCCAGCTTGTCCGGCGCCACCCAGGTGATGGCCTGGCCCTCGCGCCCGCGCGGGGTGCCCTTCCAGCTGCGGATGTGCCGCACCTCCAGGGTCAGGTGCTTGTCCGGGTAGTGCTGCGGCACGTCCATGATCCACTCGCCGATCTCGGCCTCGATGCCGAGCTCTTCGCGCAGCTCACGCACCAGCGCCTGTTCGGAACTCTCGCCGGCCTCGCGCTTGCCGCCGGGGAATTCCCACAGGCCGGCCATGTCGCGGTTCTCGGTACGGCGGTTGAGCAGCACGCGGCCACGGACGTCGGTGATGACGCCGGCCACGACATGGATCGATCGTTTCGGGGAAGGCATGCGGACAGGATGCCGAATCGACAGGGCGCCGCGCAATGCCGGCCGCCGGCCCGGCGCCGCCATCGCCCCGGCCACAACGAAGAAGCCCCGCTTTCGCGGGGCTTCCTGGGGTCAGCTCAGCTGGCCGTGGCAGTGCTTGTACTTCTTGCCACTGCCGCAGGGGCACGGATCGTTGCGGCCGATCTTCGGCTCGTCACGCTGCAGCGGGCTCCCGCCCTGCTGGGCGGCTTCCACCTGTGCCGCTTCTTCGTCGGCGCTGTAGCTGCCGGCGTCCTGGTGCTGGAACTGCGACTGGCTCAGGCGGGCTTCCACCTGCTGCCGCTCGGCCGCTTCCAGCGCCTGCACTTCCTCGTCGCTGCGGATGCGCACGCGTGCCAGCAGGGTCACCACTTCGCGCTTGACGTTCTCCAGCATGTCCGAGAACAGCTCGAAGGCTTCCTTCTTGTACTCCTGCTTGGGCTGCTTCTGCGCGTAACCACGCAGGTAGATGCCCTGGCGCAGGTAGTCCATGCGGGCCAGGTGTTCCTTCCAGCTCTGGTCGAGCACGGTCAGCATGACGTGCTTTTCCAGCGCGCGCATGGTTTCCTCGCCCACACCGGCTTCCTTCTCGGCGAAGTGCTGGTTGACGCGCTCCAGCACCTTCGCAGCGATGCCTTCGGCGTCCAGTTCCTCGTGCGACTTGACCATGTCCACCAGCGACATCTGCAGGCCGAAGTCCGACTCCAGGGTCGCTTCCAGGCCACGCAGGTCCCACTGCTCGTCCACCGAGTTCGGCGGCACGAAGCGGGCGACCACGTCGAAGATCACGTCGTCGCGGATGCCGTCGACGTTGTCCTTCACCGATTCGGCGTCCAGCAGCTCGTCGCGCTGGGCGTAGATCACCTTGCGCTGGTCGTTGTTGACGTCGTCGAAGTCCAGCAGGTTCTTGCGGATGTCGAAGTTATGGGCCTCGACCTTGCGCTGCGCCTTTTCGATCTGGCGGCTGACCAGGCGGTCCTCGATGACGTCGTCTTCCTTCATGCCCATCATGCGCATGGCCTTCTGCACCCAGTCGGAGGCGAAGATGCGCATCAGGTTGTCTTCGAGCGACAGGTAGAAGCGGGACGAACCCGGGTCACCCTGGCGGCCGGAACGGCCACGCAGCTGGTTGTCGATACGGCGCGATTCGTGGCGTTCGGTGCCCACGATGTGCAGGCCGCCGGCGGCCTTCACCGCGTCATGGCGCTTCTGCCATTCGGCCTTGACCGCCGCCTTCTGCTCGTCGGTCGCGCCCTCGCCCAGCTCGTGGATTTCCGATTCCAGCGAACCGCCCAGCACGATGTCGGTACCGCGGCCGGCCATGTTGGTGGCGATGGTCACGGCAGCCGGGCGACCGGCGTTGGCGACGATGGTCGCTTCGCGGTCATGCTGCTTGGCGTTGAGCACTTCGTGCTTCACGCCGGCCTTGCTCAGGTGCTCGGACAGCATTTCCGAGGTTTCGATCGAGGTGGTACCCACCAGCACCGGCTGGCCGCGCTTGGCGCACTCTTCGATGTCGGCCAGCACCGCATTGAACTTGCCCTTGCGGTTGAGGAACACCTGGTCCGGGCTGTCCTTGCGGATGGTCGGGCGGTTGGTCGGGATGACCACCACTTCCAGGCCGTAGATGCTCTGGAATTCGAACGCTTCGGTATCAGCCGTACCGGTCATGCCGGACAGCTTCTTGTACATGCGGAACAGGTTCTGGAAGGTGATGCTCGCCAGCGTCTGGTTCTCGCGCTGGACCGGCACGCCTTCCTTCGCTTCCACCGCCTGGTGCAGGCCGTCGGACCAGCGGCGGCCGGCCAGGGTACGGCCGGTGAATTCGTCGACGATGACCACTTCGCCGTCGCGCACGATGTAATCCACGTCACGCTGGTAGATGGCGTGCGCGCGCAGGGCGGCGTTGAGGTGGTGGACCACGGTCAGGTTCTGCGGCGCGTACAGGCCTTCGGTCTCGCCGTCGAGGATGCCGGCTTCCACCAGCAGCTGCTCGGCGTGCTCCATGCCTGCTTCGGACAGGTGCACCTGCTTGCCCTTCTCATCGACCCAGAAGTCGCCCTCGCCGTCTTCCACTTCCTGCTTGACCAGGTTCGGCACGACGCGGTTGACGCGGATGTACAGCTCCGGGGAATCATCGGCCGGGCCGGAGATGATCAGCGGGGTACGCGCTTCGTCGATCAGGATGGAGTCGACTTCGTCGACGATGGCGTAGTGCAGGCCGCGCTGGTAGCGGTCGGCCTTGGACAGCGCCATGTTGTCGCGCAGGTAGTCGAAACCGAATTCGTTGTTGGTGCCGTAGGTGATGTCCGAGGCATAGGCCTCGCGCTTGTCGCTGTGCGGCATGCCCGGGTAGACCACGCCCACGCTCAGGCCCAGCCAGTTGTACAGCTTGCCCATCTGCGCGGCATCGCGGCGGGCCAGGTAGTCGTTGACGGTGACCACGTGCACGCCCTTGCCTTCCAGCGCGTTCAGGTACACCGGCAGGGTCGCGACCAGGGTCTTGCCTTCACCGGTGCGCATTTCTGCGATCTTGCCCAGGTGAAGCACCATGCCGCCGATCAGCTGCACGTCGTAGTGGCGCATGCCCAGCACGCGGCGGCCGGCTTCGCGGCAGACCGCGAACGCTTCCGGCAGCACCTTGTCCAGGGCTTCACCCCCGGCGATGCGCTGCTTGAACTCCGGCGTCTTGGCCTGCAGCTGCTCGTCGGAAAGCTTCTCGATCTCCGGCTCCAGCGCATTGATCTTGGCGACGATGCGGTTGAGCTGGCGCAGCTGTCGTTCGTTACGACTGCCAAATACGCGGGTAAGCAGGCTGTTGATCATTGAAGGAACCGGGTTGGATGGACACAGCGGCCCGGCCTCCCCCCCGGGGATCCGATCGCCGCAAACGAAACAGGGCGCCTGGCGCCCTGTCGATGGCAACACCCATTGTAGCTTGGGACGGGCCGCTGGGGTTTCAACCCCGCAGGCGTCTGCGGAACCGGGATCGGGGTCGGATCGACCGCGCTGCGCGCTCGCGGGGCGTGGCCCCGCGCTACCACCTTCGCCCGGTAGCGCCGGGCCATGCCCGGCGTTGGGTTCAACCGCGGCTGATGCGGCCGACCGGGGTATTGCCGCCGTCGCCGAGGAACTTGCGCGGGTTGACCACGTTGCCGTTCTCCCACACCTCGAAGTGCACGTGGGCACCGGTGGAGCGGCCGGTGGAACCGGCCTTGGCCACTTCCTGGCCGGCACGGACCAGGTCACCGACCTTCACCACCAGGCGCGAATTGTGCGCGTAGCGGGTGACATAGCCGTTGCCATGGTCGACGTCGACCACGTTGCCGTAGCCGCCCTTCACGCCGGAGAAGCTGACCACGCCATCGGCCACGGACATCACCGGGTCGCCGACGCGGGCGTGGAAGTCCATGCCCTTGTGGGTGGCGGCACCGCGGCCGAACGGGTCGGCACGGGTGCCGAAGCCGGAGGTGACGTAGCTGTTGCGGATCGGCATGCGCGAGGGCACGGCGTTCTGCTGCAGCTGGTGGTCGAACATCAGCGATTCCATCACCGACAACTGGCGGCCTGAAGCAGCGAAGCGCTGCTCCAGCACCTGTAAGTCGGCGTTGACGTCCTTGACCGGGATGTCCGCGGTCGGGCCGCCGGCATCGCCGTCACCCAGGCCGGGGGTCTCGTTGAAGTCGAACTCGCCGTCTTCCAGCTTGCCCATCTGGGTCAGGCGCTCGCCGAGGGCGTTCAGGCGGGTGGCCTGTGCCTGCAGCTCGCCCAGCCGGGCGGCCAGTGCGTTGACCTGGGTCTGCGCATCGCGCTGGACCTTGGCCAGTTCAGCTTCCTGGCGGTCGACCTTGGCCTGCAGGCGCGAGTCGTTCAGCGCGCTGGCGCCAAAGCCACCGGCAAGGCCGATAATGCAGCCTACCCCGAGCACGCTGCCCAGCAGGGCGCGGGGGCGGTCCTCGAAATAGAACCGCAAACGCGCGATCGGCGATTTGGCCTGCCCTTCACGCGTTTTGATTACGATCTTTTTGAATGCCATCAGTGAGTTTTCATGTCTGAGCCGAAATCCAGCGTTCGTCCCGCGACCAGGCCGAAACCGGCACTGGATGCAGTGATGGCGGACAAAAGCGGGAACCCTCTGCGTCGTGCCCTGTGGCTCGATGCGCTGGACCGTCAGTTGCGCCCCCAGTTACCGCCCGCGTTGCGCAACCGTTGCCGGCTGGCCAATGTGGACGGGGAACACCTCATTTTTCTCGTCGAATCACCGGTCTGGCATGCCAAGTTGCGGCTTGCCGAAGCCCAGTTGCTCGACGCGGCCCGGTCCATCGGGCTGAAGGCCACCAAGGTGACCATCAAGACTGCGTCTCCCACTCCCACGCGCTCCCCAGCGCACGACAACCGGAATGGCCCCCACGCAGTTTCAGCCGCCACGCACAAAGGGCTACGCGACGCCTTGGCGGCCCTGCAGGATGCCCCGGTCAAACCGAAGCAAGGGTCCTGAGGACAACGGAGCATCCTGCTCCGATCCCCGTCGCGCGTGTCACCGCAGCGTGAAACATTTTCGGGGGCCGGGTCGCATCCTAGCCGCCCCGGGTGGTCGAGTCGTTAGATTGTTGTTAAATAATCGTTATATTCAGGCTTCCAGATGGTCTGGTTCACAAAACCGTGATCCGGAGCCGACAGTCGCTTTACCCGCTGCGCCATTCA
Source organism: Stenotrophomonas sp. FW305-3-2-15-E-LB1 (assembly GCF_058787375.1). NCBI lineage: Bacteria > Pseudomonadati > Pseudomonadota > Gammaproteobacteria > Lysobacterales > Lysobacteraceae > Stenotrophomonas > Stenotrophomonas sp. FW305-3-2-15-E-LB1. The sequence continues at coordinate 100,475 of NZ_JBYSZR010000008.1, forward strand.
GCCAACAGCGCCCGGAAACGACAACGCCGCCCTGGAAGGCGGCGTTTTCCTGTTTTATTTCAACAACCTGGAACGATCAGGCGTAGGCCGGGACGGCGTACACCACCGGATCTTCGGCGGTCGGCGACTCATAGGTCACCCACTCCCAGGCGGTGGCGTCGGCCATCAGCGCCCGCACCAGCTTGTTGTTGAGCGCGTGGCCGGACTTGAAGCCCTCGTAGGCACCCAGCACCTGGCCACCGGCCAGGTACAGGTCGCCGATCGCATCGAGGATCTTGTGGCGCACGAATTCGTCGGCGTAGCGCAGGCCGTCTTCGTTGAGCACGCGGAACTCGTCGAGCACGATGGCGTTGTCCATCGAACCGCCCAGGCCGAGGTTGCGCTCGCGCATGTACTCCAGGTCGCGCATGAAGCCGAAGGTGCGCGCGCGGGAGATTTCCTTGGTGTAGGCCATGGTCGAGAACTCGATTTCCTGGCGCGACTGCTTGGCCGGGATCATCGGGTGGTCGAACTGGATGGTGAAGCCCAGCTTGTACCCCTCATACGGGGTGAAGCGGGCCACCTTGTCGCCCTCGGTCACTTCCACGGTCTTCAGCACGCGGATGAAACGCTTGGGCGCGTCCTGCTCCACGATGCCTGCCGACTGCAGCAGGAACACGAACGGGCCGGACGAACCGTCCATGATCGGCAGCTCGGCCGAGGACAGTTCGACGATGATGTTGTCCACACCCAGGCCGGCCAATGCCGACATCAGGTGTTCGACGGTCTGGATCTTGGCGTCGTTGCAGGTCAGGCCGGTGCACAGGGTCACTTCGGTGACCAGTTCGGCCTTGGCCGGCACTTCCACCACCGGGTCCAGGTCCACGCGCCGGAACACGATGCCATGGTTGACCGGTGCCGGGCGCAGGGTCATGTAGACCTTGTCACCGCTGTGCAGGCCAACGCCGGTGGCGCGGATCGTGTTCTTGAGGGTGCGTTGCTGGATCATGGGGGTAGACCGGAAGTGACACGCTAGATTAACACGCACGGTCCCATACCCCGGCTGAAACGCCTCTGCAGGCTGCCGGTGGGACACGCGTCAAGCAAGGCGGCCGGGCCCATCCTGGCCCGGCGCCCGCATTATCAGGACATGGTGGCGCAACCCGGGGGGGACAAGCCCCGGGCAGCTCCGCTTAGTCCGCCTGGCGGCGCAGGAAGGCCGGGATGTCCAGGTAATCGTTGGGCAGTTCAGCCGAAGCCGGGGCCGAGGAAGCCGGCGCCGACGGGGTCGAAGCCGCCACGCTGTCGCTGCTGGCACGACGCAGGCCCAGGCCCATGCCGCCGACGGCCTTGGACACGGCGTCGCCACCGTTGTCGAAGTCGCCGAATTCCGGCTGGCCGGTGGTCGCGTTGCGCACCAGCTTGATCGGTGCACGCTCGCCCGGGCGCTGGCTCTTGCTGGCCGAGACACGGTTCAGGCCGGTGGCCACCACGGTCACGCGCACTTCGTCCTGCATGTCCGGGTCGAGCACGGTACCCACCACCACGGTGGCGTCTTCGGAAGCGAAGCCATCGATGGTGCGGCCGATCTCGTCGAACTCGGCCATGGTGAAGTCGGCGCCGGCGGTGATGTTGACCAGGATGCCGTTGGCACCGGCCAGGTTGACGTCGTCCAGCAGCGGGTTCTGGATGGCGGCTTCGGCGGCGGCCTGGGCGCGGTCATCGCCACGGGCGGTGCCGGTACCCATCATCGCCAGGCCCATTTCGGACATGACGGTGCGCACGTCGGCGAAGTCGACGTTGATCAGGCCCGGACGCACGATCAGGTCGGCGATGCCCTGCACGGCGCCCTGCAGCACGTCGTTGGCGGCACGGAAGGCCTGGATCATGGTGGCGTTGCGGCCCAGCACGGTGATCAGCTTTTCGTTCGGGATGGTGATCAGCGAGTCGCAGTGCTGGCTCAGTTCCTCGATGCCCTTCAGCGCCACCTGCATGCGGCGACGGCCTTCGAACGGGAACGGCTTGGTGACCACGGCCACGGTCAGGATGCCCATTTCCTTGGCCAGCTGCGCCACCACCGGTGCAGCACCGGTGCCGGTGCCGCCGCCCATGCCGGCGGTGATGAACACCATGTCCGCACCCTGCAGCGCGTCCATGATGCGCTCACGGTCTTCCAGCGCGGCCTGGCGGCCGACTTCCGGGTTCGCGCCTGCGCCCAGGCCCTTGGTCACGTTGGTACCCAGCTGCAGCTGCAGCTTGGCACCGCAATTCTTGATGGCCTGCGAGTCGGTGTTGGCGGTGATGAATTCCACGCCATCCACTGCCGAGTTGACCATGTGCGCCACGGCATTGCCGCCGCCGCCGCCCACGCCAACCACCTTGATCACCGCATTGGGTGCCATCTTTTCGATCAGTTCAAAATGCGCCATGTCCGTGTCCTCGTTGTATCCGCTTGTCGGTGGCATGGGCGTTCAGGCCTCCTGCCTTTGCGCGTCATGTTGCCGGTGCGGCTGTGTGGGTTGTGTGTTGCGTTGTTGCGTCGTGTTGCCGGTAATGCAACCGGGCGGACCCGGGTGGTGCAGGTTCCGCGTCAGAATTCGCCGCGGAACCAGGTCTTGAGTTTCTTGAACATGCTGCCCGCGCGTCCGGTCGGCAGCGACGGCCGGCGCGGATGCTCGTTCTGGCTGCCCATCAGCAGCAGGCCCACGCCGGTGGCATGCACCGGGTTGCCCACCACTTCGCCCAGGCCGGTGACGTGCTGCGGAATGCCCACGCGCACCGGCATCTGCAGCATTTCTTCGGCCAGTTCGACCACGCCTTCCATCTTCGAGGCGCCACCGGTCAGCACCAGGCCGGCGCGCACCAGTTCCTCGAAGCCGGAGCGGCGCAGTTCGGCCTGCACCATCTCGAAGATTTCCTCGTAGCGGCCCTGCACTGCCTGCGCCAGCGAATGGCGCGGCATGCGGCGCGGCGGGCGGTCGCCCACCGACGGCACCTGGATGCTTTCCTCGGCGGTGGCCAGCTGGGCCAGGGCGCACGCGTAGCGCACCTTGATCTGCTCGGCTTCCGGGGTCGGCGTGCGCAGCATGTGCGCGATGTCGTTGGTCACGTGGTCGCCAGCGATCGGCAGCGAGGCGGTGTGGCAGATCGCGCCCTGCACGAACACGGCGATGTCGGTAGTGCCGGCGCCCATGTCCACCAGCACCACGCCCAGTTCCTTTTCGTCGGCGGTCAGCACCGCCACGCTGGAGGCCAGCGAGGACAGCACCAGGTCGTCCACCTGCAGGCCGCAGCGCTGCACGCACTTGCTGATGTTGGCTGCAGCGGACTGCGCGCAGACCACCAGGTGGGCGTGCACTTCCAGGCGCACGCCGGTCATGCCGACCGGGTTGCGGATGCCTTCCTGCGAATCGTCCAGCACGTATTCGCGCGGGATCGCATGCAGGATCTTCTGGTCAGCCGGGATCGCCACCGCCTTGGCCGCATCGAGCACGCGATCCAGGTCGCCCCAGGTCACTTCGCCGTCGCGGATCGGCACGATGCCGGGCGAGTTCTTGCACTGCACGTGGTTGCCGGAAATGGAGGCATACACCGAGCGGATCTCGCAGCCGGCCATCAGCTCGGCTTCTTCCACCGCGCGCTGGATCGACTGCACGGTCGATTCGATGTCCACCACCACGCCGCGCTTGAGGCCGCGCGATTCGTGCGAGCCGATGCCGATCACTTCGATCGGGTTGCCCGGCGAATACTCGCCCACCAGCGCCACCACCTTGGAGGTGCCGATATCCAGGCCGACGATCAGCGATTTGTCACCCTTGCGATTCATGTCCTTTCCTGCGTTCTTCTGGCCGGGGTCGCGGGTGCGCCGGCCGGCGTGGCCGGCGTTCCCCAGCTCAGGGTGAAACCATTGGTGTATCGGAGGTCGGCGCGCTCGATCGGCGCAGCCTGGTTGGCCAGCTGCGGCAGCACGCGCACGAAGCGCTGCAGGCGCGAGCGGGCATCGTCACGGCCGACCACCACTTCGGTGCCATTGCTCAGCAGCAGCGACCAGCTGCCGCGCGCGTCCATGGTCAGGCGGCGCACGTCCACACCGGCCGGTGCGAACAGCGCGCGTGCATCGTTGTACAGCTTCACCACTTCTTCGGTCTGGCTGTCCGGGCCATCCAGCTCGGGCAGCTGCAGGTCGGCCAGCTTCTTCGGCGTGGGGAACAGCTTGCCCTGCTCGGACAGCAGGCGGCCTTCGCCCCAGCGCGCGAACGGCTTGTGCTCGATCAGGGTCACTTCCAGCACGTCCGGCCACTGCTTGCGCACGCGCGCGCTTTCCACCCACGGCAGTTTTTCCAGGGCGTCCTGCGCGTCCTGCAGCTTGACCGCGAAGAAGCCGGCATGCGCGTACGGCAGCAGCACCTGCTGCAGTTGTTCCGGCGGTACCCGCTTGAACTCACCGTGCACGCGCAGCTTCGCCAGCGGCCAGCGCTCGGCGCCGACCCAGCCATTGACCACGGCCACCACCGGCAGTGCAACCACCGACAGGGCCAACAGCCAGACGAAGATGCGCAGCAGCGCGTTCATGCGTGCGTTGCCTCCAGGGTCTGTTCCAGCACGCGCCACACCAGTTCCTCGAACCCGATGCCGGCCTGCGCGGCAGCCTTGGGCACCAGCGAGTGGCTGGTCATGCCCGGCGCGGTGTTCACTTCCAGCAGGAAGAAGCGGCCGCTGGCGCGGTCGCGCATCACGTCCACGCGACCCCAGCCACGGCAGCCGGCAGCGCGGAACGCGGCCAGGGCGATGCGGCGGATCTCGTCTTCGTCGGCGCCGTCCAGGCCCGGGCACAGGTACTGCGTGTCCTCGGCGACGTACTTGGCGTTGTAGTCGTACCACTGGCCCTTGGGCACGATGCGGATCGACGGCAGCGCGACATCGCCCAGGATGGCCACGGTCAGCTCGTCGCCCACCACCATCTGTTCCATCAGCAGCTGGCCGTCGTAGCGCGCGGCCAGGGCCACCGCTTCGTCCAGGCCGGCTTCGTCGGTCACCCGGCTGATGCCCACGCTGGAACCTTCGTTGGCCGGCTTGACCACCACCGGCAGGCCGAGTTCGGCCGCATTGGCATGCACGTTCTCCGCGGTCACCTTGCGGTACTGCGGGGTCGGCAGCCCCAGCGACAGCCACACCTGCTTGGTGCGGATCTTGTCCATGCTCAGCGCCGAACCCAGCACGTCGGAACCGGTGTACGGCACGCCGAAGGCGTCCATCAGGCCCTGCACGATGCCGTCCTCACCCCCACCATTGTGGCCGTGCAGGATGTTGAACACGCGGTCGATGCCGCCGGCGGCCAGCGCCGTGGCCAGCGCCGGGATGCCATCCACGGCAACCGCATCGACGCCGCGCGACTGCAGCGCTTCAAGCACGTTGCGGCCCGAATCCAGCGACACCTCGCGTTCGCTGGAACTGCCGCCCAGCAGCACCGCGACGCGGCCGAACACGGCCGGGTCGGTGGCGCGCAGCGGCGGGAAGGTCAGTGCGCTCACGCCTGGCCCTCCGCCTTGAAGCCTTCCACGGCGATGTGGCTGGCGACGGCGCCGATGTCGCCCGCGCCCATCATCAGCAGCAGGTCACCGTCCTGCAGCACGTCCGGCAGCACGCTGGCCAGCTCGGCCGCCTTGCCCACCACCACCGGTTCGCTGCGGCCACGCGCACGGATGGCGCGGGCCAGGGCGTGCGAATCGGCACCGGCAATCGGCTCTTCGCCGGCCGGGTAGACCTCGCTCAGCACCAGCGCATCGACGCTGGACAGCACGGCGGCAAACTTGTCGAACTGGTCACGGGTACGGCTGTAGCGGTGCGGCTGGAACGCCACCACCAGGCGCTTGTCGGTCCAGCCACCGCGGGCGGCGGCGAACACCGCTTCCAGCTCGCTGGGGTGGTGGCCGTAGTCGTCGATGATGCGCACCTTGGCGCCGCTGGCGGTGGTCACTTCGCCCAGGTCGTTGAAGCGACGGCCGACGCCGGCGAAGCTTTCCAGTGCACGCGCGATCGCGTCCGGGGCCACGCCCAGCTGCCAGCCGACCGCAGCGGCGGCCAGCGCGTTCAGCACGTTGTGCTTGCCCGGCAGGGCCAGCACCACTTCCTGGCTGGTGCCCTGCGGCAGGCGCAGGGTGAAACGCATGCGCGAGCCTTCCTGCACCACGTTTTCGGCGCGCACGTCGGCCTGCGGGCTCATGCCGTAGCTCATCACGTGGCGCGGGGTCTTGGCCGCCAGTGCAGCCACTTCCGGGTCATCGATGCACAGCACGGCCAGGCCGTAGAACGGCAGGCGCTGCAGGAACTCGGCGAACGCCGCCTGCACGCGGGCGAAATCGTTGCCGTAGTTTTCCAGGTGGTCGGCATCGATGTTCGTGATGATCGACATCAGCGGGTTCAGGCGCAGGAAGCTGCCGTCGCTTTCGTCGGCCTCGGCCACCAGCCACTGGCCACCACCGAGCTTGGCGTTGGCACCGGCGGCCAGCAGCTGGCCACCGATCACGAACGTCGGGTCCAGGCCACCTTCGCTCAGCACCGCAGCGGTCAGGCTGGTGGTGGTGGTCTTGCCGTGCGTGCCGGCCACGGCGATGCCGCGGCGGAAGCGCATCAGCTCGGCCAGCATGGCCGCACGCGGCATGATCGGAATGCGCTGGCTGCGCGCTTCCATCAGTTCCGGGTTGTCTTCGCGGATGGCGCTGGACACCACCACGCAGTCGGTGCCCAGCACGTTGGCCGCCGAGTGGCCGCGCATGATGCGCGCCCCCAGGCCGGCCAGGCGGCGGGTGGCCGCGTTGTCGGCGTTGTCGGAACCGGACACTTCATAGCCCAGCGTCAGCATCACTTCGGCGATGCCGCTCATGCCGGTACCGCCGATGCCGACGAAATGCACGCGCGGGAACGCGCGCACCAGGTCGTTGGTGTCGTGCAGGCGGCGGATCATGCGCGGCCTCGCGCGTGGCAGGCGCAGTGGCGGGCCTTCTTCATACAGCTTCCTCAAGAATGATATCGGCGATGCGCTCGGCGGCATCGACCTTGGCCAGCGCACGCGCGGCTTGTGCCATCTGCATGCGGCGGGCGGGATTTTCGGACAGTTCGCGCAGCAGTGCGGCAATGCCGTCGGCCAGCGTTCCATCCTGCTTCAGCAACACGGCCGCGTCGCGTTCGACCAGGTACTCCGCATTGCGGGTCTGGTGATCGTCGACGGCGGCGGGGAACGGCACCAGCACGCTGCCCACGCCCACCGCGCACAGCTCGGCCAGGGTGGACGCGCCCGCGCGGCACACCACCAGGTCGGCCCATGCGAAGGCCTCGGCCATGTCGGCGATGAACGGGGTGATTTCAGCCTGCACGCCGGCCTTGGCATACGCCTCGACCGCTTCGGCATGCAGCTTCTCACCGCTCTGGTGGCGCACCTGCACCGGCACGGAACTGCCCAGTGCAGCAATGGCCTGCGGCACGCCGGTGTTGAGTGCACGCGCGCCCTGGCTGCCGCCCACCACCAGCAGCCGCAGCGGGCCCTGGCGATCGGCGAAGCGCTGTTCCGGCGGCGCGATCGCGGCGATTTCCGCGCGCACCGGGTTGCCCACGAACTCCTCGCCCTTGGCGAAGGTGCCCGGGAAACCGGTCAGCAGGCGGCGCGCGTAGCGGGCCAGGATGCGGTTGGTCATGCCCGGCGCACGGTTCTGTTCGTGTACCAGCAGCGGCAGGCCATGCAGGCGCGTGGCCATGCCACCGGGGCCGGAGGCGAAGCCACCGAAGGCGACCACGGCACGCGGCTGGCGCTTGCGGATGATCATGCCGGCCGCGCGCAGGGCGCGCATCAGCCGCCACGGCGCGCCCAGCAGGGCCAGCTTGCCCTTGCCGCGCAGGCCGGTGATGGCCAGCGTGTCGATCGGAATGTCGTGCTGCGGTACCAGGCGCGTTTCCATCGCACCGTCGGCCCCCATCCAGGTGACCGGCACGCCGCGCTGGCGCAGCACGCGGGCCACGGCCAGGCCGGGGAAGATGTGGCCACCGGTACCGCCGGCCAGGATCATCACCGGGCGGGCCTGGGTGGCCTGGGTGGAGGCGGTGCTCATGACAGCCTCCCGAAGGTCGGTTCGATGCGCGACTGCAGGCGGCTGGTGCCACGTGCGGCCGCCGGTGCAGCGGCAGCCACCGGCTCGGCGCCCATCGGCGCACTGGCGGCGGCCGGCGCGGCCGGTTCCGGCACGGGCGCGGCCACGGCGTCTTCGCCACCACCGATGCGCACGGCCTGGCGGCGCTCGGCGCGCTTCAGTTCATAGGACACGCGCAGCAGCAGGCCCATCGCCACGCAGGTCATCAGCACCGACGAGCCACCCGACGAAATGAGCGGCAGGGTCAGGCCCTTGGTCGGCAGGATGCCCAGGTTCACCCCGATCGAGACGAAGGTCTGCATGCTGATCCATAGGCCGATGCCGAAGGCGATGTAGCCGGAGAAGTGGCGCTTCATTTCCACGCAGCGCATGCCCAGCCAGAAGGTGCGGCCGACCAGCAGCGCGTACAGCGCCACGATCACGCAGGTGCCCAGGAAGCCGAATTCCTCGGCGGTGACCGAGAAGATGAAGTCGGTGTGTGCTTCGGGCAGGTAGTACAGCTTCTGCACCGAGTTGCCCAGGCCCACGCCGGTCCACTCGCCACGGCCCACGGCCATCAGCGCGTTGGACAGCTGGTAGCCGTCGCCCTGCTGGTCGGCCCACGGGTCCAGGAAGGAAGTGATGCGGCGCATGCGGTACGGCTCGATGATCGCCAGCGCGCTCATGCCGACCAGGCCGATGATCACCGGCATCGACATGCGCGGCATGTTGACGCCACCCAGCACCAGCATGCCGGCGGTGATCGCCAGCAGCAGGGTGGACGAACCGAAGTCCGGCTGCAGCAGCAGCAGCACCACCAGCGCACCGGCCACGCCCAGCGGCTTGAGCATCGCCGGCCAGGTCGCATTGACCTCGTCGCGGAAACGCACCAGGTAGCTGGACAGCCAGACGATGTAGAGGACCTTCACCGCTTCGACCGTCTGGAACTTGGAGATGCCCAGGTTGATCCAGCGGCGCGCGCCGTTGACGGTGCTGCCCAGGCCCGGCGTGAACACCGCCAGCAGCAGCACGAAGCAGCCCAGCAGCAGCAGCTGGTTGTACTGCTCGATCGACTTCAGCTCGGTGCGGGCGGCCACGACCGCCAGCACGATGCCCACCGCCAGGAAGATCAGATGGCGGTTGAGGTAGTAGAAGGGGCTGCTCATCAGCGCGATCGAGCTGGACGCCACCATGACCACGCCAATGCCCGTGAGCGCGATGATCGCGCCCAGCAGCCACTTGTCGTAGCTGCCTTCGATGGCTTCGAGGCGTGTTGCCTGGCGGGACAGGTCGTTCATTCTCAGCGCACCTTCAGGGTGGCAAGGCCGATCAGCACGAGCACGACCGAGATGATCCAGAAGCGCACGATCACGCGCGGCTCCGGCCAGCCCTTCAGCTCGAAGTGGTGGTGGATCGGCGCCATGCGGAACACGCGCTTGCCGGTCAGCTTGAACGAGGCCACCTGGATCATCACCGACAGGGTTTCGATGACGAACACGCCACCCATGATCACCAGCACCAGCTCCTGTCGGGTGATGACGGCGATCGTGCCCAGCACCGCACCCAGCGCCAGCGCGCCGATGTCGCCCATGAAGACCATGGCCGGGTAAGTGTTGAACCACAGGAAGCCCAGGCCAGCACCGGCAATGGCCGCGCAGATGATGACCAGTTCACCGGCACCGGGGATCTGCGGGATCTGCAGGTAGTTGGCGAACACCACGTTGCCCGAGGCATAGGCGAACACGCCCAGGCCGCAGGCCACCAGCACGGTCGGCATGATCGCCAGGCCGTCCAGGCCGTCGGTCAGGTTGACCGCGTTGGAGAAGCCGACGATCCAGAAGTAGGCGATGGCCACGAAGCTGATGCCGGCCAGCGGCAGCGCGATCGACTTGAACATCGGGATGTAGAACGTCAGCGCCGCCGGCACGTCGGCGGTCTGCAGCAGGAAGATGCCCGCAGCCAGGCCGAAGATCGACTGCAGCAGGTACTTCCAGCGCGAGGCCAGGCCGTTCGGGTCACGGCGCACGATCTTGATCCAGTCGTCGTACCAGCCGATGGCGCCGAAGCACAGCATCACCGCCAGCACCAGCCACACGTAGCGGTTGCGCAGGTCGGCCCACATCAGCACCGACAGGGTGACGGTGAGCAGGATCAGCGAACCGCCCATGGTGGGCGTGCCGGCCTTGACGAAGTGGGTCTGCGGGCCGTCGGTACGGATCGGCTGGCCGCCCTTGAACTGGGCAAGCCGGCGGATCACCGCCGGGCCGAGCCACAGCGACAGGAACAGGGCCGTCAGCGCGGCAAGGATGGCGCGGAACGTCTGGTAGTTGAACAGCCCGAACAGGCTCTCCAACTGCTGCAACCATCGAGCCAGTTCATACAACATGCGGGGAATCCTCTCCTTGCGCCAGCAGCGCTTTGACAATCGTGTCCATGGCGCTGCCACGGGAACCCTTGACCAGGCAGCGCACGCCAGCGTGCAGCTCGTCCTTCAGCGCCTGCGACAGCGCGTCATGGGTGGCGAAATGACGGCCACCTTCGCCGAAGGCGGTGGCGGCGGCGGCACTGAGCGGGCCCAGTGCGTACAGGCGCTTGAGACCGGCGGCACGCGCACGCAGGCCGGCCTGCGCGTGCAGGGCTTCGGCGTCCGGGCCCAGCTCGCGCATGTCGCCCAGCACCAGCCAGCCCTCTTCCGGGGCGGCGGCCAGGGCATCGATGGCGGCGGCCAGCGAACCGGGGTTGGCGTTGTAGCTGTCGTCCACCAGCACCGCACCGTTGTGCAGCTGGTGGGCGATCTGGCGGCCCGGCACCGGCTGCGCGGCGGCCAGGCCCGACGCCACCAGGGCCAGGTCGATGCCGGCGGCCAGGGCCAGGCTGGCTGCGGCCAGCGCATTGCTGACGTTGTGCCGGCCCGGCAGGCCGAGCGCCACGCGGGCCTCGCCCATCGGCGAAACCAGGGTGAACTGGCTGCCCTGCGCACCGCCGCGGATGTCGCGCGCGGTGACGTCGGCACTGTGGTCCAGGCCGTAGCGCAGCACCTTGCAGCGCGCCGGGGTGCCGACGAAATGCTGTTCGAACCAGCGGCCGTAGGCATCATCGACATTGATGACGGCCACGCCATCGGCCGGCAGCGCGGCGTAGATCGCGCCCTTGGTCATCGCCACGCCAAGCAGGCTGCCCATGCGTTCCAGATGGGCCGGGGCGATGTTGTTGACCAGCGCATAGCGCGGGCGGGCGATGTCGGTCAGGTAGGCGATGTCGCCCGGCTTGCCGGCACCCATCTCGTAGACGGCGTAGTCGGCATCTTCCGGTGCATCGATCACCGCCAGCGGCAGGCCGATCTCGTTGTTGCGGTTGCCCGGGTTGGCGTAGACCACTTTGTGCGCGTGCGCGGCCACCTGCTGCAGGATCGCCAGCAGCAGGCTCTTCACGCTGGTCTTGCCGTTGCTGCCGGTGATCGCGAACACCTCGGTGTCGCGGTCGCGCTGCATGCCGGCGGCAATCTTCGCCAGGGCCAGTTCGCTGTCGGCCACCAGCACCTGCGGCACGTCCAGCGGCAGCAGGCGCTCGACCAGCAGCGCGCTGGCGCCACGCGCCTGCGCATCGGCGGCGAAATCATGGCCGTCGAAACGCTCGCCGCGTAGGGCCACGTACAGGGTGCCCGCGCCCAGGCTGCGGGTGTCATTGCTGACCGCATCGATGGCCACGTCGTCGCCGTGGATCTCGCCGCCGGCCCAGTGCGCGATCAGCGAAAGCAGGGTGCGCTTCATGCGATGCCCTCCCCGGCCTGCGCGGCCAACACGCCAGCCTTGGCAGCCAACGCAGCGGCAGCCACTTCGGTGTCGTCAAAGTCATGGCGAACGCCATTGACCTCCTGGTACGGCTCGTGGCCCTTGCCGGCGATCAGGATGATGTCTCCCGCACCGGCACGCTTCACCGCCAGGCCGATCGCACGCGCGCGGCTGCGCTGCACGGTCACGGCCGAGGCATCGGTGAAACCGGCCAGGATGTCGGCGACGATTACATCGCCATCCTCACCACGCGGGTTGTCGTCAGTGACGATGACCTGGTTGGCCAGGCGCTCGGCAATGGCGGCCATCTGCGGGCGCTTGCCGGTATCGCGCTCGCCACCGCAGCCGAACACGCAGTACAGCGTGCCCTGCAGGTGGCCGTGCAGGCTGTCCAGTGCCTGTTCCAGCGCGTCGGGGGTGTGGGCGTAGTCGACCACCACGGTGGGCAGGCCGTCTTCGCCGCCCAGGCGGTTCATGCGGCCACGGATCGGCTGCAGTGCCGACAGCACGTCGGCGATGCGCTCGACCGGTTCGCCCAGTGCATGCAGGCTGCCGGCCACGGCCAGCAGGTTATCCACGTTGAAGCGGCCCAGCAGCGGCGACTGCACGGCAGCGCGCGCGCCATCGATGACCAGCTCGAAGCCGATGCCGCGACCGTCCAGCTGCAGGTTTTCCGCACGCACGCACGCGTCGTCCGTACCACGCGAGCTCAGGCCGATGGCCTGCACGCTGGCCGGCAGGCCGGCAAACAGCTGGCGACCGAAGGCATCGTCCAGGTTCACCACCGCCGCCTTCAGGCCCGGGCGATGGAACAGGCGCGCCTTGGCCGCGCCGTAGCTGGCCATGTCACCGTGGTAGTCCAGGTGGTCGCGGGTGAGGTTGGTGAACACCGCCACGTCGTAGTGCACGGCATCCACGCGGCCCTGGTCCAGCGCGTGCGAGCTGACTTCCATCGCCACCGCGCGCGCACCGTCGTTGCGCAGCTGCGCCAGCAGCGCATGCATCTGCAGCACCAGCGGGGTGGTGAAGCCGGTCGGCTCGATCGAACCATAAAGTCCGGCACCCAACGTGCCGATACTGCCACTGGGCGTGCCGAGAAGGTGCCAGGCCTGGGCCAGCAGCTGCACGGTGGAGGTTTTGCCGTTGGTGCCGGTCACGCCCACCATCGTCATCGCGCGCGACGGCGCACCATGGAACTGGTCGGCCATGGCGCCGAGGCGTGCGCGCAGGCCCGGCACGGCGATGGCATCGGCCGGTGCCGGCAGCTCGGCCGGAGCCGGCGGCTCGAACAGGATGGCGCTGGCACCGGCCGCACGCGCCTGTTCGACAAAGCCCAGGCCATGCGCGCCGAAACCGGCGATGGCGACGAAGGCGTTGCCGGGGCGCACGGCACGGCTGTCCAGCACCAGGCCGGTCAGGACGGGATCATTGCCCGCCAGGGCAACGTCCGGAAGCAACTGCGAAAGCAACATCGAAGGACTCATTGCGTGCCTCCCGCGGGCGGGGCCGGCACATGGTTCTGCGCGCTGGGCAGCGCGGCGTCGAATTCGGCGGCGGCATCGGCCGGCAGCGCAGCCTCGGCCGGCGGCGCCGGCAGGATGGAGGCCGAATGCCCCATCTTTCCCGACTGCTGGGCGGCCAGCCACGACTGCAGGTCGTCCAGCGGGACGTCCATCAGGCGCAGGGTGCCTTCCATCACGTTGTGGTACACCGGCGCCGAGACAAGGCCGCCATAGAACTTGCCGCCCTGCGGGTCGTTGATGACGATGACCGTGGCGAAGCGCGGGTTGGTGGCCGGCACCACGCCGGCGAACAGCGAGTTGTAGTGGCCGCGCTCGTAACCCCCCGGGCCGGCCTTGCGCGCGGTGCCGGTCTTGCCGGCCACGTGGTAGCCGAGCACGGCCGCCTGCTTGGCGCCGCCCTGGGTCACCACCGTTTCCATCATGGCCACGACTTCCTTGGCCACGTTCTCGTCGATGATCTGCTTGCCTTCGTTGCGCTGGCCCTTCACGAAGGTCGGGGCGATCAGCTTGCCGCCGTTGGCCAGCGCCGAGTAGGCGGTGGCGATCTGCAGCGGCGTCACGTTCAGGCCGTAGCCGTAGGACATGGTGGTCTTGGTGGCGCCATCCCAGTTGCCCGGGCGGCGCACCACGCCACCGGATTCACCGGGGAAACCGCTGTGCGGCACCGAGCCGTAACCGAAGCGGCGCACGCCGTCATAGAAGGTCTGGTCGGTCATCTTCGCAGCGATCTTGGCTGCGCCGATGTTCGAGCTGCGGGTGATCACGCCGGTCACGTTGAGCACGCCGTTGTTGCGCGGCACATCGCGGATGGTGAAGCGGGCCACCTGCATGTAGCCCGGGTTCGTGTCGATGATGGTGTCCTTGGTCACCGCACCGGACTGCAACGCGGTGGCGATGGTCAGCGGCTTCATCGTCGAACCCGGCTCGACCAGGTCGGTCACGGCGCGGTTGCGGCGCGTATCGGGCACGGCACCGTTGAGCGAATTCGGGTTGTAGGTCGGCAGGTTGACCATGGCCAGGATTTCGCCCGTGGCCACGTCCATGATCACCATCGAACCACCGGCAGCCTTGTTGGCCACCAGCGCACTGCGCAGTTCCTTGAACGCCAGGTACTGGATGCGGCGGTCGATGCTGAGGGTCAGGTCCTTGCCCGGCTCGGCGGCGCGCAGCAGGTCGCTCTCCACCGTCTCGCCCTTGCGGTTGCGGATCACCCGCTTGGCGCCGGCCTTGCCGCGCAGCCATTCGTCGAAGGCCAGTTCCAGCCCTTCCTGGCCGCGGTCATCGATGTTGGTGAAGCCCAGCACGTGCGCCATCGCCTCACCCTGCGGGTAGAAGCGGCGGAACTCGCGCTGCGCGGCCACGCCCGGGATCTTCAGCGCGACCACTTTCTCTGCCTCGTCCGGATTGATCCGGCGGCGCAGGTACATGAATTCCTTGTCCGACTTCTGCGACAGGCGGCTGCTCAGCTCGTCCACCGACATGCCCACGGCCTGGGCCAGTTCGGGGATGCGGTCCGGCGCGCGCAGCAGGTCCTGCGGGTTCACCCAGATCGAAGCGACCGGAGTGGACACCGCCAGCGGCTCGCCGTTGCGGTCGGTGATCATGCCGCGCGAGGTCTTGATCGGCAGTTCGCGCAGGTAGCGCGCCTCGCCCTGGCGCTGGTAGAAATCGCTGTTGATGATCTGCACGTACGCCGCGCGACCGACCAGCGACACCGAGCACAGGCCGAGCGCCAGCGCGACCCAGCGCAGGCGCTGGCGCAGGTTGAAGGCGTTGCGCGGGCGGTTGCGGCCGGTCTTGCTCATGGGCGCACCACCACCACGTCGGCGGCTTCGGGGAACTTCATGCCCAGCTTCTCGCGGGCCACGCGGTCGACACGGTTGGCTTCGGCCAGGGTGGCCTGTTCCAGCTGCAGGCGGCCGAATTCCAGGTTGATGTCATCACGCGTGCGCTCGGCACGCGACAGCTCGATGAACGTCTGCCGATGACGGTGACGCACGAACACGACGCCGATCGCCGAGGCCACGGTGCAGGCCAACAGGATGATCAGCAGCAGCCGGCTCATGCATCGGCCTCCCGCTTCTGTGCCACGCGCAGCACGGCGCTGCGGGCACGCGGGTTGGCGGCCAGCTCTTCATCGGTGGCCTTGATGGCACCGCCGATCAGATCCAGGGTCGGCACGAACGCCACGGCCTCGGGCAGGCGGCGGTTGGCCGGCGGCGCCTTGGCCAAGCGGTTCATGTACTGCTTGACGATGCGGTCTTCCAGCGAGTGGAAGCTGATCACCGCCAGGCGGCCACCGGGCTTGAGCCGTTCCACGGCCGCATCGAGCCCGGCTTCCAGATCGGCCAGCTCGCGGTTGATGTGGATGCGGATGGCCTGGAAGCTGCGCGTGGCCGGGTGGATCTTGTCTTTTCCACGCGGCATCACCGAGGCGATCAGCTCGGCCAGTTCGGCGGTGCGGGTGAACGGCTGCTTCTCGCGGCGGGCGACGATGGCACGGGCGATGCGGCGGCTCTGCCGCTCTTCGCCGTAGGTCCACAGCACATCGGCAATCTCGCGGTCTTCGACGCGGTTGATCCACTGCGCCGCGCTTTCGCCGCTGTCCGGGTCCATGCGCATATCCAGCGGGCCGTCCTTGCCGAAGCTGAAACCCCGCTCGGCCACGTCCAGCTGCGGCGAGGACACGCCGAGGTCGAACAGCACGCCATCCAGGCCTTCGGCCGTCGCATCCCACTGCAGCAGCTGGGCGAAGCTGCCACGGAAAATGGACACGCGCGGGTCCGGCGCAAAATCGCGCTCGGCTACGGCAATGGCTTCCGGATCCTTGTCCATGACCAGCAGGCGCCCCTCCGGGCCCAACTGGGTGAGCACGCCACGTGCATGACCGCCACGACCGAACGTGCCATCCAGATAACGTCCGTTTTCGATCACCCTCAGGCCGTCAATGACCTGGGTGTACAGGACCGGCAGGTGCACCGCCGGCGACTGCGACACCGGAAGGTGACCGGTCTGCGCTTCTGGGCGCATCCGGGCACCCCGGCTCACAACTTCAGGTCGAGCAACCCATCACCCAGATCCTCGTCAGACAATGTCTGCTGGATCAGGGCCCGATGCGCCTGCTCGCTCCACAATTCGAACTTGCCGCCCATACCGAGCAATACCGCCTTTTTTTCAATGCCCACCGCACCGCGGTGGCTGGCGGGAATGCTGATACGACCGTTGCCGTCCAGCTCGAGATGGGCGGCCGAACCGACCAGCTTCTGCTGCAACAGGCGCACGACACGCTGGGTGTTGGGCTTGGACATCACGTCGTCGCGGACCCGTTCCCATTCCGATTCGGCATACAGCCACAGGCAGCCGGCTTCGAACGGGTTGTAGGTAAGAACGAGACGGTTGTTGCTGGCACGCGCGACGAGGTCGCGGTAGGCGGTGGGAACCGCCATGCGTCCTTTATCGTCAACTGTGATGGCCGTCTCGCCCTGGAACACGACGCGTGCACCTTTCCTTCGCCCGGTGAAACATTGAACCACGAAAACCCACAAAACACCCGGATTTCCCTCTGATGCCCACCTTAGCAGCGGCCCTAGGGTTGTCAACAACTTTTCAGCGGGGAAATCGCCAGCCACATCAATGGCTTGCAGCAATGTTTAGAGAATTGTTCAAGGCTTATCCACAAGTTGCTGATCCGTCTCAATTTTTGAGATTGAACAGAAGTTCAGGGGTGTGGAGAGCGCGTGAAACATGGGCTGCGCATTCATCAAAAACGGGTTAAAAGCGGCGCCGCTCTGCGCAAACCGGGCACAATGACGCCATGTGCCTGCTTGCTCTTGGCTGGTTGCATCACCCGCGCTGGCGACTGGTGATGACCGGCAACCGCGATGAGTTCCACGCCCGCCCGACGGCGGCCCTGGCCCCCTGGCAGGACGAGCCGTCCATCATCGGCGGGCGCGACCTGCGTTCGGGCGGTGGCTGGGCCGGCGTCGGCGGTGCCGGACGCATGGCCGTGGTCACCAACGTGCGTGACCCGCTGGCCGCCCAGGCAGGCCCGTCGCGCGGCGCGCTGGTGGCCGATTTCCTGCGCGGCCGCGAACCGGCCGCCGTGCACATGGACCGCCTGGCCGGCATCGCCGCGGCGTATGCCCCGTTCAACCTGTTGTTGGCCGATAGCGACAGCCTTGAGTACCTGGGCAACCATCCGGCCGAGCGCCAGACCCTGGGCCCGGGCGTGCACGGCATGTCCAACGGCGCACTGGACGCACCCTGGCCGAAGACCCGCAGGTTGATGGATGCCCTCTCGGCGTGGCTGGAAGCAGATGGAGACCTGGCCCCGCTCTGGGCCGCCCTCGCCGACGAGCACCGCCCCGCCGACAGCGAGCTGCCCGACACCGGCATCGGCCTGGAGCGCGAGCGCTGGCTGAGCCCGGCCTTCATCCGCGGCGACGACTACGGCACGCGCGCCAGCACGGTGCTGCTGATCGATGCCGTGGGCCGTGGGCAGATGCACGAACGCCGCTTCGGCGCGCAGGGTGTGTTCCTGGGCGAAAGCCGCGTCGACTTCTGAATTGATCGCGCTTGCCCGGTAGATCCACGCCATGCGTGGATGGAATTGCCGATTCGGGCAATTGCCGATTCGAGAAATGGAGGCGGAGCCGGCCGATAAGCCGGGTTCTGTCGTGGACAGTCATTCCTCTAGGCGTTACGTCACCGCAACGCTCAAGCAACCTACCCGGATCCAACGCGGGCCGCGCCAATGGATCCCTATTTGGTCTTGCTCCAGGTGGGGTTTGCCGTGCCGGTCTGTTGCCAGACTCGCGGTGCGCTCTTACCGCACCATTTCACCCTTACCGGCCTTCCGAAGAAGACGTAGGCGGTATCTTTCTGTTGCACTTTCCGTCGGCTTGCGCCGCCCAGGCGTTACCTGGCACCTTGCCCTATGGAGCCCGGACTTTCCTCGGCACCCCCGAAGGGATGACGCGACTGTCTGGCCGGCTCCGCCAACGCGCATTCTAGCGCACGCACGCCTTTTCTGCCGGGCTGATCGCGGCGCCTGCATGGGGTGGTAGAGCCACGCCATGCGTGGCTGCAGGAATTTCCACATCCACGCATGGCGTGGATCTACTGATCCGGCGCTACAGACATAACCTGCACAACGGCAGGATCCTCGTTCCGAAACGTCGGTATTTATGTCATTTTGACAGACGCTATGGAACACTCCGGCCATGGTTGATCCGTATGCCACTGCAAGGGAGCTGATCCAGCGCACGGGCACGGCGCGCTCACGCGACATGGTGCGTGCCGGTGTGGCGCGCGCGGAGCTGTCCCGGCTTGTCGCGTCCGGCGATCTGCTGAGGCTGTCGCGTGGCATTTACACCCTGCCGGACCTTGCGCCTGCGGAAGGACGGGAAGGACTGCTGGTCATCGCAGAACGTCTGGCCACGCCCCGACTGTGCCTGCTGAGTGCCCTGAGCCTGCATGGCCTGACCACCCAGGCCCCGTTCGAAGTCTGGATCGCCATCGGCAACAAGGATCGCGCGCCGCGGATCGACTGGCCGCCCCTGCGTGTTGTCCGCATGTCGGAAAAGACACTGGGGGCGGGACTGGAACCCCTGCAGATCGGCCACGTCACGCTCCGCGTGACCGGCGTCGCCAAGACCGTCGTCGACTGCTTCAAATACCGGAATCTCGTGGGTCTGGACGTTGCCATCGAGGCCCTGCGGGAGGCACTGGGAGCGGGCCTGACCACGATGGACGAGCTGTGGATGTATGCACGCCTCTGCCGCGTTGCCAGACTGATGCGACCTTATCTTGAAGCGCTGGCATGACTCCCACGCCTCTGGCAGACCGCGTCCGTTCCATCCGGCAACGGTTGCGTGATGGTGCACGTGCACGCAATGAAGACTTCCAGTACGTATTGGACCGGTTTGCGGTGGAACGCATGCTCTATCGGTTGTCGCAGTCGCCGTACCAGCAGCAGTTCCTGCTGAAGGGTGCGATGCTCTTCGCCATCTGGTTCGATGTACCCCATCGCCCCACCCGTGACGCCGACTTCCTGGGATACGGCCCAACCGACCCTGCGCATCTGGCCCGCATCGTGCATGACCTGTGCGCGATTGAGCTGGACGACGGCCTGTACTTCGACGCCGCCTCCACTGTCGTCGATCCGATACGCGAAGGATCCACCTATCAGGGCCTCCGCATGCGCCTGCAGGCGCGCCTGGGCAACGCGCTGTGTCACGTGCAATGGGACGTCGGCTTTGGCGATGCCGTTCTTCAAGCACCACCGGAATGTGAGTACCCGGTACTGCTCGATGAGTTCCCGCCGCCGCGCCTGCGGGTGTACCCGCGGGAGGCCGTCTTCGCCGAGAAGCTCGAAGCCATTGCGGCCCTGGGCATCGCCAACAGCAGGATGAAGGACTACTTCGACCTGTTGGCGCTCGCTCGTGAGGGTCAGATGGCGAGGCCCGCACTGGTCGCGGCGATAAGCGCGACGTTCGAACGGCGAGGTACCCGCTGGACGCAGCCAGTGCCCTTCGGCTTGTCGGAGGAATTTGCCGACGATCCCCACAAGCAGGCGCAGTGGACTGCATTCCTGCGCAGGAATCGCCTGCACGCGGAGTCCCTGGACGCCGTAGTGAGGGACATCAGCGCCTTCGTCCGCGCCCTGAACGGGTAACGCGGGCCAAGGCCTTGGGGGTCGGAGCCCCTGCGGGGATCCAGAATCCTTGATTCCCGCCGCGCTACGCGCTCGCCGGGCACGGCCCGGCGCTACCGGCCGTACAGCGCCTTGCGCGGGGCACCGGTCAGTTCGGCGGCCAGCTTGGCGGCGGTCGACGGCGGCAGGTGCTCGCTCAGCTTGGCGTAGACGTGGCGGCCGTGCGCCAGCTGCGCCTCGGCATCGTCGCCGGCGCCCTGCACCATCACCACGAATTCGCCCTTGCGCTGGTTCTCGTCGGCTTCGACCCTGGCCAGCAGGCCGGCCAGATCGCCGTCCAGCACGGTCTCGAACAGCTTGGTCAGCTCGCGTGCCAGCACCGCCGGGCGCTCGGCGCCGAAGATCGCCGACATGTCCGCCAGCGATTCAACGATGCGGTGCGACGATTCGTAGAACACCATCGTGCGCACCTCGCCGGCCAGCGCCTGCAGGCGGTCGCGGCGGCCACTGGCCTTGGCGGGCAGGAAGCCCTCGAAGCTGAAGCGATCGCTGGGCAGGCCGGCCACGCTGAGCGCGGCGATGGCCGCACAGGCGCCGGGAATGGGGCTGACCTTGATGCCAGCGGCACGCGCGGCGCGCACCAGGCGGAACCCCGGGTCGCTGACCAGCGGCGTGCCGGCATCGCTGACCAGGGCCAGCGACTCGCCGGCCTGCAGGCGCGCCACCAGGCGCTGCGACAGCATCTCTTCGTTGTGCTCGTGCAGGGCAACCAGTGGCTGCTGGATGCCGAAATGGGACAGCAGCTGGCCGCTGCGGCGGGTGTCTTCGGCACAGATGGCCGCCACCGAACGCAGCACCTCCTGCGCGCGCGGGCTCAGATCGGCCAGGTTGCCGATCGGCGTGGCGACGACATACAGGGTTGGCACACTCATTTCAGCGGTACTCACGGGGCAAGGGTAGAATCCTAGCGTGTACCTGGCCAAGGCCGCTGCCCTCATCGCATGGACCCGATCATGAACAAGCCCGCCGCACGCATCTCCGCCCTGTCGTTGTCGCTGATGCTTCTGGCCGGTTGTGCCACTACCAGCCTTACCAGCGCCCCCGAATCGCCGGCCCAGAGCCAGGCGCTGGCGCTGATCGAACAAGGCAAGCCGCGCGACGCTGCCCTGCAGCTGGAAGCGCAGGCCGCCACCCTGCGCGGCGGTGCCCGCAGCAACACCCTGGCCGATGCGGCCTGGGCCTGGCACCTGGCCGGTGACAGCGCCCGCGCGCGCAGCCTGCTGGGCCAGCTGACCGCGCGCCAGCTGTCCGGCGCCAGCCTGCAGCGCTTCCAGCTGGCCAGCGCCGAGCTGGCCCTGGCAGACCAGCAGCCTGCACAGGTGCTGGTCCTGCTGAAGGACCCGGGCGACAACGTGCACCCCAGCCTGCGCACGCGCTGGCACCTGGCCCGCGCCGCCGCGCTGCAGGCCAGTGGTGACGGCTTCGCCGCTGCCGGTGAGCGCGCCCGCGCCCACGCCGGCCTGGCGGGCACCGCCCGCAGCGAGAACCAGACCGCCATCGCCGGCCTGCTCGGTACGCTGGACGACGCCAACCTGCGCAGCCGTGCCGCCGCGCTGCCGGCCAACGACCCGCTGTACAACTTCGCTGGCCGCGCGCTGATCGCCCGTGGCCTGCCGCTGCCGCGCCCGTTCGACCGCGAGGGCGCGGCCCAGTTCGATACCAGCAAGCGCCCGCCGGCCATGAGCGACGGCTACCGCCCGCCGGCGAAGATGGCCGTGCTGCTGCCGCTGAGCGGCCGCCTGGCCACCGCCGCACAGCCGGTGCGCGATGGCCTGCTGACCGCGTATTACGGTGAAAGCCGCCGCCGCCCGGACATCAACTTCTTCGATACCGCCGGTACGCCTGCCGGCGCGCTGGCGGCCTATGACAAGGCCGTGGCCTCCGGCGCCGACTTCGTGGTCGGCCCGCTGGGCCGCGACGAGGTGGATGCGGTGTATGGCCGCCAGCCGCTGCAGGTGCCGGTGCTGGCACTGAACCGTGGCAAGGATGCGCCGCCGGCCGGCAGCGCAGGCTTCTCGCTGGCACCGGAAGACGATGGCATCGTGGCCGCCGAGTACCTGCGTGGCCGCGAGCGCAACCGCGCCCTGGTCATCAGCAGCAACGACGACACCGGCCGCCGCGCCGCTGCCGCCTTCGCCCAGCGTTTCGCCCAGCGCGGTGGCCAGGTGGCCGCCACGGTGGCCGTGGCTGAAGCCGTGGGCGATGTCAGCGCGCAGGTGCGCAATGCCGGCCAGATCGATGCGGTGTTCCTGGCGGTGCGTGCGCCGCAGGCACGGCTGCTGGCGCCGCAGCTGGCCCTGGCCGGTGCCGGTGGCGCCACCCGCGTCGGCACCAGCCAGCTGACCACCGGCAGCGGCAAGGCCGAGGAAGACGTGGCGCTGGACGGCATCATCTACCCCAACGAAGCCTGGAACGTGCGCAGCGTGTCCGGCGTGCCGTCGGCCGCACAGGTGGGCCAGACCCTGCCCAGCGCGCGCGGTGCCGCCGGCCGCCTGTTCGCCTTTGGTGCCGATGCGTGGAAGATCAGCGCCTACCTGGAAAAGCTGTCGAACGAAGGTGGCCTGGATGGCGCCACCGGTACGCTGTACCTGGACAGCAACGGCAACATCCTGCGCCAGCCGACGTGGTCCACCTTCAGCGGTGGCCGCCCGATGCCGATCGTCGGTGGTCGCTGAGCACCTGCAACGGGGCTCGGCGGTGGAAGCCGCCGCCGAGCAGCACCTGCAACAGGCCGGGTTGCAGCCGCGCGCACGCAACGTGCGCTACCGCGGTGGCGAACTGGACCTGGTGATGGACGACGCGGGCACCGTGGTGTTCGTGGAGGTGCGTTACCGCGCACGTTCGGATTTCGGTGGCGGCGCCGCCTCGGTGGATGCGCGCAAATGCCGGCGCCTGGCACATGCCGCGCTGCTGTACCTGCAGGATCACCCTGCTCTGGCCGACGCGCCCTGCCGTTTCGATGTGGTGGACGCCAGTGGCGACCCGCCGCAGCTGCGTTGGTTGCGGGATGCGTTCCGGCTGGATGATTGCTGATGGCTGCCCATTGCCGGCCAGCGGCCGGCACTACCCCGAGCGATTGCCGGCCAGCGGCCGGCACTACCACGGTGTGTGACTGATGCCGTCGATCATCACCCATGCCGCCGTGCCGCTGGCGCTGTGGTGCGCCGCTGACCGCGGCCGCATTCCGCCGCGCCTGCTGGCCGCTGGCGTGATTGCCGCCATGCTGCCCGATGCCGACGTGCTGGCCTTCGCCCTGCACATTCCCTATGCCGATGCGTTCGGCCACCGTGGGGCCAGCCATTCGCTGCTGTTTGCCTGCGTGCTGGCCGCGTTTGCTGCGTTGCTGGCGTTCTTTGGTAGTCGCCGACCTGGGTCGGCGGTTCTGTGCCAACCAAGGTTGGCATCTACCACGGCGCGATCAACCGCGGCATCGACCGTGCAGGCCGCGGTCTTCGTCCTGGTCTGCGCGGCCAGCCATCCGCTGCTGGATGCGATGACCTCGGGCGGGCTGGGCGTTGCCCTGGCCTGGCCGTGGAGCGAGCACCGCTTCTTCGCACCGTGGCGACCGATCCGCGTATCACCGTTTGCCCCGCAGTTCTTCAGCGCGCGTGGCCTGGCCACGTTGCTGTCCGAACTGCGCTGGGTGTGGCTGCCGCTGGCCACCGCCGTGGTCGCCTGGAAACTGATCCACCCTGCCCCTGCCGTTCCCCGGGAACCCTCATGAGTACTGCCCTGCCCGCCCCCCTCGTTGCCGAACTGTCCGCCCTGCTGGGCGCGGAGGGCTGGCGCATGGATGACACCGCGCTGGAGGCCAACGCGCAGGACAATTCCTGGCGCCGGCAGCGCCCGGAAGCCGTGGCCCTGCCGGCCGATATCGGGCAGGTGCAGGCCCTGGTGCGTGCGTGCCGTGCGCATGGCGTGGCCCTGGTGGCGCGCGGCGCGGGCACCGGCACCACCGGTGCGGCGGTGCCGCAGCCGGGCAGCATCGTGCTGTCGTTCACCCGCATGGACCGCATCATTGACATCCGTGCCGGTGACCGCTGCGCCGTGGTGCAGCCCGGCGTCCTGAACGGCACGCTGCAGCAGGCGCTGGCGCCGCACGGCCTGTTCTGGGCACCGGACCCCTCCAGTGCGGATATCTGCAGCATTGGCGGCAACCTGGCCTGCAACGCCGGCGGCCCGCGCGCGGTGAAGTACGGCACCAGCCGCGACAACGTGCTGGGGCTGGTCGCGGTCACCGGCGCCGGCGAAGTGATCCGCTGCGGCGGCGCCTACACCAAGGACGCCACCGGCTACGACCTGACCCATCTGCTGGTGGGCAGCGAAGGCACGCTGGCACTCATCGTCGAGGCCACCCTGAAACTGACGCCGCTGCCGGTCAGCCAGGCCGGCCTGCGCGTGCTGTACCGCGATGCCGACGCCGCCGCTGCCGCCGTATCGCGGCTGATGTCGCAGCCGGTCGTGCCCACCCGCCTGGAATTCATGGATGCACGCAGCCTGGAGCTGCTGCGGTTGAATGGCGCCGATGTCCCCGAGGCCGGCGCGATGCTGCTGGTCGAAGCCGATGGCGACCACGACACCCTGCCCTACCTGCTGCAGGCGCTGGCCAGCGCCGCCGAAGGCGAGGGCATGATCGAACTGGACGTGGCGATGGAAGGCCGCGCGCGCGACCAGCTGTGGGCCGCCCGCAAGGCGCTGTCGCCCGCGCTGCGCAGTGTTGCCCCGGGCAAGATCAACGAAGACGTGGTGGTGCCGGTATCGCGCATTCCCGATCTGGTGGCCGGCGTGCAGGCACTGGCGCGCGACTACACGCTCACCATCGTCACCTTCGGCCATGCCGGCAACGGCAACCTGCACGTCAACATCCTCTACCACCCTGAGGATGCCGAGGAGAACGCACGCGCGCAGGCCGCGCTGCCGAAGATCTTCGCGCTGACGCTGGCACTGGGCGGCACGTTGTCCGGCGAACATGGCATCGGCATCGCCAAGCGCGATTTCATGGCCCAGGCGTTCACCGCGGAGACGCTGGCGGCGATGCGCGCGATCAAGGCGGCGCTGGACCCGGATGGCATTCTCAACCCGGGCAAGGTGCTGCCGGCGGCATAGCCGTTGGTAGAAGCCAACCTTGGTTGGCACGCGCGCAAGCGCGCCCGCTTCAGGCCACATGACACCTGCCACAGCGTGCCAACCAAGGTTGGCACCTACCAGAGCGATTGTCCGCTTGTCGCGATCTGCGCGTTCGAGCAACCGCCGCCGCGACGCTGCAACGATTCGTATTTTTTCTACTTTGCAACTTTCCTCATTGGGCGCCAGGCGCTTGCGGCCAATCATGGGCGCGCCACCGACAACGGGTGGCACGGGACTCCAATCCCGTTCTGATCTGAAGGTTGTATACGTTTGCCTGCCGGCGTCGCGCATCCCGTGTGCGTGGCGTCGGCAGGCACTCTGTCCGCGCATCCATGGCGGGCGGTGCGTGGAGGGTTTCGGCCCGCCGGCTTCATTCAGATCACCGGTATTGGAGCCACGCATCGTCCGCCACCCTCGCATTCCCGCGCAGGTGGCATCGGGCGCCAGGCGCTCGCGGCCAATCATGGGCGCGCCACCGACAACGGGTGGCACGGGACTCCAATCCCGTTCTGATCTGAAGGTTGTATACGTTTGCCTGCCGGCGTCGCGCATCCCGTGTGCGTGGCGTCGGCAGGCACTCTGTCCGCGCATCCATGGCGGGCGGTGCGTGGAGGGTTTCGGCCCGCCGGCTTCATTCAGATCACCGGTATTGGAGCCACGCATCGTCCGCCACCCTCGCATTCCCGCGCAGGTGGCATCGGGCGCCAGGCGCTCGCGGCCAATCATGGGCGCGCCACCGACAACGGGTGGCACGGGACTCCAATCCCGTTCTGATCTGAAGGTTGTATACGCTTGTCTGCCGGCGTTGAGCATCCCGTTTGCGTGGCGTCGGCAGGCATTCTGTCCGCGCATCTATGGCGGGCGGTGCGTGGGGGGTCTCGGCCCGCCGGCGTTTTGCATGATTACAGCCGGTATTGGAGCCACGCATCGTCCGCCACCCTCGCGTTCCGCTCCGGTGGCCCCCGCTCGTCTGCCCCTTCAAGTATCGCTTCGTGCCTTGGAACAGGGAACATAGGATCTCGACGCTACGAGGGAAAAACTGCCCCCTGGGATCAAGAGCGCTCCCAGCATCCCGACGAACGAATGCCCTGGTGCCGACAGACGCCCCGACTATGGCGAACGCGTCACTTTGCGTCGATCAGGATTAGACCGTCGTCTGTCGGATGCAGCTGCAGATAGACCTCCCGTCCATTGTTACGGAACGTGGACCAGCAAACCGCTTGCCAGCCCAGGCCGCAATTGACCTCGGGAAATCCAAGCACTGTAGGATGCGAGTACTCGCGTGGCGTTCCACGCCACCCAGATTTCAACAACGCAGGTCGCAGCACTCTGTAGTCCATTTCCCATCGCGCGCCTATTGCTTTCAGCGTGCCTGGCATCGGCGACGGATTGTCCTTGTAGCTGCCCATTATGTAGCCGGGTTCTATGGTGACGGGTGAGGATGCCAACAGAAAGCTGATCAGAATAAATTTCATCTGCGGAGCGTAACGGTATCGATGCGCGTGGCAACTGGCGGGGATGCAAACGCCCCTGCGATGAGCAGTCGAGCAAGCTCGACTCTACGAAAAGCAGATTGTCGCAATCGGCATGCGTTGACGTTCTTCGCCGCGACGCTGCAACGATTCGTATTTTTTCTACTTTGCAACTTTCCTCATTGGGCGCCAGGCCCTCGCGGCCAATCATGGGCGCGCCACCGACAACGGGTGGCACGGGCTTCCAATCCCGTTTGAAATATGTGGTTTACGTTTGTCTGCCGGCGTCGCGCCCCCTGTGCGTGGCGCCGGTAGGCAATCTGTCCGCGCATCTATGGCGGGCGGTGCGTGGGGGCCTTGTGCCCGCCGGCGTTTGACCACGTTTTCACCGGTATTGGAACCACGCATCGTCCGCCACCCTCGCATTCCCGCGCAGGTGGCATCCCGGTTTCATGCACAAGGACGCCAAGATGACCGCAACCAAATATCCCTGCCTGTTCGCCACGCTGGGCGAAGCCGCCAAGCAGTTGCCCGATGAGCTGGCACGCGCACTGGAACGCACGCTTGCCGCCACCCCGGCGGCGAATGACCCTGCGTACACGCCCGGCAGCATCACCGTGCTGGACTGCCTGCAGCGCATCCGCCAGGGCGAAGCCGCCGATGGCCAGCCGTGGCCGAGCGATGGCCATACACCCGGCCAATGCATGGCGCTGGCGGGCATTGATCGTGCCAATGCCGGGCAGACCTTCCTGCTGGAACTGCTGCACGCCATCGAACGCACCCGCGTGGATGGCGATGAGAACCCACAGATGGGCGATGCCGCGCGCGAGGGGATTCTGTTTGCCTGCCGCGCGTTGGCCGAGTACGTGGGCGTGCAGGTACGCGCGGCGTAGCGGGCACCATCCCGCACCTGCACCGCGACGCGGTAGCGCCGGGCCATGCCCGGCGTGTCCCTGTATCAGGCGAAGTGCTGGTATCCGCCGCTGGCGGATTCACCATCGACCTGCACGCCCTGCCCTTCGGTGATGCGGCCGACGCGGGTCAGCGGCACATCCAGCGATTCGGACAGGTACAGCAGCGCATCGCGCTGGTCGGCTGCAGCGGTGAAGCACAGTTCGTAATCATCGCCGCCACGCAGCGCGCACTCGCGCGCACCGTCGCGGCCCAGCAGGCCACGCAGTTCGGGCGAGATCGGCAGCACGTCGGCATCGATCTGTGCAGCGACGCCACTGCGCGCCGCGATGTGGCCCAGATCGGCCACCAGGCCGTCGGACAGATCCACGGCGGCATGCGCGAAGGCACGCAGGCGCAGGCCGAGGGTGACCCGCGGGGTGGGACGCAGCAGGCGCAGGCGCAGGGTTTCGTAGTCACCCAGCAGGGTGGCGGTGGCCACGTCCAGCGCGCCCTGCTGCCAGAGCTTCAGTGCACCGGCGGCATCACCGATCGTGCCGCTCACCCAGACATCGTCACCCACCTGCGCGCGGTCGCGGCGCAGCGCCTGGCCGCGGCCAACCTGGCCCATCGCGGTCACCGTCAGCGACAGCGGGCCGCGCGTGGTGTCGCCCCCCACGAGGGCCATGTCGTGCTGGTCGGCCAGAGCGAAGAAGCCTTCGGCGAAGGCGTCGATCCACTCTTCGCTGGTGTCCGGCAGGGACAGTGCCAGCGTGCACCACGCCGGGCGTGCGCCCATCGCGGCCAGATCGGACAGGTTGACCGCCAGGGTCTTCCAGCCGATGTCGTAGGCAGGGGTTTCCGCCGGGAAATGCACGCCGCTGTTGAGCGTATCGGCGGTGACGACCAGTTGTTCGTTGGCACGCGGCTGCAGCAGCGCGGCGTCATCGCCGATGCCGAGCAGGATGTCGTCGCGCTCGCTGGTGCGCGCGCGGATACGGTCGATGAGGGCGAATTCGGCCAGGGACATGGGGCGCTCCGGCGGGTTGCATGGATGGGCGGCGGGCGCGAATGCGGGCGGATCGTGCCGATCGGATGGAACCGCCGGGGTAGAGTCGACTGTCAGTCGACTGCTCGCCCGTCCGACACGACGACTGCTGATCGAAAGGCAGTCGACTGACAGTCGACTCTACCGAAGCAGATTCCCGCGCCGTTCAACGAACGATGCGGGACGCAGGGGGTCAGTGACCCGATTCGACCTTGCGCCATTCCACGGCGGCACGATCCAGCACGCCGTTGACGTAGGTGTGGCCATGCTCGGAACCAAAGCGCTTGGCCGATTCGATGGCTTCGTTGATGACCACGCGGTACGGCACGTCCAGGCGGTAGCGCAGCTCGTAGCCGGCCAGGCGCAGCACGGCGCGTTCGATGGCATCCACTTCTTCAATGCCACGGTCCAGGTACGGGCCGAGGGCTTCGTCGATGTCGCGGCGGTTGTCCAGCACGCCATGCACCAGCGCTTCGAAATAGGCCAGATCGGCGATTTCGCGGGCCTGTTCGTGGGCGAACTGGGCGATCAGCGACTGCGCGTTGCCGCCGGAGATCTGCCAGGCGTACAGCGCCTGCACGGCACGACGGCGGGCGCGCGAACGCAGCACCGGGTCGATGCCATCACGGCGGACGGGTTTACCGGAGGGCTTGCCCTGGGTGTTCTTGTTCATGGCAGTTGCTCCAGCAGGTTGACCATTTCCAATGCAGCGATTGCGACTTCTTCACCCTTGTTGCCATGGCTGCCACCGGCGCGGGCCTCGGCATCCTCGGCACGTTCCACCGCCAGCACGCCGTTCAGCACCGGCACGCCGAAATCCAGCTGCACGCGCATCAGGCCTTCGGCGCAGCGGTCGGCCACGTGTTCGTAGTGGCGGGTATCGCCACGGATGACGCAGCCCAAGGTGAGGATGGCGGCGTGTTCATGGGCGGCGGCCAGGCGCGCGGCGACCAGCGGCAGTTCCCAGGCACCCGGCACGCGGATCACGTCGATGTTGGCTTCGGCAATGCCGTTGCCGGCCAGGCTCTGGCGGGCGCCAGCAACCAGGGTATCGGTGATGCGGGCGTTCCAGCGGCTGGCCAGGATGGCAAAGCGCGCCGACTCGGGGGTGCGAAGATCGCCTTCGTAGTGGCTCATATGCGGCTTGGGGGTTCGATTAGGGGGTGATTCTACCGCATGGTGTGCCGACCAACGGTCGGCACCTACCAGGGGGCCGGGAGGATGTGCCGACCAACGGTCGGCACCCATCGTGGGTGCCGACCGTTGGTCGGCCCGCCCACCTGG
>NZ_JBYSZR010000008.1:130434-153448 GCF_058787375.1 Stenotrophomonas sp. FW305-3-2-15-E-LB1
GGCCCCCCACGCCAAGCTGGCTTACAGGGTGACCGTCTCCACCACTTCCAGGCCGTAGCCGGCCAGGCCCACCTGGCGGCGGGGGGTACCCAGCACGCGCAGCTTGCCCAGGCCCAGGTCGGACAGGATCTGCGAGCCGGCACCGTTGCGGCGCCACTGGCCCACGTCCTTGTCCTTGCCCGGCACCACCGGCGCCGGCTGCTGGCGCAGGCGGGCCAGCAGGGCTTCGCCGTCGCGCGGGGCCGACAGCACCACCATCACGCCCGCCCCTTCGGCGGCAATCGCGCGCAGGGCATCGGTGGCGGCCACGCCGAAATCATCGCGGCGCCAGTGCAGCAGGTCGGCCAACGGGTTTTCCACCTGCACGCGCACCAGGGTCGGGGTGTCGGCCGCCGGGGTGCCACGCACCAGGGCGAAATGCAGGTCGTGGGCGATGCGGTCGCGGTAGGTGACCAGCTTGAACGGGCCGAATTCAGTGTCGATCCCGCGCTCGTCCACGCGCTCGACGGTCTTTTCGGTGGCCAGGCGGTAGGCGATGAGGTCGGCGATGGAACCCATCTTCAGGCCGTGCTCGCGGGCGAACACTTCCAGTTCCGGGCGGCGCGCCATGCTGCCGTCCGGGTTGAGGATCTCCACCAGCACGCCGGCCGGTTCCAGCCCGGCCAGCATGGCCAGGTCCACGCCGGCTTCGGTGTGGCCGGCACGGGTCAGCACGCCACCCGGCTGGGCGATCAGCGGGAAGATGTGGCCCGGCTGGTGCAGGTCGGCCGGTTTGGCGTTCGGCTTCACCGCGGTACGGATGGTGTGGGCGCGGTCATGGGCGGAAATGCCCGTGGTCACGCCTTCGGCCGCCTCGATGCTGACGGTGAAATTGGTCTGGAACTGCGCGGTATTGGCCTGCACCATCGGCGCCAGGCCGAGGTCGGCGGCGCGGGTGCGGGTCAGCGGCAGGCACACCAGGCCACGGCCATGGGTGACCATGAAGTTGATGTCCGACGGCTTGACCAGCTCGGCGGCCATGATCAGGTCGCCTTCGTTCTCGCGGTCTTCGTCATCGACGATGACGACCATGCGGCCCTGGCGGATGTCTTCCAGGATGTCCGGGATCGGGGCGAAATTCATGCGCGTGCTCCTTCGCCCAACAGGCGTTCAACGTAACGGGCGACCAGGTCGATTTCCAGGTTCACCGCGCTGCCCACGCCGGTGGCGGAGAAGGCGGTGTTGGCCACGGTGTGCGGGATGAGGGCGACTTCAAAGCCCTCCTCGTCCACTTCGTTGACGGTGAGGCTGACGCCGTCCACGCAGATCGAGCCCTTCTTGGCGATGTAGCGGCGCAACGCGGCCGGCGCGGCGAAACGCCAACGCTGGGCACGTGCATCTTCGTGGATGGACAGGACCTGGCCGAGGCCATCGACGTGGCCGCTGACCAGGTGGCCGCCGAGGCGGTCGGTCGGGCGCATGGCGCGTTCGAGGTTGATGACCGCGCCCTCACCCAGCTGGCCCAGCGTGGTAAGGCCCAGGGTCTCGGTGGACGCGTCGGCCTGGAAGCTGCCGGCGTCGTATGCGATGACGGTGAGGCAGACGCCGTTGATGGCGATGCTCTCGCCCATCTGCACGTGGTCGAACGGCAGATTCCCGACGTTGAAGGTGAAGCGGACATCGCCGCCGATGGATTCGCGAGCGGCCAGACGGCCGACGCCTTCGATGATTCCAGTAAACAAGAAACGTTCTCCGCGGAAAGTGAGCGAAAAACGCCGCAAGGCAAACAGGCGGGCGCAGGGCCGCAAAGGCCCTGTGGCACCGTCTTCTTTCATCCGGACTATGACCGTCGGCTCCGGCATTGGACCGGATCTGCTGACCCCCGGCCGTGGGCCGGGGCGCTCGCGGGCTCGTGCTTGCGCACCTACCGCCGGTGGGGAATCGCACCCCGCCCTGAAGACGTTTGTGTACCGGCGAACCGGCCCGCCCAGTGTACCAGCCTGGGCTGAACGGGGTCGGACGCCTGCCGCCACCTGTGACGTCCGTCGCTCGCAATTCGTAAAACTTTCATTAAACTCAAGCCTCGGACGACATGAGGTCGCCACGGACCGCCAACAGGGTGGCCCGCCAATGGACTGCAATTCACAGGAAACCCATGCGCAAGATCCTGATCGTGGCCGCACTGCTGGCCGCCGCCCCGTTCTCGGCCTCGGCCGACGGCCTCAGCTACACCTATGTGGAAGGTGGCTGGACCCAGTTCCAGACCGACGATGACCTTCTTGACGACCCCAAGCTGGACGGTGGCTACGTGCGTGGTTCGTTCGCCCTGGCCGAACAGGTGCATGTGTTCGGCGCCTGGAACTACGCCAGCAAGTCGTACAACTATGACTACGGCCACGCCAAGCTGGAACTGAACCAGCCGGAGCTGGGCATCGGTTACCACATGCCCTTCAGCGAGCGCGTGGACTACACCGCCGACATCGCATGGGTCCGCCAGCAGGCGGAGATCACCGTGGATTCGGACATCTACAACGTCCGCCTGCGCAACAAGGACCACACGAACCTCGTGCGCGCCACCATGGGCCTGCGTGGCAAGCCCTCGGCCATGACCGAAGCCTGGATCAAGGCCGGTTACATGGATGGCGGCAACAACTTTGAAGGCACCTGGGTCGGCACCCTCGGTGGCCAGATCAACTTCACCAAGACCTGGGGTCTGGTGGGCGAGATCTCCGGCTACCGCGACGTCACCCAGTTCTCGGCCGGCGTGCGCGCCAGCTTCTGATTGCTCGATCCTCGTCGTGTAATCGAACGGGCCCCGCAAGGGGCCCGTTTTTTTTGCGACTGTCTTTTCAGACAGATTGCATGGCGTCCTGCGGGCTGCTGCCGCAGGCTGCTGTCCTTTCCCCTTCTGGATGGACGATGCTGGCCTACCGCCTCCCCCTGCTGCTGTGCCTGCCCTTCGCCGCGCAGGCAACCGCTTCGGATAAGCTGAGCCCCGAACAGGCCTTTGACCTGTACGCGCAGGCTCTGCTGGAAGGTGATGCCCGCGCCGCTGAAGCGTTGACCCGCGCACTGCCCGCCGACGCCCTGTGGAATGCGACTGCCCTCCTGCGCCTGCCACGCCTCCTGCAGGACACGCGCGAACAGGTATTCGACCAGTGGGAAGATGACGTCGTCCCCGCCGTACTGGCCGAGGCGGTGGTGACCCAGATCGACAGAACGTACGCCAGCAGCCACTGCCGGGCCGTGCCCGGGCAGACCATTGCCGAAGCTGCACCGGCCGGGCGGGCGCAGGTCACGTTCACCTGCCAGGTCCCGGTGTGGAATACCGGAAGCGGCCTGCTGGCCGACCCGGCCATCCAGCAGAAACTGCAGGACGACGAGGTGTTTGCTGCGTATCTGATCGCCTCGGAGCTGCGCATGGCGGAGCAGCAGACGATCACCGGCACCGCGCTGCTGGAAGGAAGTGCCGGGACGGGCTACTTCCCCGACGGCGACACGATCCGATTCCTTGCCCCGGTGCTGCTCTCGATCTTTCCGGAAGCGCTGGCCGACACATTGCTGGAAAAGTAGCCGCGTGGCGGCATGGCGTGCACGACCCTGCCATCGCATCTGCGTGCAGATGCGCTAGTCTTTCGCGCCTCTGCACGACCCCACTGGAAACGGAACACCGTCATGAAGACTCCCCTGCGCACCCTGCTCACCAGCGCCCTGCTGTGCGCCCCTGCGTTTGCCACCGCCGCGCCGGCGCTGACGCCCGAACAATCGCTGGACCTGTACGCACGCGTGCTGATTGAAGACGATGCCGCTGCCGCGCGCACGCTCAATGATGCCCTGCGCAGCGCCCACGACGGCAAGGACGCGGTGACGCCCACGCCGGGCGCACTGGCCAAGGCCCTGGCCGAACCGTGGATGGCGCTGCAGGCCAGTACCGGCGGCACGCCCGATGCCGCCGCGACCGAAGCGCTGTATGCAAAGGTGCTGAAGGCATCGACCTGCCGCGCCACCGGCAGCACCATCGAAGACAACGAGTACGTGGACGGCCAGAAGATCGCCTCGGTCGATTTCAGCTGCAAGGTGGTGGATCTGGAAAGCGTGCGCCCGCTGTTCGCCGCCAGCATGACCAGTGACGACCCTGCCGCCCGCAGCCGCTTCATCGATGCCTACACGCAGGCACTGAAGAGCGGCACGCAGCGCACGGTGACGGGCAGCCAGAAGCTGTACTCCGGCGCAGAGCAGGCGTACTGGTTCAGTGGCAGCTTCGATGAGCTGGTCACCCCGGTGCTGGAAGCTCTCGCGCCGTTCCAGCTGTGGATGGAAGATGCCCAAGCCGCCAGCGCACCGAAGGTGACCGGCGTGCCCAGCTGCGACCTGCTGCTGCAGCAGCACCGCAGCTGCGTGGCGAAGATCGCCCCGGACCAGATCAGTGGCGTGGACGCGATGGCCGAAGAACTGAAGGCCAAGGCGCAGGTGCAGTCGGCCGATGAAATGACGCAGGAGTGCAAGGCCCTGCGCCCGATCGCACAGATGATGTGGACCGACGAGTGCATGTAAGGCGGTAAGGGCGGGGCGCGCGCGAGGCGCGCGGCCTTCCAGCCAGCACAATTCGGACAGATTGCATGGACAGCCGAGGACGGCATTGGCGATGCTTCGCGATCTTCTCCTCGCCACACCTCCATGTTGAAGCCCCTCCATGCCCTGCCACCGCGTGCGTGCGCCCTGGCACTGCTCCTGCTGCTGGCATCATCGGCAAGCGCGGCCAGTTCATCGCCATCGCCGGAAGAGGCCTACACGCTGCAGGCCCGCGTCTACCTGCAGGGTGATGCTTCAGCGAAGGCATCGCTTGAGGCATTGGGCCCCGGCTGGGTGCCCAGCGAGCGCATCGATTGGCAGCCCGTCATTGATGATGTGCCTGCGTGGCTGGGAAGGCAGGCTTTTCCCGCGCCCTCCCCTGCCATCGGGCGCGCGTTTGCCCAGGCACTGCGCGCTCGGCTGGCCCTGATTCGCTGCGAAGCCAGAACTTTTCTGCCCCTGGGTTCACCGGAAATCGGCATGTTCGCGCTGGCGTGCACCTACCCGGACATATCCCCCCTGCGCGAGGCCTATCTGGCGCTTCGCAACACGACACAACCCGATGCCCAGGCACAGAGCGATGCGCTGTTCCGCCGCTGGGCCACCCTGCTGCGCGATGCCCCCGACGGCACGCACTGCACACCGGTAACGGGCTGGTATCTGGGAAACCATGAAGCCTCCGACGCCGTGCGCGCGCAACAGCTGTCCCGCACCGTACTGATGGGAATGATGCCGCTGGACGTCTGGGACGCCGGCGAGGAGGCGCCCGATGCGCAGGCGCTGTGCGAGAGCGCGCTGCCCGAAGAAGACGACGCATGACAGCGCCACGGTAGATCCACGCCATGCATGGATGGCTTTCACCGCGTCAAGCGCGCAGCAGCAACCGCAGGTCGTCGCCCACCTGGCGCTGGTCGACCACGCGCAGGCGTCGCTGCTGGTCCATCGCCTCGATGCCCAAGCCGGCCAGCAGCGGGCGGCCGGTATCACCCAGCAGCGTCGGTGCCTGGTACAGCAACAGCTCATCGACCCAGCCGCCGCGCAGCAGCGCACCGGCCAGGGTGGCACCGGCTTCGGTGTGCACTTCGTTGATGCCACGCTCGGCCAGCAACGCCAGCACCGCCACCAGATCCAGGCGGCCATCCACGCTCGGCACGCTGGCGAATTCGGCGTCGGCCGCATCCGGTGCGCTCACCGCGGCATCGTGCACATACAACGTCGGCGCCCCACCCTCGCGCACGCGGCTGCATTCCAGCGAACGCAGGCGCGAATCGAGCACGACGCGCAGCGGTGGCATCACCTCGGTATCGGCCAGGCGCACGGTCAGCATCGGATCGTCGGCCAGCACCGTATCGGCGCCGGTCAGGATCGCGCCGGCACGCGCGCGCCAGTGCTGCACGTCTTCGCGTGCGGCGGCGCTGGTGATCCACTTCGAGCTGCCATCGGCCATCGCCGTGCGACCGTCCAGGCTGGCGGCCAGCTTCACCCGCAGCCACGGGCGGTTGCGCTCCACGCGGGACAGGAAGCCCTTGTTGAGTTCACGCGCCTGCGCGGCCATCAGGCCTTCGGCCACCTCGATGCCCGCTTCGCGCAGCAGGTTGAAGCCACCGCCATCGACCTTCGGGAACGGATCGCGCAGCGCCGCAACCACGCGCGATACACCCGCGTCGATCAATGCCAGCGCACACGGCGGCGTGCGCCCGTAGTGCGCGCACGGTTCAAGGGTGACGTAGGCGGTGGCGCCCCGTGCTTCGCTGCCGGCTTCGCGCAGGGCGAAGACTTCGGCGTGCGGGCCGCCAGCACGCTGGTGCCAGCCCTGCCCGACCACGCGTTCGCCATGGGCGATCACGCAACCGACCATGGGATTGGGGCGGGTGGTGTAGGCCGCACGCTCGGCCAGACGCAATGCGTTGGCCATGTGCAGGTGGTCGAGGACGGAGAACGAGGTGGTCATGCGGCCATGGTAACGCCGCCATCAGTGCCGACCAACGGTTGGCACCCACCCGGGCAACGGCGCCAACCAAGCGGGGCAACGTAGATCCACGCCATGCGTGGATGGAGGCCGTCAGCCCTTCTTTTTCTTGGTCAGGGCGATGACATCGCCCAGCAGCTGCAGCTGTTCGGTGCTGGCCGGCAGCTCACGTTCGAGCTTCTCGATCTCCTCGCGGAAATCGGCTACGTCCTCGAAGCTGCGGTAGACCGAGGCGAAGCGCACGTAGCCGACGTGGTCGAGCTTGCGCAGTTCGTTCATCACGAACTCGCCGACCTTGATCGAGGGCACTTCGCGTTCGCCGCTGATGCGCAGCTGGTGGACCACGGCGCGCACCGCCGCTTCGATCTTCTCTTCGGGCACGGCGCGCTTCTGCAGCGCGCGGTCGAAGCCGGCGCGCACCTTGCGCTGGTCGAAGGCCTCGCGGGTGCCATCACTCTTGACGATGGCCGGCAGCTTCAGCTCGACCGTTTCCAGGGTGCTGAAGCGTTCGTTGCAGGCCTCGCACTCACGCCGACGACGGATCGTCGCGCCGTCTTCGGAGACGCGCGAGTCGATGACCCGGGTATCGGCATGCTGGCAGAAGGGGCAATACATGGAACGCCTGGCTCAGGAAAGAACGTCATGCCATCGTCATGGCAGCGTCGCAAAGGTACCTGAGAAGCGCTTTTGCAGCAAATCCGGGCGGCGCTCAGCCTTGTGCGGCAAGGGGTTGCCGCCAGCGCAGCCACGCCAGATGCGCCGCCGGCAGCAGCAGCGGCGGGCCGAACAGCAGCAGGCCGAAGCCCTCCAGGCGTTCGGTCAGGCCGACCACCAGCCCCAGCACGACGGCGGGCACCGCGGCCAGCGCGCCCAGCGCCAGCAACGCCCACCACAGCCGGCCCACCGCCTGCAGGCCAGGCCGGCCCTGCAGCAGGAAACCGGCGCCGATGTGCAACCAGG
The DNA here is from genome assembly GCF_058787375.1 of Stenotrophomonas sp. FW305-3-2-15-E-LB1. Lineage (NCBI taxonomy): Bacteria > Pseudomonadati > Pseudomonadota > Gammaproteobacteria > Lysobacterales > Lysobacteraceae > Stenotrophomonas > Stenotrophomonas sp. FW305-3-2-15-E-LB1. The sequence goes on from NZ_JBYSZR010000008.1 coordinate 137,915, forward strand.
CAACGATGCCCAGCGCCCCGGCGGTGCCCCAGCACACCAGCAGCAGCCGGCTCAGCAGGCGGGTTTCCTGCATCAGGCCGGAGTACACGCCCACCAGGGCCACCGTGCCGCCCAGCAGCACGCCGGGCAGGCCGAACAGCAGGGCCTGCACGAGGTGCAGGCGCTTGTGCAGACGCTCATCCATGCGCGTTGCTCTCCTTCGATGCTGGGGTCAGAGCCCTTCCCTGCGGGAAGGGATCCGACCCCACTCCCCGGTCAGCCGTAGACCGGGTACTTGCGGCACTGCGCGCTGACGGCGTCGCGCACGCGGGCAATGACGGCGTCATCGGCCGGGGCGTCGAGCACGTCGGCGATCCAGTTGGCCAGGTCCACGCAGTCCTGTTCGACATAGCCACGAGTGGTGACCGCCGGGGTGCCCAGGCGCAGGCCCGAGGTCACGAACGGCGAACGCGGGTCGTTCGGCACCGAGTTCTTGTTGACGGTGATGTGGGCCTTGCCCAGCGCGGCTTCCGCATCCTTGCCGGACACGTCCTTGCCGATCATGTCCACCAGCATCAGGTGGTTCTGGGTGCCGCCGGAGACGATCTTGTAGCCGCGCGCGATGAGCGTGTTGGCCATCGCCTGGGCGTTCTTCACCACCTGCTGCTGGTAGGCGGTGAAGCCCGGTTCCAGCGCTTCCTTGAAGGCCACGGCCTTGGCGGCGATGACGTGCATCAGCGGGCCGCCCTGGATGCCCGGGAACACCACCGACTGCAGCTTCTTGACCAGGTCTTCGTCGGCGCCCTTGGCGACGATGATGCCGCCGCGCGGGCCGCGCAGGGTCTTGTGGGTGGTCGAGGTGACCACGTGGGCGTGTTCCAGCGGGCTCGGGTAGACGCCGGCGGCGACCAGGCCGGCCACGTGGGCCATGTCCACGAACAGGTAGGCACCCACCTTGTCGGCGATGGCGCGGAAGCGCGCCCAGTCGATCACCTGCGAGTAGGCCGAGAAACCAGCCACGACCATCTTCGGCTTGTGCTCCAAGGCCAGGCGCTCGACTTCGTCGTAATCGATCAGGCCCTGGTCGTTCACACCGTACTGCACGGCGTTGAACAGCTTGCCGGAAGCATTCACCTTGGCACCGTGGGTGAGGTGGCCGCCGTGGGCCAGGCTCATGCCGAGAATGGTGTCGCCCGGCTGCAGCAGGGCGAAGTACACGGCCTGGTTGGCCTGCGAACCGCTGTGCGGCTGCACGTTGGCGTAGTCCGCGCCGAACAGCTGCTTCAGGCGGTCGATCGCCAGCTGCTCGGCGATGTCCACGTATTCGCAGCCACCGTAGTAGCGCTTGCCCGGGTAGCCTTCGGCGTACTTGTTGGTCAGCTGGCTGCCCTGGGCCTCCATCACGGCCGGGCTGGTGTAGTTCTCGCTGGCGATCAGCTCGACGTGGTCTTCCTGACGCTGGGTTTCGGCGGCGATGGCCTTGGCCAGTTCGGGATCGTAGGTTTCGATGCGGACGTCACGCGGGAACATCGGTTACTCCGGCAGGCAGGGAAAAGGGGGGATGGCACAGCCCCTGATTGTAGCCCCGTGGCGGCCCGCCGGGGCCGGAATGGACGCGGGGCCGGATCCCCTGGAGGAGATCCGGCCCCGTATGGATCTGGCCCGGCAGGTCAGTAGATCCGCGCCATGCGTGGATGTGACCGCCGGCTCAGTGGCTGAGCACGTACTGGGCGATGACGCCGGTGGCGATGGCCACCAGAAGCATGTTGCCGCGGTCATCGCGGATCCAGTGGTGACCATACGGCGGGCGACGCAGGTGGTAGCGCGGGTAGTCGTTCACCACGTAGATCGGGCCACGGTAGTAATCGCGGTAGCGGTGGCCGACCTGCCAGCCGTAGCCCGGGCCCGGGCGATAGCCGGGGCGGTAGACCACGCGCGGCGGCGGCGGCGGCGGCGCCGGATGGTAGTAGCGACGGTCATGGTCGCGGCGCCAGTCACGGCGTGCATCGCGGCGGTCGCGTTCGTAGTCGCGGCGCGCCTCGCGCACATCGTGGCGGTACTCGCGGCGATCGTCGCGGCGGTCTTCCCGCCATTCGCGGCGGTCACGGTGGTCGTTGTCGGCGAATGCCGGGGTGACGGCGCCCAGGGCCAGTACAGAGGCCATGGCCCCGGCCACGATGAAGTTGATGCGCATGACAGACCTCTGCTGGGTGGGTGGTGATGTCCATATTGCGCAGGCGATCTGAACCGTTTCCGGCTGGAAACGCTTCCCGTTGACGTATTGCACTCTGTATTCAGCCTTCGGCCAGCCGCGCGGGGCGCCGACAGGCGCGGCCGGGAACCGGTTCCGGCTATAATTGGGGGTATTCCATTCAGTCTGTGCCCGCTGTCGTCCGGGATCTTCCCGCTGACGGACGGGTGCAGGGCCGCGCCCCTACGGAGACCTCATGTCCTCGCAATACATCTACACCATGAACCGCGTGTCCAAGGTGGTCCCGCCCAAGCGGCAGATCATCAAGGACATCTCGCTGTCCTTCTTCCCGGGCGCGAAGATCGGCCTGCTGGGCCTGAACGGCGCCGGCAAGTCCACCGTGCTGAAGATCATGGCCGGCGTGGACACCGATTTCGAGGGCGAAGCCCGCCCGCAGGCCGGCATCAAGGTCGGCTACCTGGCGCAGGAACCGGAGCTGGACCCGACCAAGACCGTGCGTGAAGCGGTCGAGGAAGGCGTGGGCGAAGTGCTGCAGGCACAGGCTGCGCTGGACGCGGTCTACACGGCCTATGCCGAGGAAGGCGCCGACTTCGACGCCCTGGCCAAGGAACAGGAGCGCCTGGAGGCGATCCTCGCCGCCGGCGACGCGCACACCCTGGAAAACCAGCTGGACGTGGCCGCCGATGCGCTGCGCCTGCCGCCGTGGGATGCCGTGGTCGGCAAGCTGTCCGGTGGTGAAAAGCGCCGCGTGGCGCTGTGCCGCCTGCTGCTGCAGAAGCCGGACATGCTGCTGCTCGACGAACCGACCAACCACCTCGACGCCGAGTCGGTGGAATGGCTGGAACAGTTCCTGGCGCGCTACACCGGCACCGTGGTGGCGGTCACCCATGACCGCTACTTCCTGGACAACGCCGCCGAGTGGATCCTGGAACTGGACCGCGGCCGCGGCATTCCGTGGAAGGGCAACTACACCGACTGGCTGACCCAGAAGGATGAGCGCCTGAAGCAGGAAGACAACCAGGAAAAGGCCCGCCAGAAGGCGATCCAGAAGGAACTGGAGTGGTCGCGCCAGAACGCCAAGGGCGGCCGCACCAAGGGCAAGGCCCGTCTGGCCCGCCTGGAAGAGCTGCAGTCGGTCGATTACCAGAAGCGCAACGAGACCAATGAAATCTTCATCCCGCCGGGCGAGCGCCTGGGCAACGCGGTGATGGAGTTCAAGAACGTCTCGAAGAAGTTCGGCGACCGCCTGCTGTTCGACAACCTGAGCTTCCTGGTGCCGGCCGGCGCCATCGTCGGCATCATCGGCCCGAACGGTGCCGGTAAGTCGACCCTGTTCAAGATGATCACCGGCCAGGAAAAGCCGGACACCGGCGAGATCGTGGTCGGCCCGACCGTGAAGCTGTCCTACGTGGACCAGAGCCGCGACGCGCTGGAAGGCAACCACAACGTCTTCCAGGAAATCGCTGGCGGCCTGGACATCCTCAACATCAACGGCATCGAGATCCAGTCGCGCGCCTACATCGGCCGCTTCAACTTCAAGGGCCAGGACCAGCAGAAGATGGTCGGTTCGCTGTCCGGTGGTGAGCGTGGCCGCCTGCACATGGCCAAGACCCTGCTGCAGGGTGGCAACGTGCTGCTGCTCGACGAACCGTCCAACGACCTGGACATCGAAACCCTGCGTGCGCTGGAAGATGCGCTGCTGGAGTTCCCGGGCAACACCTTCGTCATTTCGCATGACCGCTGGTTCCTGGATCGCATCGCGACCCACATCCTGGCGTTCGAAGGCGATTCTCACGTGGAGTTCTTCCAGGGCAACTACCGCGAGTACGAAGAAGACAAGCGCCGCCGCATGGGTGACGACGCTGCGCCGAAGCGCCTGCGCTTCAAGGCGCTGAAATAAGGCAACCGGAAAGGCCGCGCTCGCGCGGCCTTTCTCATTCGGTAGGTCATCACCGTTGGTGGTGACTGAAGGCGTACCGACCAACGGTCGGTACCCACCATGAACGCGCGATCGTTCGTTTAGGCAGCTTGCGATCAATGCTGTCGCAATCAACCCGCGTGCAACGTTGCAACTATTTGTATGTTCTGTGCCAGCCGCATCGGTTTTCCTACGCCCTGCTCCATCCCCCAAACGTAGGAAACCCCAATGAAAGCACTGATCATCACCTCGGCAGCGCTGCTGCTGTCTGGCACCGCCGCCGCCGCGACCCCTGACTGGGACGGCTTCTACCTGGGCGCCCAGGCATCACATGGCGAAGGCCACAGCAATGACCGCAGCAATGCCAACGCATCGGAAAAGAGCATCCGCGGCTTCACCGGCGGCATGCAGGGCGGCCGTCGCTGGCAGTTCGACAACAACGTCGTGGTCGGCGTGGAAGGCGCACTGTCCTTCGGCAGCATCCAGCGCGACTGGAAGGAACGCGAACATCATCAGTACAGCCCGTACTACGGCAAGGACGCGGTGACCCGTTCGGGCACCTTCGACGTGACGCTGGGCCGCGCGATGGGCCGTTGGCTGCCCTACGTCGGTGCCGGCGTGACCGTCGCCCGGCAGGAATTCTCGCTGGGCTGCGACAAATCGCTGGTGGAAGCCACCAATGGCTGCCGCGTGGCTGAATTCGAAACCCAGCGCTCGCATACCTCCACCGGCAGCCACGCCGTCGCAGGCGTGCTGTACCGCTTCAACGACCGCCTCTCGGCCGGCGCCGAGTACCGCCGTACCCACCTGGGCAGCAGCCCGGTGACCCTGGAAGACCCCAACTACCCGGCCGCGGCCCGCCGCAGCTTCCATACCGACTACAGCAGCGTTACGCTGAAGTTGAACTACCACTTCTAACCGCCTGGCGACGCACCCGCGGCTCCTCCCGGCGGCAGGGCGCTCAGGCACGAGAGATCTGCGATGTCCCTGTTCGAGCGCCTGTTCCAGCTGCAGCAGCACGGCACCACCGTGCGTACCGAGCTGCTGGCCGGTGTCACCACCTTCCTGACGATGTCCTACATCGTCTTCGTCAACCCGGAAATCCTGGGCACCACGGGCATGGATGCCGGCGCGGTGTTCGTGGCCACCTGCCTGGCTGCGGCACTGGGCTCGGCGGTGATGGCACTGGCGGCCAACTTCCCGGTGGGCATGGCCCCGGGCATGGGCCTGAACGCCTTCTTCGCCTTCACCGTGGTGGGTGCTGCGGGCCTGCCGTGGCAGCAGGCACTGGGCGCGGTGTTCATTTCCGGGCTGGTGTTCCTGGTGCTGTCGCTCACCGGCGTGCGCGCGTGGCTGGTGGCCGGCATCCCTTCATCGCTGCGCTCGGCCATCGTGGCCGGCATCGGCCTGTTCCTGGCGATCATCGCGCTGCAGAAATCCGGGGTGATCGTCGGCAACGAAGACACCCTGGTGGCCCTGGGCCCGCTGAATACCGCACCGCCGCTGCTGGCGCTGGGCGGCTTCCTGCTGATTGCCGTGCTGGAAGCGCGCCGCGTGCGCGGTGCGATCCTGATCGGCATCCTCGCCGTCACCGGCGCCGGCTGGGCACTGGGCGACGTGCAGTACCACGGCCTGGTCTCGCTGCCGCCGAGCCTGGCACCGACCTTCCTGCAGCTGGACCTGCCCGGCCTGCTGCACCACGACGGCGGCGCGCCGATCGCGGTGCTGCTGCAAGTGGTGCTGGTGTTCGTGCTGGTGGAAGTGTTCGATGCCACCGGCACGCTGTACGGCGTGGTGGGTCGCGCCGGCCTGCTGAAGCTGCCGGGTGCGCAGAAGCGCTTCGGCCGTGCGCTGCTGGCGGACAGCACGGCGATCGTGGCCGGTTCGCTGCTGGGTACCAGCAGCACCACCGCCTTCGCCGAGAGCGCCTCGGGCGTGCAGGTGGGTGGCCGCACCGGGCTGACCGCACTGGTGGTGTCGGCGCTGTTCCTGGCCGCACTGCTGTTCTCGCCGCTGGCGGCGATGGTGCCCGCCTATGCCACCTCGCCTGCCCTGCTGTTCGTGGCCGGCCTGATGCTGCGCGAACTGGTGGAAGTGGACTGGAGCGACCTGACCGAATCGGTGCCGGCCGCGCTGTGTGCGTTGGCGATGCCGTTCACCTATTCCATTGCCAACGGCCTGGCGTTCGGCTTCATCGCCTATGCCGCATTGAAGGCCGGTACCGGCCGCTGGCGCGACGTGCACCCGGCGGTGTGGCTGGTGGCGACGCTGTTCGTGCTGCGTTACGCGTTGGAGTAAGAGATCGCGGTTGCCGGCCAGCGGCCGGCACTACCGCAGACGGGCCATGCCCGGCGGCGCGCTCAGTTGTAGGTGATGGTGAACGTGGCGGTGCCGTTGGCTTCGCCCGGCCCCACCGTGCCGGCCTGGGTCTGGATGTAGCGCGCGCGCAGCGGCAGCGACATCGTCGAGCTGCCGGTCACCGTATCACCCAGCATCAGGCTGTCGCCGAAGCGGATCGTCTGCTCGTTGCTGCCATTGCGGCGCACGATCTGGATGCCGATGCGCGTGGCGCTGTTGCTGCCACTGGTGAGGGCCAGCGTGCCGGGCTGGTTGCCGCTGGCCGACGTGGCATCGAGCTGGATGCCGATGGTGCTCTGGTACTGCGCCACGTTGCTGCCCTGGCAGCGCAGGTTGATGTTGAAATCGCGATCCACGGCACGCGAGCCAACGCCGGTGAAGCTGTCGTTGGGCACGCTGCCGAAATCGACCACGATGTTGCGGCTGCCCGCATCCACTTCGCAGGTGGGGCTGACAACGGTGGTGCCCGAACCCTTGAAGGACGACGTCAGCACAGGGCGGCCAGCGCCATCACCGTCGAAGTAGTAATTGGTGAAGCGCCCGTTGGGCGCGATGATCCCCGAACCCGTCACCGCGGCAGTCTTGATCAGCTCGATCTTGAACTGGCCCGCGACCAGCGAGATGGTCGATCCGGCAGAGTAGGAGATCTGATGCGGGTAATAGGTCTGGATGGCGCCCGAGTCGCGGTACAGGCGGATGCCTACACCCTCCACGCCGGTCTGGTAGACATTGGAGTACCCGGGGGACAGCCGCTGCTGCGCGGCGTTGAAGTAGACGCCGACCGAGCGTCCACCCGCCCACCAGTCACAGCTGGCCACGCTGTTCCTTGCGATGATCGGCACGCTCAACTGCTTGATCACACCGCCCACGGGCGTGGTTGGCAGGATGACCACCTGCCCCATGTCCATTTCCACGTCCTGGGCAATGAAGCCTCGCGCATCGATTGAACACGCGGCCAGCGCCTGCCCCGACAGGCCCGTACCCGCAGCCAGCAGCGCCATCACCAGGGTGCCACGGCGGAACGACATCAACGGCATAGGGCCTCCACGGTAGTCAGTCCGGCCGGGCCGGCGTCGGCGCTGGCGGGCGCCGTGTAATCGATCGTGCAGCGGGCATCCGCGTCGTCGCCCCACTCAACCTGCAGCTGGCCGCTGTCATCGGCGGTACGCACGTACACGCGGCCACCCTGCCCGACCATGCCCACCGGCTGGCCCTGGGCATCCTTCACCTGTGCACCGAAGGGCAGCGTGCTGCCATCGGCGCCGTGCGCCTGGATCAGCAGCGCGCGACCTTGCCGGGTTTCGAAGCGCAGCAGGCTGATCGCACCGGCGTACGGGGCGATCGACTGGCTGCTGCCTTCCAGCTCGACGTCCAGCGACATGCCCTGCGGGTCGAGGGTGATCGTGTTGAGGCGGTACGGCGAAACATAGGGCACCACGGCATAGCCACGACCATCGATGCGCAGGCCTGGCGCATTGGCCACGCGGGCGTCACGGGCGCCGGCGGCCTGCACCAGCACCAGCGTGTCACCGCGTTGCGGCGAAAGGGTTACGCCACCGCCATGCACCACCAGGCTGCCCGTCGCGCCGACCGCCAACTGGCGGAATGCGCTGGAGTATCCGTAGGACGCGCTCGTCGCTGCATAGCGGCTGCGGTACTCGGCGTTGGCGATACCGGTGGTGCCACCCTCGCGGCTGTCGGACAGCGCGACGCCGTAGCTGAGTTCGTTGTCACTGCCGGCAGAGCCGGTGATGCCGATGCGGCTGGAGTCATAGCCCGAACGATCACGCACGCCCACGTCGGCGCTGAACGACATCGGCTGGCGGCGGCCCTGCCCCAGCGGCACGCTCATCGACAGCAGATACTGGGTGTCGGCAGTGCCGGCGAGTCCTTCTTCGGTACGGATGGCGGACACGCCGAAGTTCAACGCGCGCCAGGCGTTGTTGTAGCCCACCTGGTACTGCTTGCTGGTGCCCGGGCGGTCATAGAAGTCGCGCAGCGCACCGGTGACGTACAGCGAACCACCGCGCAGGCCAAGCGGCTGGTTGAGGGTCACCTGGAACTGGCTGCGCTGGCGGCCACGCACGCTGGGGTCGTTGCCGCGGCTGATGTCGTCACGCACCATCAGTGCGTCCTGGAGGCTGTAGAAACCGCCGGTGGAATAGCGGTACGCGGCCAGGGTCAGGTTGGTGTTGGTCTCGCCGATCAGGTTGCTGTAGCTCAGGCGCACGCTGGCGCCGGATCGCTCACCCAGCGTATCCAGGCGTGTCCGCGCATGGGTGACATCGGCGGCGAACGCACCCACCGGGGTCGACACGCCCGCACCGTAGAGCAGCGAAACGTAGCCGGTGCTCAACGCACTGCCACCGTAGACCGTCACCCGGTTGTCGATGCCACGCTGCCAGGTGCCCTGCAGCAGCCACGGATCATCGCGCAGCAGGTCGTTGCGCACCTGGCCAGCGGTGACTGCATAGCGCGAGACACCCGCGCGCAGCATCTGCGGCACCGAGCCGAACGGCACGCTGAAGGTGCGGCGGCGGCCATCGGCTTCGATGACCGACACTTCCAGGTCACCGCCGTAGCCGGTGGGGTACAGATCGTCGATGACGAAGCTGCCGGGCGACACGGTGGTGGAATAGATCAGCTGCTGGCTCTGCCGCACTTCCACCCGCGCGTTGGTTTCAGCAATGCCGCGCACGACCGGCGCGTAACCGCGCAGCGAGTCGGGCAGCATGCGGTCATCGGTGGCCAGGCTGGCACCACGGTAGGCGATGGAGTCAAAGAGTTCGCCACTGGTGAACGCCTCGCCGACGGTCAGCATGCCGCGCACCTGCGCGATGCCACGCTGGGCATAGGTGGCGATGCTCTGCCAATGGCGCCCGTTGCCGTCGCTCCAGGTCAGGTTGGAATCATGCCGCAGCTGCCAGCCGCCCAGGTTGATGCCGGAGTTCAGGCCCAGATAGGCGGTGCGGTTGCGGCCACCGCCTTCGGTACGCGTCTGGCTGTCGACGGCATTGAAGGTGTAGCCGAGGAAGCCGGCGTTGATGCCGCGGTCCCACAGCGCAGGGTTGACGTAGCCGCGCGCGTGGCGGCGCAGGAACACCTGCGGGATGCTCAGGTCGTAGCGCAGGCTGCCACTGTCGAACGTGCCGAAGGCATTGGCCATGCGCTGCTGCACCGGCACGCAGGCATCGGCGGCCGTGGGCACGGCAGGGTCCTGCTGGGCCAGGACGGCCTCGCTGTCCACGCCGAATTCCTCCAGCATGGGCAGGCCCAGGCAGGCGTCGACCTTGCCCTGGGCATCGGCCTTGAACTCGACGTCACGACGCCCCTGCCAGGCACCGTTGACGTACACATCCACGCGGTAGCTGCCCGCGACCATCGGATTGCCGTTGGCGAAGGCGGCAAGATCGCCCTGGCCGGCCTTGCCGGACAGGAAACTGGAATTGAACTGGGCCTGCTCCGGGGGCGCGGCGGTCGCTGCGGTGCTCTGCGCCATCAATGCCTGCTCGCCCAGGTTTGCAGGCGCGGCCACAGCCCATCCAGGGCTTGCGGCCCCAGCGGCCAGCAGGCATACGGCCTGCCGGATCGACAATGTCAATCTGTTTCCAATCACACTGACATTCCTTGACGACGGCCGTGGTGCAGCCATGACGGGGCGCGCTGCCTGCATGCAGCCGTTCGATCAGTTCCCGCGGGCGAGATCGACGGTGCGCTCTACGCGCCCGCCAAAATCATTGATGGTGACAAAGCGCACCTGCGTGGTCGCTGCAGGCACGGTGAATTCGATGCTCTGGCCGGGTGCGGCCATTTTTCCCTTGTCCTCGACCACCTCGTCGCGGGTGCCTGCCAACGCATGCACTTCGGCCAGGGTGACGTGGTACGCACTCGGGTTTTCCACGCGCAGGCGGTCGCCCGAGCGGCTCCAGCGCAGCAGCGCGGGCGCTTCGTTGGCGGTACCGGGAAGGCCCTGCGGGCGGTAGAAGAGCTTGAGCCGCGAGCGGAATGCCACCTGCAGCATGTTCTGGTCGGCATCGCCCGTGCGGGCCGGCGAAGGCGGCACGTCCAGCACGTTGAACCAGAACACCGTTTCGCGGTCGGTCGGCAGCTTGGCACCGGTGAACATCACGCGCAGCGCCTGGCTGCGGCCCGGCTCGACGCGGCTGATCGGCGGCGTCAGCACGAACGGCGCATCGCTGCTGTCGGCGGTCTGGTTGGCATCGCCACTGTCGATCCAGGCCTGGACCAGGGACGGCGAATCGCCCACGTTGTCCACCTGTACGGTGACTTCGCGCGCCTGGCCGGGGTAGATCACCCGCGTACCGTTGATGACCACGCCAGCCAGCGCCGTCTGGCACAGGGCGAGTGAGAACGCGGCCGTCAGCAGCGTCCGGGAAAGAAAGGCTTTCATCGGAGGAACTACCCGTGGGTGAAGGCAATGCCCCTGCCCGGTGCTGGCACCGGACAGGGACCAGGCGGCAACGATCAGTTGTAGATGATCGTGTACTTGACGCTGGTGCTGACTTCGCCAGCCGACGCTGCGCCGGTTGCGTAGTACTCAGCGTAGTAGTTCAGGTCGGCGGTGCCGGCGGTGCCGGTGTTCACCCACTGCGAGTTGGTCTGGGCCAGGCCGGAGCTGGCGGCCTTGATCGGCAGCACGTCGAAGTTGCTGCCCAGCAGCTGGACCTGCACGTTGCCTGCGCCATTGGCGGAGGTCGGGGTCTGGTTCAGCAGGCGGCCGGTCGCGAAATCAACGGTGGAACCCGGCTCGAAGTAGGTGGCGACGTTGCTGTTGGTGCCGCACTTGCTCAGGTTGATGGCGAACTGGGTGCGGCCGTTGGTGGCACCGACGGTGGCCAGCGAAGCCTTCGACACGGTCGGCAGGTTGACGGTGAAGTCCTTGCCGGCCGGGGTGGTGATCTGGCAGGTGACGTCGGTGACCTTGCCCTTGAAGGTGATCGTGCCATCGGCGGCGTTGGCGGCCAGCGGTGCGGCGGCGAGCAGGAGGACGGCGAACAGATTGATCTTGCGCATTTGCTTTCTAACCCTACTGAGGAATGTGGACGTAGAGGAGGAAGCAAGGAGCACTGCCGGGCATCAGACCCATCCTTGCGTCTCACCTGTGGCCGGACCCGCGATGACGCCATCCTTGGGGTCCGAGCCGACAGTATAGATCACAAATGTGATGCAGTTCACGCAATGAACGTGTCGCATCGCACATTGACGCCAAATATTTGGCGTGCTACCCGCCATGCCGCTGGCGCGTATCGAACGCACGTCACACTCCTTCGCAGCGGGGGTTTACGCGCGTGTCACAGCGCGAGGAGGAGGCTGTTTTCAAGGCAAAAACGCAATTTTTGACGCGCATCACTATTGCTCAGTGACGCGCCTTCCAGATCGAAACTCTGACCCTTAAAGACTGTTCCGGGCTGTCGTTAACAGACACATACCGAACCAGAGAACGTCATGAAGACCTCGATCCTGCTCTGCGTGGCCCTGATGGGCGTCAGTTCGCTGGCACATGCCGACGGCGGCACGATCCGCTTCAGCGGTCGCATCGTTGATCCGGGGTGCTCGGCGCGCGTGGACCAGCAGCAGCTGCGCCTGGAAGGCTGCCCGCTGTCGGCCAAGGGCGCGACGGTGGCATTGGTGGCGATGGATGAGGGCCAGGGCGCGGTGCTGCGCGACGGCAAGCGCCAGGGCCAGCAGCTGGCCGTGGCTGCCCGCAGCCTGCGCGCGGGCGATCTGGTGTTTTCGGAAAGCTACCGCCTGGAAGCCCCGAAGCAGCAGCCGCTGCAGGGGGCTTACCTGGTGCGCGTCGACTACCCCTGAGCGTCGCCGCCCCGCGCAACCGGCCCCGGGCGATCAGCCCTGGGGCACTTCCGGCGGCAGTTCGAACACCTGGCGCAGGTAGCTGAGGTAGCCGGGGTCATCGCACATGCTCTTGCCGGGCGAATCGCTCAACTTGGCCACCGGCTGGCCATTGCAGCGGACCATCTTGATGACGATGTTGAGCGGGGTCGGGCCCAGGTCGTTGGTCAGGTGCGTGCCCACGCCGAACGCCACCTGGCAGCGGCCGCGGAAGTAGTCGTACAGGCGCATCACCTTGGTGATGTCCAGGCCATCGCTGAAGACCAGCACCTTGCTGCGCGGATCGACGCGGCGCTGCTGGAAGTGGGCGAGCATGCGGTCGCCCCAGTCGAACGGGTCGCCCGAGTCGTGGCGCACGCCGTCGAACAGCTTGCAGAAGTACATATCGAAATCGCGCAGGAACGCATCCAGGCCGACCACGTCGGACAGCGCGATGCCGAGGTCGCCGCGGTACTCGCGGGCCCACGATTCCAGCGCCGCCACCTGCGAATCCCGCAGGCGCGGGCCCAGGGCCTGGAAGGCCTGCAGGTATTCGTGGGCCATGGTGCCGTGCGGGGTCATGCCGTACAGGCGGGCGAAGTGCACGTTGCTGGTGCCGACCAGCTGCGGGCCGAGCGCATCACGCAGCAGCGGCAGCAGGCGCGCATGCCAGTCGCGCGAGTAGCGCCGGCGGCTGCCGTAATCGGCGATGCGGCACTGTTCGAAGCCGGGGGTATCGCGCAGCAGCGCGGCCTTGGCCTGCAGGCGGCGTTCGCCCTCGGCGAAATCAGCCGTGGTGGTGTTGCGGAACCACACCTCGTTGATGATCGCCAGCAGCGGCACTTCGAACAGGATCGTGTGCAGCCACGGACCGGTGATGTCCAGATCGATCTCGCCGGGCACGGTCTTGGACGGCTGCAGCTGGATGTATTTGCGATCGAGGTGGAACAGGCCGAGGAAATCGGCGAAGTCGGGCTTCACGAAGCGCAGGCCACGCATGTAGTCCAGCTCTTCGCTGGTGAAGCGCAGGCTGCACAGGTGGTCGATTTCTTCGTTGATCTGGTCGATGTAGCTCGCCAGATCGATACCGGGGGTGCGGCACTTGAACCGGTACTGGACCAGGGCGCCGGGGTGCTGGTGCAGCACCGCCTGCATCATGGTGAACTTGTACAGGTCGGTGTCGAGCAGGGACTGGATGATGGCCATGGGCCAATTATGCGCCCGTTCGGGTGAATCGCGGATTCGCGGCGCCGCTGTGTAGAGCCGAGCCGATGCTCGGCTGCTCCTGCGTCAGACGTCATGGACCCGGAACGGAAAGCAGCCGAGCGTGGGCTCGGCGCTACAGGGATCAGAGCGCCTTGCGCAGGAGCCTCGGCACCAGCATCAGCGCATGGGCCCAGATCGCGCCCCACACCATCACCCGCACCGGCGCCGAGCGCTGCTTCGCCTCGAACTTGCTGAAGTAGCGCCACAGCCCACGATGCTTGTGCCATTCGACGAAGAACGGCCGCGACCGACTGGACACCCCACGCACGTGGGTCACCCGCAGATCATTGGCGATGGCGACCACGCCGCCAGCATCGCGTACGCGGCGGCACAGGTCGAGGTCCTCGGCGTGCAGGCGGTAGCCCGCATCCCAGCCACCGATGCGGTCGAACAGCGCACGCGACATCAGCAGCAGCGCGCCGGACAGTGCCGGCACCCGCTGCAGCGCCTGCGCCGGGTCACGTGGAATCGCCAGCCGCCCGCCGCGGCCAGGCGAACGCAGCATGGCCAGGAAGTCGGGATCGCGCCGGCGCACGGCTTCGTCGGCGAAGCCGTGCTCGTCCACCTGCTCCACGCCCAGCAGGCAATCACCCAGTGCCAGCGCGCGATCGCGCAGCGCCGCCAGGGTGTCTTCCTCCACCAGCAGGTCGGGATTGATGAATGCCAGCCACGGGCTGCTGGAATCGGCCACGCCCTGGTTGTTGGCGGCGGCAAAGCCGGGGTTGTCCGGGTTGCCGATGAAGCGTACCCGCGGGTCGTGGCTGGCGTGGCGCTGCACGATTTCCAGCGTGTCATCCTGCGAACCGTTGTCCACCACCCGGATCTGGGCCACGTCCTGCGCCTGGCGCAGCCGCGACAGGCAGGCATCGATGGTGCTGCCGCTCTGGTAGGTGACGACGATGGCGGCAATGGCAGGGTTCAAGCAGGCGACTCCGGCGGCGTGGGCATGGCGAACAGGTCGCCCTGGTCACGCGGCATTATCGCCTGCCGCAACCGTTGCTGCAGGTCATCGCGCAGCGCATGCAGCGGATCGTGCATGAGGAAATCGGCCAGCCGCGGCATCCAGCCCGGCCAACGCGCGGCCAGGGCCTCCAGGTCGCCCTCGCGGCTCGCGGCCTCGCCGGCACGGCTGACGAAGGCGTTCTCGCACAGCACATTGCGCCAGCCCAGCCCGGCCATGCGCAGGCTGAGGTCGACCAGCGCGGCGTTCCAGCCAAGGTAGCTGTCGGTGTCGAGGCCACCGGCACGGCGGCGCGCGTTGCCGCGCACCAGCACCGCATGGGTCACCGCCGAGGGCAGTTCCGGGTGCAGGTTGGGCAGGGATGCACAGGTGTGGGCCAGCAGCGCGGGATCGGCCGGTTCCGGATTGATCTCGCCCAGCCGCGGCCACGCGGCGGTTTCACCTGCGTTGCACCAGGGCGTGGCGGTGGCGATGGCGGCATCGCGGGCGAAGGCGGCCTGCAGCTGCTGCAGCCAGCCCGGCGCAGGCACGCTGTCCGGGGCCAGCACGGCCACGTCCAGCCCCTCGCAGGCGCGCAGCATTTCATCGAGGTGGGCGACTTCGCCGAGCGGGCGCGCGCGGCGGGTGTATTCGGCCTGCAGCGGCGTCTGTGCCAGCCAATGCTCGACCACGGCCTGGGCGCGCGGCCCCGCCTGGGCGTCATCGGCCAGCCACACGGCGGTACCCGCTGCGGTGCCGGCATCAAGCGCGGCCAGGCAGCGGTCGAGCGCGGCATCGTCCACGCCCAGCGGCAACAACACGATCGCCCCCATCCCGCCTCCGTGGTTGTCGGTGGCGGTAGCGTAGCACCGGCAGGGCTGCGCCCTGCACCTGCTCGGTGCAACGGCAACGGCAACGGCAACATCAAAAGCTGGCATTCCGTGGGTTGGCGGGGTGGGTCCGGTTGAGGGGGACGCCGTAAATACGTCCATGTAGGCTTGGTCGCGGCAT
>NZ_JBYSZR010000009.1:0-4613 GCF_058787375.1 Stenotrophomonas sp. FW305-3-2-15-E-LB1
TCGATCCAGCCCTGTTGAAGGTGGGCCAAGCCCGCTTCCTGCAGGCTTGACTGCGAACATAGGATCTCGACTCTACAAAAGCAACACGCAAACCGCTTTCACGCATGCGGGGCTACAGTGGCCACACACCCTTCTGGAGGCACGCCATGCGTCCCTCGATGTTCCAGGCCGGTGCGTCGCTGGCACTGGTGCTCTGCATCGCCAATGCAACAGCCGAAGAAACCGCCCGCGCCCCTGAGCCTCCCGACCAGCCGCTCGCGCCGTTGTTCCAGCAGGTGCAGCGCGCTCACCTGTTTGCCGACCAGAAGACCTTCGCCGATGCCGTGCCGCATCAGCCGGCTGCGGCCGTGCTGGCCGACTGGCAGGCCGCTCAGCGGCAACCCGGTTACACGCTGCGCGATTTCGTCGCGACCCGCTTCACGGTACCGGGCGATGCGCCGGCCTACGTACCACCCGCAGGGGAAACACTGCGCGCGCACATCGAAGGCCTGTGGCCGGTGCTGCAGCGGCACACCACCACCGTCGATCCGCACGGTTCGCTGCTGCCCTTGCCGCACCCGTACGTGGTTCCCGGCGGCCGTTTCCGCGAGGTCTACTACTGGGACAGCTACTTCACCCTGCTCGGCCTTGCGTCCAGCCAGCGCTGGCAGCAGGTGCGCGACATGGTCGACAACTTCGCCTGGCAGCTGGACCAGTACGGCCACATACCCAACGGCAACCGCAGTTACTACCTCAGCCGTTCGCAGCCGCCGTTCTTCAGCCTGATGGTGGAACTGCTGGCCCGCCACGAAGGTGACGATGCATACCGGCGCTACCTGCCGCAGCTGCGCATCGAACACGCGTTCTGGATGCACGGCGCCGAGGGCCTTGCACCGGGCCAGGCGCGCGAACGCGTGGTGCGCTTGGCCGATGGCCAACTGTTGAACCGCTACTGGGATGCGCGTGCGGTGCCGCGTACCGAATCGTGGACGGATGATCTGGCGACCGCGGCGCAGGCATCGCAGCGACCGCCATCGCAGGTCTACCGCGATCTGCGCGCCGGTGCCGAATCCGGCTGGGATTTCAGCTCGCGCTGGCTGGATGACCCGGCGCAGCTGTCCAGCATCCGCACGACCGCCATCGTGCCGGTGGATCTGAACAGCCTGCTGTTCCAGCTGGAACAGACGCTGGCACGTGCAAGCACCGCATCAGGCGCGCGTGACGATGCGCGTCATTACCAGCAGTTGGCGGCCTCGCGACGTGCGGCCATCAACACGCAGCTGTGGGATGCGCGCCAGGGCTACTACGTCGACCGCGACCTGGACAGCGGCCAGCAGCGCCCTGCCCTCACCGCCGCAGCACTGTTCCCGCTGTGGCTGAAGATTGCCGACGCAGCACAGGCGCGGCGCACCGCCGATGCTGTGGAAGCCGGCCTGCTGCGCTCAGGCGGCCTGCTGACGACGCAGCACGATACCGGGCAGCAATGGGACGCCCCGAACGGCTGGGCGCCGCTGCAGTGGGTGGCCGTGGATGGGCTGCAGCAGTACGGCCAGCAGGCGCTGGCGCGGACGCTGGGCGTGCGCTCCCTGCGCACGGTGCAATCGGTCTATGACCGCGACGGCAAGCTGGTGGAGAAGTACGTAGTGGATGGCTCGGCGAGCGGCGGTGGTGGTGGCGAGTACCCGCTGCAGGATGGTTTCGGCTGGAGCAACGGCGTGACCTTGGCCCTGCTTGATCGCCTGTGCGCACCGGAGCGCATCTGCGAAAGCGCGGCTGACGTCGAATGAGCGCGTTGTAGAGCCGAGCCATGCGCGGCTGCGCTTTTGTAGAGTCGAGCTTGCTCGACTGCTGTTGGCAGAAGCAGTCGAGCAAGCTCGACTCTACAGAGAGCAAAGTCGAGCATGGCTCGACGCTACAAAAGCTGCCTGCTCACCGAACGGGCGATGGCGTACTGCGCGGCATAGTACGTGGACAGCACCAGCAGACTGGCCAGCGGCAGGCCGCCAGCGAAACGATCCCAGGCCAGCAGTGAATCGCTGGCGACGAACAGCACGGCGCCGATCGCGGCCCATCGTGCGCTGCACGATTCCGGGGCTGCCGGCTGCGGCCGCGCCCACGCGCGTGCCAGCGCCAGCACAGCCATCGAGGCAAGCACCACCACGTAGGCGAGCACTGGAATTCGCATCGGCGCCGGCAGGTGCGGCCACAGGCCCAGCACGTTGAGCGTGGCGAACGCGCCCAGCAGCACGAACGCACCCCACAACCCAGCGCCCGCACGCAGGCCAGCACGGAAGGCGACGATGTAGCAGACGTGGGCCAGCAGGAACGCCACCAGCCCCGGAACGAACGCATCCACCGGCAGCATCAGCGCGACATCGCCCACGCAGGACAGCAGCATGCCAGCCAGCACCGCGCGCCGGTACGACGGCGATGCCGCCGGTCGTGCCTGCCAGGCGATGGCCGCGATCAGCAGCGTGGTTGCCGGCTTGGCGAGCCAGTGCAGCCAGCGGCCATCACCGTGCAGGAAGGCGCCGACGATGGCCAGGATCGCTGCCAGCAGGACCAGGCCTTCGCGGCGCCACAACATCATCGTGCCTTCCACAGCTCGGCAAGACGGTCCGGCTTGCCGGTGATGCGTTCCAGCACCGGGTACTGCAGGCCACCGTGGTAGTCGATGCGCATCGTGTCGATGCGGTCGAACTGCTTGACCAGCAGCACGATGGGCGCCTTGTCCGTGGCTGCGGCGGACACCGCATCCTTCAGGCGTTCGCTGCTGTACTCGCGGCCACCGACCGCAATCACCTTCATGCCCGGTGCCAGGCCCGCGTTGAAGGCCGGACTGTCCCAGATCACATCACCGACCACGCCGGTGTCGAGCACGGTAGCACCCAGCGAATACGCCAGCAGGGCCGCTTTGGCGCGCTTTTCCTGCGCCTTGTAGGCCTCGTTGGGCGTATCGCGATAGGCCAGCTTCCAGCCGGCCAGTTCCAGGCCACCGGTCAGCGAGCCGTTGCCGTCCAGGCGCTGCCGCAGGAAGCTGGCCCAGTCATACGGGGCGATGCCGTTGAGGGTCGCCACCACGTCCTCGAAGGTATACGGCTTGACGTTCCAGTCGCCATTGCCGACGCCGAAGAACGCTCGCGCGAAATCATCCAGGCTGCGGCGGTTGCCACTCAGGTCGCGCAGCTTGCCTTCCACTTCCAGCCACAGCATCTGCCCGCCGGAGTAGTAATCCTCGCTCATCTGGTAGTTGCGGTAGGCCAGCCCGCGGCGCTGGGCGATGGTCGGGTCGTTGGTGGTGTCCTGCAGCGCGCGCCAGGCCAGGCCGGGGCGGCCCCGGTCATAGGTGGCCGCCACATTGGCCAGCGTGTCGCGGGTCTGCTCGGCCGACCACAGGCCCGAGCGCGCGGCCAGTACCTGGCCCCAGAACTGGGTCTGGCCCTCGTACACCCACAGCAGGCTGTCGCCCATCGGCACGTTGAAGTTGGCCGTGGCCAGGTCCGCGCCGCGGCGGTACTTGCCGTTCCAGGAATGGGTGTACTCGTGCGGCAGCAGGTCACGCATCCACGCGTTGCTGTCCCACTCGGTGAAGTAGCCGGGGGCGGCGCTGTTCTCGCTGGAGCGATGGTGCTCCAGGCCGATGCCGCCGAGACGGTCGGTCAGCGCCAGCAGGAATTCGTAATGGTCGTAGTGGCGCGCGCCGTACAGTTTGTCGGCCTGCTGCACCAGCGCTCGATGCAGCTTGATCTGCGCGTCGGTCGGCTTCAGCGACTTGGCATCGTCGGCGAACACGTTGAGGTGCACCGGCACTTTCGCGCCCGGGTCGAGGTCGATGCGCTGGTGGTGCTCACCGGCAAACAGCGGCGAGTCGACCAGGTGGTCGTAGGAGATGGGCTTGAACACCACGGTATCGCCGTCGCGGCGCGCGGTTTCAAGTGCGGTGGCGTAGGCCCAGCCCTTGGGCAGGGTGACGCTGGCCTGCGCCTGCAGGTTGCGCGCGTCGACGCCGGCCGGGTACAGCGAATTGGCGTTCCACTGCAGGTTGAGCATTTCCGGGGTCATCACCACCCGGCCCTGGCTGCCGCCCTGCGAGGACAGGAAATCGAAGTGGGCGACGATCTCGCCGACACCTTCGGGCACGTCGACCTTGAACGCGTAGACGTTGAACTGGTCGCGCTGCCAGGCCAGCGGCTTGCCATTGGCGGTGACGCGCAGGCCGGCCAGCTTGTCGATCGGGCCGGTGGGCGAATGGTTGCCGGGAATCCACTGCGGGTACAGCAGGGTGACCGGACCGGGCTTGACCGGCACGGTGGCGGTCACTTTGAAGATGCGGCGAGCCAGGTCGCGTGCATCCACATCGATGCGCAGCAGGCCGGGGGCCGCGGCATCGCCCGGCGGCGAGGTCTGCGCCAGCGCAGGCGTGGCAGCCAGCGCGAACAGCACGGACATCACCAGGGCACGGGTCTTCATCAGGCAGGTTCCAGCAGCGGTAGAACCTTCGATGCTAGGCCTGTGTGGTGCGTGGCCCCATGGCCAAAGGTCATGGACGGTTCGCCCATCCACGCATGGCGTGGATCTACCGGGGATGCGATGTGCCGATCGTGGCGGGTGTCCATCCACGCATGGCGTGGATC
>NZ_JBYSZR010000009.1:4710-152766 GCF_058787375.1 Stenotrophomonas sp. FW305-3-2-15-E-LB1
ATCTACCGGGGATGCGATGTGCCGATCATCGCGGATGCCCATCCACGCATGGCGTGGATCTACCGGGGATGCGATGTGCCGATCGTGGCGGGTGTCCATCCACGCATGGCGTGGATCTACCGGGGATGCGATGTGCCGATCATCGCGGATGCCCATCCACGCATGGCGTGGATCTACCGGGGATGCGATGTGCTGATCGTGGCGGGTTTCCATCCACGCGTGGCGTGGATCTACCGGGGATGCGATGCGATGCCTCGGCCGGATGCAGTAGATCCACGCCATACGTGGATGACACACACCTGGTAGCGCCGGGCCGTGCCCGGCGAACGCCCTGCCCGGTCAGTCGACCAGGCGCAGGCGCAGTTCCTTCGGCAGCGCGAACACCATCGATTCCGGCTCGCCGTCCAGCTCGCCCACGCCGTTGGCGCCCAGCTCGGCCAGGCGGGCCAGCACGCCATCCACCAGCACCTGCGGTGCCGAGGCACCGGCAGTCACGCCGATGTGCTGCTTGCCTTCCACCCAACGCGGGTCGATCTCGTGCGCGCCGTCGATCAGGTAGCTCTCCACGCCTTCGCGGCGGGCCAGCTCACTCAGGCGGTTGGAATTGGAGCTGTTCGGCGAACCCACCACCAGCACCAGGTCGCAGCGCTTGGCCAGGTCGCGCACGGCGTCCTGGCGGTTCTGCGTGGCGTAGCAGATGTCGTCGTTCTTCGGCCCCTGCATCTCCGGGAACCGCTCGCGCAGTGCATCGATGATGCCGCGCGTGTCATCCACCGACAGCGTGGTCTGGGTGGTGTAGGCGAAGTTCGTCGGCTGGTTGATCACCAGCGTGGAAACCTGCTCCACGTCCTCGACCAGGTAGATCTGGCCGACACCGGCTTCGCGGTTCCACTGGCCCATCGTACCTTCCACTTCGGGATGGCCGGCGTGGCCGATCAGCACCACGTCACGGCCGGCACGGCAGTGGCGGGCCACTTCGAAGTGGACCTTGGTCACCAGCGGGCAGGTGGCGTCGAACACCTTCAGGCCACGGCGATCGGCTTCCTGGCGCACGGCCTGGGAGACGCCGTGCGCGCTGAAGATGACCGTGTTGTTGTCCGGCACTTCATCGAGTTCTTCGACGAAGATCGCGCCGCGCTGCTTCAGGTCGTCGACCACGAAGCGGTTGTGCACCACTTCATGGCGGACATAGATGGGCGCGCCCAGCGTTTCGATCGCGCGCTTGACGATCTCGATCGCACGATCGACACCGGCACAGAAACCACGCGGGTTGGCGAGCAGCACATCCATCAGTTCAGTCTCCCGGCAGCGGCCGGCTTACGGTTTCGGGGAGGCATTATCCGCCTTTTTGGCGGACTTGCCGTCGAACAGGCCAAACAGGGCGATGCCCACGGCACCGACCACGATGGCCGAATCGGCCACGTTGAAGGCCGGCCAGACGTGGTCACCGATATACCACTGGATGAAATCGACCACGTGACCGTGCACCTGGCGGTCGATCACGTTGCCGATGGCACCGCCGATGATCAGCGCGTACGGCACCGCTGCCTTCCAGTTGCCACGGGCGGTGGCACGCAGCCACCACGCCATCAGCGCGCTGATGGCGATGGCCAGCACGGTGAAGAAGTGCTTCTGCCAGCCGCCGGCGTCGCTCAGGAAACTGAACGCCGCACCGGTGTTGTAGGTGCGGTACCAGTTCCAGAAGCCGTCGATGACCACCACCGGCTGGAACTCCGGCAGGCTCGACAGCACCCAGGCCTTGGACCACTGGTCCAGGCCGATGATGGCGGCCGAGAGCAGCAGCCAGATGAGTGCGTTCGGATGCGGACGGGGCGCGGCCATCAGAACCAGCTCCGCACTTCACCGGCACCGGTGATGTTGCCGGCGCAGCGGCCGCACAGTTCCGGGTGGTCGGCGTTGCTGCCGACGTCGGCGCGGTGGTGCCAGCAGCGCACGCACTTGGTCTTCTGGGTCGGCTGGGCGCTGACGAACACCTCGTCGGGGGTCGCCGGGCGCACGTGCACGTCGCCGCTGATGAACAGGAAACGCAGTTCATCGGCCAGCGGCTGCCACTTCGCGGCCTGCTCTTCGCTGGCGGCGATGGTGATCTCCGCTTCCAGCGCGGCACCGATGGCACCGTTGGCGCGCATCGGCTCGAGCACCTTGGCCACCTGCTCGCGCACGGCCAGCAGCTGGTCGAAATCAGTGGCGTTGAGCTGGGCATCGGCCGGCAGCGGCGCCAGGCCGTCGTACCAGGTGGTGAACAGCACGTGCCCGGCGCGCTCGCCCGGCAGGTAACCCCACAGCTCGTCGGCGGTGAAGGTCAGGATCGGCGCGATCCAGCGGGTGAACGCTTCGGCGATGTGGTACATCGCGCTCTGTGCCGAACGACGACCGTGCGAATCGGTCGGCATCGTGTACAGGCGGTCCTTGGTCACGTCCAGGTACAGCGAACCCAGGTCCACGCTGCAGAAGTTCAGCAGCAGCTGGACGATCTCGGCCATGTTGTAGCTGTCGAACGCGGCCTTGATCTTTTCCTGCAGTTCCCAGGCGCGATGCACGATCCAGCGGTCCAGCGCGACCATCTCATTCAGCGGGCGCAGGTGCTGGGCCGGATCGAAACCGTCCAGGTTGCCCAGCAGGAAGCGCGCGGTGTTGCGCAGGCGGCGGTAGGCATCGGCGTTGCGCTTGAGGATTTCCTGCGACAGCGACATCTCGTTGCTGTAGTCGGCCGAGGCGATCCACAGGCGCAGGATGTCCGCGCCCAGCTTGTTCATGATGTCCTGCGGCTCGATGCCGTTGCCCAGCGACTTGGACATCTTGCGGCCGTGCTCGTCCACGGTGAAGCCGTGGGTGAGGCACTGCTTGTACGGCGCGCGCTGGTCGATGGCCACGCCGGTCAGCAGCGAGGACTGGAACCAGCCACGGTGCTGGTCCGAACCTTCCAGGTACAGGTCGGCCGGCTTGCCGAAGCCACGCGCGGCCAGCACGCCTTCATGGGTGACGCCCGAATCGAACCAGACGTCGAGGATGTCGGTGACCTTCTCGTAGTCGGCCGCTTCGGCGCCCAGCAGTTCTGCGGCGTCCAGCGAGTACCACACATCGATGCCCTCGGCTTCGACGCGGTCGGCGACCTGCTGCATCAGCTCCACCGTGCGCGGGTGGATCTCGCCGGTCTGGCGATGGGTGAACAGTGCGATCGGCACGCCCCAGGTGCGCTGGCGCGAGATGGTCCAGTCCGGGCGGCCGTCGACCATGCTCTGGATGCGCGCCTTGCCCCAGCTCGGGAACCAGCCCACGGTATCGATGGCGGCCAGCGCATCGTTGCGCAGGTTGGCCTTGTCCATCGAGATGAACCACTGCGGGGTGGCGCGGAACACCACCGGCGTCTTGTGGCGCCAGCAGTGCGGGTAGCTGTGGCGGATCGGGTGGAAGGCCAGCAGCGAACCGTTCTCGCGCAGCACGCCGACGATGGCGTCCTGCGCCTTCCACAGGTGCTGGCCAGCCAGCACCACGTCACCGGCCGGCGGGGTCGATTCCAGGTACACGCCACGGCCGTCGACCGGGGTTATCTGGCCGGCGTTGTACTTGTCCAGCAGGCCGTATTTCTGGCTGACCACGTAGTCTTCCTGGCCGTGGCCGGGGGCGGTGTGCACCGCACCGGTACCATCCTCGTCGGACACGTGCTCGCCGTTGAGCACCAGGATCTCGCGCTCCGGGTAGAACGGGTGCGCCAGCAGCTGGTTTTCCAGCGCCGCGCCGGTGGTTTCACCGTGCAGCACCACGTTTTCGACGCCATAGCGCTGCAGGGCGCGCTCGGCCAGGGCGGCGGCCAGCACCAGCCAACGGCGCTTGCCGTTGTGCGCGGGGCCTTCGGCCAGCACGTAGCGGATCTCCGCGCCCAGCGACACGGCCAGCGAAGCCGGCAGCGTCCACGGGGTGGTGGTCCAGATCGGCACGGCCACTTCGACGTCGCCCGGCAGGCTCACGCCGAAGGCCTGGGCCACGGCCTGTGCATCGCGCGCGGCGTAGGCCACGTCGATCGCGGGCGATTCCTTTTCCTGGTATTCGATTTCCGCCTCGGCCAGCGCCGAGCCGCAGTCGAAGCACCAGTAGACCGGCTTGGCGCCACGCACCAGGTGGCCGTTGGCCACGACCTTGGCCAGCGCACGGATCTCGTTGGCTTCGAAATCGAAGCTCAGGGTCTTGTACGGGTTGTCCCAGTCACCGGTCACGCCCAGGCGCTTGAAATCGGCGCGCTGGATGTTGATCTGCTCTTCGGCGAACTCGCGGCACTTCTGCCGGAATTCGACGGCGTCGAGCTTCACCCCGACCTTGCCCCACTTCTTTTCCACCGCGATCTCGATCGGCAGGCCGTGGCAATCCCAGCCCGGCACGTAGGGCGCATCGAAGCCGGCCAGGTAGCGCGACTTGACGATGATGTCCTTGAGGATCTTGTTGACCGCGTGGCCCAGGTGGATGCGGCCGTTGGCGTACGGCGGGCCGTCATGCAGCACGAACAGCGGGCGGCCGGCGGCGTTGACACGCAGCCGCTGGTAGAGCCCCTGCTCTTCCCACCGCGCCAGAATGCCCGGCTCGCGCTTGGGCAGGTCGCCGCGCATCGGGAATTCGGTGGCTGGCAGGTTCAGGGTGGTCTTGTAGTCCTGGCTCACGCAGTGGCTCGCAATCTATGTTCGGAAAGGATGGTGCGCGCCTGGTCGGCGTCGCGGTGCATCTGGTCGGTCAGTGCCGCCAGATCATTGAATTTCTCTTCGTCGCGCAGCTTGGCGACGAATTCCACTTCGATGTGTCGACCGTACAGGTCGCCCTGGAAATCGAACAGGTGGGCTTCCAGCAGCGGCTCCACGCCTTCCACCGTCGGCCGGGTACCGAAGCTGGACACCGACGGCCACGGCTGGTCGAACACGCCGTGCACCCAGGTAGCGTAGATGCCCGACAGCGCCGGCGTCTTCGGGAAGCGCAGGTTGGCGGTGGGGAAGCCCAGCGTGCGGCCCAGCTGGCGCCCACGCACCACCCGCCCGCTGATCGCGTAGGGGCGACCGAGCAGATCGTTGGCATGGGTGAAATCGCCCGCCTGCAGCAGCTGGCGGATGCGGGTGCTGGAGATGCGATCGCCGTGCAGGTCGACGGCTTCGATCTCGCCAGCGGTGAAGCCGAGCTCACCGCCCATTGCCTGCAGCAGGGCCAGGTCGCCGCGGCGGCGGTTGCCGAAGCAGAACTCCGGGCCGATCCACACTTCGCGCGCGCCCAGGCGCTGCGCCAGCAGCTTATGAACGAAGTCTTCGGCCGGCATGGCGGCCATCGCCGCGTCGAAACGCAGCAGGCCGATCGCATCCACGCCCAGTTCGCGCAGGATCTCGACCTTGCTGCGGGCCAGGGTCAGCCGCGGCGGCGGCGTGCCCTGGGCAAAGAATTCACGCGGCAGCGGCTCGAACGCCACGGCCACCGCGGCCACGCCCAAGGCGCGCGCGCGGGCGACCGCGTGGCGGACCAGCGCACGATGCCCCAGGTGGAGGCCGTCGAATGCACCGATACAGACCACGCTTCCGTTGGGGAACAGCTCCCCGCCCTCGACGCTTCTGAACAGCCTGCTCATCAACTCTCGTTCCGGCCCACCCGGGGCCGCCGCTTCAATGGTGTAACCCTGAAGTATAGCCGCCGTGGGCCACGATCAATGCCCGCGCAGGTCGCGGGGGCGGAAGCCCATCGCCAGCATGGCCACCCCGTAGGTGGCGCCGCCGCCGCCGACCAGCAGCGCCAGGGCGCCGATCCGCTCCCACACGCCCATGGCCGAGAAGGCCGGCAGCCAGTGCAGCAGGGCCAGCAGCACGCCGACCATGGCCACGCAGGCCACCAGCAGGCGCACCAGGTAGCCGCCCCAGCCCGGCCGGCGCTGGTAGACATCGGTCTTGCCCAGCCAGTACCAGAGCAGGCCCAGGTTCAGGTAGCTGGACAGCGCGCTGGCAATGCCCAGCGCCAGATGCAGGCCCGGCTGCTTGCCGATGGCCGCCATCACGCCCTGCGCCTTCAGCTCGTCGGGCACCATCACCTGGTACAGCACGGCCAGCAGGACGAAGTTGAAGACCATGTTGGCCACCAGCGCAGCCACACCCGCGCGCACCGGGGTCCGGGTGTCCTGGCGGGCATAGAACGCCGGCAGCACCACCTTCAACAGGGCGAATGCCGGCAGGCCGAAGCTCAGGCCGTACACCGACAGCGCGGTCATGCGGGTATCGAAGGCGCTGAACTGGCCGTGCTGGAAAATGGTGGCGATCAGCGGCTCGGCCAGGAACAGAAGGCCCAGCATGGCCGGCACCGAGATCAGCAGGGTCATCCGCAGGCCCCAGTCCAGCGAGCGCGAGAAGCCTTCACGGTCGGTACTGACGTGGTGGCGGGCCAGCGCCGGCAGGATCACCGTGCCCAGGGCCACGCCGAACACGCCCAGCGGCAGCTCCAGGAAGCGGTCGGCCAGCGACAGCCACGACTGCGAGCCATCGGTCAGCTTGGCGGCGATGACCGTATCCAGCAGCAGGTTGATCTGCGCCACCGACGAGCCGAACAGGGTCGGCACCATCAGCGTCATCACCTTGCGCACGCCCGGGTGGTGCCAGCCCCAGCGCGGCAGGGTCAGCAGGTTGATGCCCTTCAGCGAGGGCAGCTGGAACAGCAGCTGCAGGATGCCGGCGGCCAGTACCGCCCAGCCCAGCGCCAGGATCTGCTTTTCCGGGGTGCCGCCCAGCCGCGGCGCCAGCCACAGTGCGCCGGCGATCATGCACAGGTTGAGGATGACCGGGGTCAGTGCCGGCATGGCGAAGCGCTGGAAGCTGTTGAGCGCGCCACCGGCCAGGGCGGTGAGCGAGACGAACAGCAGGAACGGGAAGGTCAGGCGGAACAGGTCGACCAGCAGGCCCTGCTTGACCGGGTCGGTATCAACACCGCTTGAGAAGACCGAGGCCAGCTGCGGCGCGAAGATCAGCGCCACGGCGGTCACCAGCATGAGGATGCCGCCCAGGGTGCCGGCCGTGCGCGCCATCAGTTCGCGCAGTTCGGCATGGCTGCGGGTTTCTTTCACTTCCGTGAACACCGGCACGAAAGCGGTCGCGAACGAGCCCTCGGCGAACAAACGGCGCAGGAAATTGGGTACCCTGAAGGCGACCCAGAAAGCATCAGTGATGGCGTTGGTGCCGAACGTGGTGGTCACCACGAAGTCCCGGACAAGTCCGAGAACGCGCGAGACCATGGTCATGCTGCTGAACGACAGCAGGCCCCGCAACAACTTGGGTGAACTCACTCAGCGTCCCTCTTGACAATCGACTTGACGTGCATTTCTTACGCCATCATACTAGCTAGCTTGCTGTTCCCATAACACCGATTTTTTCAGGAAACCACCACCGTGGCCAATATCAAGTCCGCCAAGAAGCGCGCCAAGCAGACCGTCGTGCGCAACGCGCGCAACGTGGCTCAGCGCTCGATGCTGCGCACCGCTGTCAAGAAAGTGATCAAGGCGCTGGACGCCAACGATGCCGCCGGCGCCCAAGCCGCCTTCGCCGTTGCCCAGCCGATCCTGGATCGTTTCAGCGCGCGTGGCCTGATCCACAAGAACAAGGCCGCTCGTCATAAGAGCCGCCTGAACGACCGCATCAAGGCCCTCAAGGCCGCCTGATCCGGCGTTGCCGCCCTGCCCTTCGGGGTCGGGTCGGGCAGCAGACAAAAGCCCGGCCCCGGCCGGGTTTTTTGTTGCCTGCGATTTGGTAGTGCCGGGCGCTGGCCGGCAACCCCGGGGTATGCCGGCCAGCGGCCGGCACTACCGGAAAATGAAAAACCCGGCCGAAGCCGGGTTTTTCGTGCGGAACCACAACACCATCACTGCGCGTTGCGGGCTTCCAGCTCGTCTTCCTTCTGGCGATCGAAGAACGCCATGACCCGGCTCATGATCGGGAAGGTGCCTTCGCGGCCCAGCGCCGACACCAGGAACCACGGCTCCTTCCAGCCCAGCTCGGCGACGATCTGCTCGGCCGCGGCCTTGGCCTCGTCCTCGAACATCAGGTCAGCCTTGTTCAGCACCAGCCAGCGCGGCTTCTGCAGCAGCTCCGGGTCGTGCTTTTCCAGTTCGCGCTCGATGGCACGCACCTGCTCGACCGGGGAAATGCCTTCCACGCCGCCTTCCATGGGGGAGATATCCACCAGGTGCAGCAGCAGGCGGGTGCGCTGCAGGTGGCGCAGGAACTGCGCGCCCAGGCCGGCACCGTCGGCCGCGCCCTCGATCAGGCCCGGAATGTCGGCGATGACGAAGCTGCGGTAGTTTTCCACCTTCACCACACCCAGGTTCGGGTACAGCGTGGTGAACGGGTAATCGGCCACTTTAGGCGTTGCCGCCGAAACGGCACGGATCAGGGTGCTCTTGCCGGCGTTGGGGAAGCCCAGCAGGCCGACGTCGGCCAGCAGCTTCAGCTCCAGCTTCAGCGTGCGCTCTTCGCCCGGCTCGCCCGGCAGCGCCTGGCGCGGCGAGCGGTTGGTCGAGCTCTTGAAGTGCATGTTGCCCAGGCCACCACGGCCGCCCTGCGCCACCAGCAGGCGGTCGCCATGCTGGGTCAGGTCGCCGATGATTTCGTCGGTGGCCACGTTGATGATCACGGTGCCGACCGGCACGGTGATGGTCAGGTCTTCGCCGCCCTTGCCATAGGCCTGGCGGCCCA
This sequence comes from Stenotrophomonas sp. FW305-3-2-15-E-LB1, assembly GCF_058787375.1. Classification (NCBI taxonomy): domain Bacteria; kingdom Pseudomonadati; phylum Pseudomonadota; class Gammaproteobacteria; order Lysobacterales; family Lysobacteraceae; genus Stenotrophomonas; species Stenotrophomonas sp. FW305-3-2-15-E-LB1. The sequence continues at coordinate 13,428 of NZ_JBYSZR010000009.1, forward strand.
TGCCGTTCTCGCCGCGCTGCGCCTTGAAGATGCGGTCATGGCGGAAGTCGACCAGGGTGTTCAGGTTTTCGTCGGCGCGGATGTACACGCTGCCGCCCGCACCGCCGTCGCCGCCGTCCGGGCCGCCGAGCGGAATGAACTTCTCGCGACGGAAGCCAATGCAGCCGTTGCCGCCGTTGCCGGCGAACACTTCGATTTCTGCTTCGTCTACCAGTTTCATTGTTTCGATGCCTGCGATGGGCGCGGCCTGCGTGCCGCCGCCTTGCTTGAATGTCGGGCCGTGCCCGTTGTACCACTGATTCCAACGAAAAGCCCCGCCGAAGCGGGGCTCTTCATGCAGCGTGCGATTCGACCAGCAAGGCCATGCCGGGGCATGGCCGCCAGCCAAGCCTTATCAGGCTTCGACCGACACGACGCTGACGGTGCGGCGCTTCTTGGCGCCCTTCACCGAGAACTCCACCTTGCCGTCCACGAGGGCGAACAGGGTGTGGTCGCGGCCGAGGCCGACGCCCGAACCCGGGTGGAACTGGGTGCCGCGCTGGCGCACGATGATGTTGCCGGCTTCAATGGCCTGGCCACCGAAGATCTTGACGCCCAGGTACTTCGGGTTGGAGTCGCGACCGTTGCGCGAAGAGCCTACGCCTTTTTTATGTGCCATGACCTATCTCCTTACTTGCTGCCACCGGCAATGCCGGTGATCTCGATTTCGGTGTAGTACTGACGGTGACCCTGACGCTTCATGTGGTGCTTGCGGCGACGGAACTTGATGATCCGGACCTTGTCAGCACGACCCTGGGACAGGACGGTAGCGGTGACCGCTGCGCCGCTCAGGGCGTCGCCGATCTTGATGCCATCGCTGTCGCCGAGCAGCAGGATGTTGTCGAACTTGATCTCGCTGCCGACTTCGACTTCGAGCTTTTCAATGCGGAGCTTTTCGCCCTGCGCCACGCGGTATTGCTTACCGCCGGTGACCAGTACTGCGTACATGACCAGACTTCCTCTGTAGTTATTGTGGTCTATGGACTGTCGCCATCGAGGGCGGACAGGAGCGGGATTGTACGCAGATCAATGCGGCGGGGTCAAGTCAACCCCTGAACGGCCCGGCAGGGAGGCCCAGTAGAGCCGGGCCATGCTCGGCTGAACGGTTCGGGGTGCAGGCAGCCGAGCCTGGCTCGGCTCTACACAAAGCTGTCGGCCTGTCTCACAGGGTGAGACACCGGGCTGGCATTGTCGCCCATTGCCCCCATCTGGTCACCTCGGTAGGCTGACCGATTGCCGTCCCCCTGCTGGCCCGGCACCCAGCCAACGCCCCCCATAACCGGATCCCCCATGGCGATGGATTTCATCCGCATCCGCGGCGCGCGGACGCACAACCTCAAGAACATCGACCTCGACCTGCCCCGCGACAAGCTGATCGTGATCACCGGCCTGTCCGGCTCGGGCAAGTCCTCGCTGGCGTTCGACACCATCTATGCAGAAGGCCAGCGCCGCTACGTCGAGTCGCTCTCGGCCTATGCACGGCAGTTCCTGAGCGTGATGGAAAAGCCGGACCTGGACCACATCGAGGGCCTGTCCCCGGCCATCTCGATCGAGCAGAAGTCGACCTCGCACAACCCGCGTTCGACCGTCGGCACGATCACCGAGATCTACGACTACCTGCGCCTGCTGTACGCCCGCGTCGGCACCCCGCGCTGCCCGGACCACGGCTACCCACTGGAAGCACAGACCGTCAGCCAGATGGTGGACCAGGTGCTGACCCTGGACCCGGAACAGCGCTACATGCTGCTGGCCCCGGTCATCCGCGACCGCAAGGGCGAGCATGCGCAGGTCTTCGACCAGCTGCGTGCACAGGGCTTCGTGCGCGTGCGGGTGGACGGCGAGCTGTATGAAATCGACGCGGTGCCGCCGCTGGCGCTGCGCCAGAAGCACACCATCGAAGCGGTGATCGACCGTTTCCGCCCGCGCGAGGACATCAAGCAGCGCCTGGCCGAGAGCTTCGAGACCGCGCTGAAGCTGGGCGACGGCATGGCCTCGGTGCAGAGCCTGGACAACGCCGAAACCGCGCCGACCCTGTTCTCCTCCAAGTATTCCTGCCCGGTCTGCGATTACTCGCTGCCCGAGCTGGAACCGCGCCTGTTCTCCTTCAACGCGCCGATGGGCGCCTGCCCCGGCTGCGATGGCCTGGGCATGGCCGAGTTCTTCGACCCGGCGCGCGTGGTGGTGCACCCGGAACTGTCGCTGGCCGCCGGTGCGGTGCGCGGCTGGGACCGCCGCAATGCCTACTACTTCCAGCTGATCGCCTCGCTGGCCAAGCACTACAAGTTCGACGTCGATGCGTCGTGGAACTCGCTGCCGGCCAACGTGCAGCAGGCCGTGCTGTACGGCAGCGGCGATGATGCGATCACCTTCACCTACTTCACCGAGGCCGGTGGCCGCACCCAGCGCAAGCACCGCTTCGAGGGCATCATTCCCAACCTGGAGCGCCGCTACAAGGAAACCGAATCGGCGGCGGTGCAGGAAGAACTGGGCAAGTACATCAGCGAACACGCCTGCCCCGAATGCAAGGGTGCGCGCCTGAACAAGGCCGCGCGCAACGTGTTCGTGGCCGACCGCCCGCTGCCGGACCTGGTGGTGCTGCCGATCGACGAAGCACTGAAGTTCTTCAGCGAACTGAGCCTGCCGGGCTGGCGCGGCGAGATCGCCTCAAAGATCGTCAAGGAAATCGGCGAGCGCCTCGGCTTCCTGGTCGACGTCGGCCTGGATTACCTGACCCTGGAGCGCAAGGCCGACACGCTGTCCGGTGGCGAAGCGCAGCGCATCCGCCTGGCCAGCCAGATCGGCGCCGGCCTGGTCGGCGTGATGTACGTGCTCGACGAGCCGTCCATCGGCCTGCACCAGCGCGACAACGAACGCCTGCTGGGCACCCTCACCCGCCTGCGCGACCTCGGCAACACGGTCATCGTGGTCGAGCATGACGAGGATGCGATCCGCCTGGCCGACTACGTGCTGGACATCGGCCCGGGCGCGGGCGTGCATGGCGGCGAGATCGTCGGCCAGGGCACCCTGCAGGACATCCTGGATGCACCGCGCTCGCTGACCGGCCAGTACCTGTCGGGCAAGCGCGCGATCGAGATCCCGGCGCGCCGGCACAAGCCGAACCCGAAGATGACCCTGCACCTGCGCGGTGCCAGCGGCAACAACCTGAAGGGCGTGGACCTGGCGATTCCGTCGGGTCTGCTGACCTGCGTGACCGGCGTGTCCGGCTCGGGCAAGTCGACCCTGATCAACGACACCCTGTTCTCGCTGGCCGCCAACGAGATCAACGGCTCCTCGCACCCGATCGCCCCGTACAAGGAGATCGACGGCCTGGACCTGTTCGACAAGGTGGTGGACATCGACCAGTCGCCGATCGGCCGCACCCCGCGCTCGAACCCGGCCACCTACACCGGCCTGTTCACGCCGCTGCGCGAGCTGTTCGCGCAGGTGCCCGAAGCACGTGCGCGCGGCTATTCGCCGGGCCGCTTCAGCTTCAACGTGCGCGGCGGGCGCTGCGAGGCCTGCCAGGGCGATGGCCTGATCAAGGTCGAGATGCACTTCCTGCCGGATGTGTACGTGCCCTGCGACGTCTGCCACGGCAAGCGCTACAACCGCGAAACGCTGGAGATCCTGTACAAGGGCTACAACATCAACGACGTGCTGGAAATGACCGTCGAAGATGCGCTGAAGCTGTTCGAGCCCGTGCCGTCCATCGCCCGCAAGCTGGAAACGCTGGTGGACGTGGGCCTGAGCTACATCAAGCTGGGCCAGAGCGCGACCACGCTGTCCGGTGGTGAAGCGCAGCGCGTGAAGCTGTCCAAGGAACTGTCGCGCCGCGATACCGGCCGCACCCTGTACATCCTCGACGAGCCGACCACCGGCCTGCACTTCCACGACATCGAAGCGCTGCTGGGCGTGCTGCACAAGCTGCGCGACGAAGGCAACACGGTGGTGGTGATCGAGCACAACCTGGACGTCATCAAGACCGCCGACTGGATCGTCGACCTGGGCCCGGAAGGCGGCCACCGCGGTGGCACCATCCTGGTGACCGGCACGCCGGAAGACGTGGCGGCCTGCCAGCAGTCGTACACCGGCCAGTTCCTCGCCCGCATGCTGCCCTCCACCAGCGCGCGCCCGGAACGACCGGCCGCCGTGGCCAACAAGCCCGACGCCCGCCCGCCGCGCAAGGTGAAGCCTGAAAAGCCCACCAAGGTGGCGAAGAAGGCCGTGGCCGCCAAGAGCACCGGCAAGGCCAGCAAGAGCACGACGAAGAAGAAGGACGCCTGATGAGCAGCGAACACAAGATCCTGGCCCGCATCCCGATCAGCGTGCGCTGGCGTGACATGGACAGCATGGGCCACGTCAACAACGCCAAGTACATTTCCTACCTGGAAGAAGCGCGCGTGCGCTGGATGCTGGGCGTGGAAGGCGTGTCGATGACCGACCGCATCGCACCGGTGGTGGCCGCGACCAACGTCAACTACCGCCTGCCGATCGTGTGGCCCAACGACATCCTGGTCGAGCTGTTCGTCGAGCGCCTGGGCAACAGCAGCGTGACCATCGGCCACCGCATCGTCGACCAGCAGGATGATGCGAAGCTGTACTCGGATGGCAACGTGGTGGTGGTCTGGATGGACACCCAGACCGGCAAGAGCGCGCCGCTGCCGGACGCGATCCGCAGCGCCTCTACCTGATTCGCTTCTTGTAGAGGCCGACCTTGGTCGGCGTTTGGTTCGCCGGGCATGGCCCGGCGCTACCGTTGAAATTCAAAGGACTGGGATGATCCACCGCACCGAACTGCGCGACCTGCTGCCCGGCATGGTCCCCTTCCCCGCCGACGTCTTCCCCGCCGACCAGGCCTGGCTCGGCCAGCACCTGCTGCCGCTGCTGAAGATCGACCTGGGCGTGCTGCGCCCGGAGCTGGCCGGCCAGATGGCAACCCTGCTGTGCCCGATCGAACCCTATGAAGGCTGTATCGGTGACGACACCACCGCGCACCACAACGCGTTCACCGGCATCAACTGGATCGCCTTCGAGCTGACCGCGGACAACCGCATGCGCTTCCTCGGCACGCAGGAATACTTCCTGGGCGAAGCCGTGGATGGCGAGGAGGCCCGCGCCCACATCGTGGAAATGCGCGAGAGCCATGCCAAGGCGCGTGCGCATTTCCAGCAGCACGGGCGCCTGGCCAGCTGCTCGCGCTACGGCGAGGGCGAACTGGACGAACAGGCATGGCTGCAGCAACTGGGCGGCCCGATCTGGTTTGGCAACTGGTCCGACTACTCCCCACTGCCTGCGGCATTCCAGCTGCGGGATCTGGCGGGCTACCGGCAGCGTGGCAGCCTGCGTTTCCGCAATGACAGCAGCCACCTGCCTGACGATGGCCTGCAGCTGACCCGCGACGGCCATGCGTTCTTCCACGTGGCCAGCGTGCCGGCCAGCCACTGGGTCGCGGCCGGTGCCGATGCGATCATGATGTTCTACGAACCACACAGCCGCACGGTCCTGTTTACGTTCGACTGGTCGTAAACCCCCGCCGGGCATGGCCCGGCGCTACCCAGGCATGATCGCCGGACCATCACCGGTAGCGCCGGGCTATGCCCGGCGAAACGAGCGACGTGTTACGGCGCGGCCTTGCGCACCGCCAACGTCGCGCTGGCCTCGCCACCGCCCTCCAGCTGCAGCTGCAGCGGCACGGCCTCGCCTTCCTTCAACGCACCCTTGCCCTCCATCAGCATCAGGTGCAGGCCACCGGGCTTGAGCTCGGCGCGGGCGCCCGGCGCCAGCGGCAGGCGCTCGACCGCGCGCATGCGGCTGACCCCATCGACGATCGTGGTTTCGTGCAGCGACACGTCAGCGAAGCGGGCACTGCGTGCACCGGTGATGGCCACCGCTTTCGCGCAGCCGTTGTGGATCACGCCGTAGCCGGCGGTCATCGGCATGGCCGGGTTGGGTGGCAGGCGTGCCCAGCCCTGCTGCACGGTGACGCAGGCTGGCACGGCGCTCGCCGCCGATGCTGCACCCGCACACAGCAGCCACAATACGCCAACGAATGGTTTGGTTATCATCGCCTCAGATTCCTGTCCGCAACGAGACCGCAGCATGACGACGCTCATCGAGGTGATCAACCATGGCCCCATCCGCGAACTGCGCCTGGCGCGGCCACCGGTCAATGCACTGGACACCGAACTGTGCCGCCAGCTGATCCACGCCGTCGAACTGGCCATGGCCGAGGACGTGCACGGCATCGTGCTGTCGGGCAGCGAGCGCATCTTCACCGGCGGCATGGACGTGCCGCACCTGCTCTCCCACGGCGATGACAAGCACAAGCTGCTGGACAGCTGGAACGCCTTCTTCGGCGCGGTGCGTACCGTGGCCGAGAGCCGCATCCCGGTGGTGGCGGCACTCACCGGCCATGCGCCGGCCGGCGGCTGCGTGCTGGCGCTGTGCTGCGATTACCGGGTGATGGCGCACAGTGCCGATCCGGCCCGCCCGTATGCCATCGGCCTGAACGAGGTGCAGGTGGGCCTGGTGGCGCCGGAAGGCATCCAGCGCCTGCTGCGCCGCGCCGTGGGCGTGCACCGCTCCGGCATCCTGCTCAGCACCGGCGCGCTGGTGCCGGCCGAACAGGCGCTGCAGATCGGCCTGGTGGATGAACTGGCCGAGGGCGACCTGGTGGTGGCACGCGCCATCGCCTGGCTGCAGAACCTGCTCAGGCAGCCGCGCCAGCCGATGCTGCTGACCCGCGCCATCGCCCGTGCCGACCTGCACGAGGCGCTGCACCCGGACCTGATCCAGCTGGACCGCTTCGTCGAAGCCTGGTTTGCACCGGATGCGCAGAACGCCCTGCAGGCGCTGGTGGCCCGGCTGGGCAAGTAAACGGTAGTGCTGGCCGCTGGCCGGCAGCCGCAGGCACCCCAGAGGATCACGAGGCTGCCGGCCAGCGGCCGGCACTACCGATGATGGGCCACCCCTGACCGGTATAATCGAGCCTTCTTCATTGCTGTGGCCGCCCCCTTGAACGACACGCCCGAACCCGTCGTCTCCGAGCTGATCGACCTGCTCACCCTGGAGCGGCTGGAGGACAACCTGTTCCGCGGGCAGAGCCGCGACATCGGCACCAAGTACGTGTTTGGCGGCCAGGTGCTGGGCCAGGCGCTGGCGGCGGCACAGGCCACGGTCGACAACGGTCGCCACGTGCATTCGCTGCACGCCTATTTCCTGCGTGCCGGCAACATCGACCACCCGATCGTCTATGACGTGGACCGCACCCGTGATGGCGGCAGCTTCTCCGTGCGCCGGGTCACCGCGATCCAGCACGGCAAGGTGATCTTCTTCTGCGCGGCCTCGTTCCAGCAGGCCGAAACCGGTGCCCAGCACCAGCACAAGATGCCCGAGGTGCCGCAGCCGGAAGACATCGAGCCGAACCGCCCGCTGCCGGCCGAGGTGCTGGAGCGGCTGCCGATCAAGGTGCAGCGCTGGCTCTCGCGTGGTGGCCCGTTCGAGTTCCGCCACGTGTACCCGCGCGACGAACTGAACCCGCCCAAGCGCCCGCCTTACCACCAGGTCTGGCTGCGCCTGAGCGAACCGGTGGGCGATGCGCCCGAGCTGCACCAGGCCCTGCTGGCCTATGCCTCGGATTTCCACCTGCTGGGCACGGCCACCTTCCCGCACGGCATCAGCTACTACCACCCGCACGTGCAGATGGCCTCGCTCGACCACGCGATCTGGTTCCACCGCCCGTTCCGCGCCGACGACTGGCTGCTGTATTCGCTGGACAGCCCCAGCGCGCAGGATTCGCGCGGCCTGGCCCGCGGCCAGTTCTTCACCCGTGACGGCGTGCTGGTGGCCAGCACCGCCCAGGAAGGCCTGATCCGCGTGGTGCCGGACCAGGATGCCGCCGCCGCCGTGCCGGCCAAGGAGTAAGCAATGCGCCAGATTTTCAGCAGCCAACGCGTGGAAACCGTCGAGGGCGTGGCCGAGCTGCTGCGCAGCCACGACATCGAAGTGAAGGTCACCAACGGCCGCTCGTACAAGACCCGCCGCCGTGGCCAGTTCAGCTATACCGATTTGGGCAACAGCCAGGGCTACCCGGCGGTGTGGATCGTGCGTGCCGATGACCAGCCGCGTGCGCGCGAGATCCTGCGCGACGCACGCCTGCTCGACACCACCCGCCGCGACCACCCCACGGCCGAGTTCGCCTTCCGCGATACCGCCGAGACCTCGGGCAGTGGCCGCGGCTGGGCCTGGCGCATCCGCATCGCCCTGCTGGTGGTGATCGCCGGCGTGGCGCTGGTGATCGGCCTGCGCCACCGCGGCGCCCCGGCCCCGGCTGCCCCGGCCCCGGCCCCGCAGGTGCAGCCACAGCCGGCACCCACCGCCCCGCAGGCTGAACCGGAAGAAGAAGAAATCCGCGTCCGCATCCAGCCGTCAACCTGACGACGGGTAGTGCCGGCCGCTGGCCGGCAACGCAGACCCGATGAAGGTGCCGGCCAGCGGCCGGCACTACCGGATCACGAGCGGTCACAAACTGCACGCAGCGCCGTCTTGGGACACAATCCCAGCAGGAGCTGCCGCCATGACGACCTTCGCTGCAACGATCGACGAGACGCTGGAACGCGAGCTGCCGGCTGCCAGTGATGGCTGCCAGCAGGCGTATGGGCGCATCGTGCTGGCCTGCCAGAACACGGTGACCGCCATCGCCCTGGCCATCACCCGCGACCGCCACGCCAGCGAGGACATCGCCCAGGAGGCCTTCGTCAAAGGCTGGCAGCAGCTGCACCGGCTGCGCAGTTCCACCAGCTTCCTGCCGTGGCTGCGGCAGATCACCCGCAATCTGGCCCGCGACTGGCTGCGCGCGCAGCGCGGCCGCCCGCTGACCGGCGACGCCGCCGACGTCGCCCTGGGCATGGCCGCCGACCCCGCGCCCGGCGCCGCCGACCGCCTGCAGCGGCTGGAAGAAGAAGTGGCCGCCGAGGACATCATCTCCGCCCTGCCCACCGACAGCCGCGAAGTGCTGCTGCTCTACTACCGCGAGGGCCAGCGTTCGCAGCAGGTGGCCGACCTGCTGGGCCTGAGCGACGCGGCCGTGCGCAAGCGCCTGTCACGTGCCCGCGCGCAGGTACGCGACGGCCTGCTGCAGCGCTTCGGCGAATTCGCACGCAGCAGTGCGCCGAGCGCCGCCTTCGCGACGACGGTCGTCTCGATGGTGCTGATCGCCGCGCCCGGTACGGCCAGCGCGGCGATACTGCTGGGTACCGGCGTGGGCGTGGGTGGCAGCAAGCTGGGCCTGGGCGGTGTCAGCGCCGCCGGTGGTACCGCGCTGGGCTCGCTGACGGCCGCCATCGGCGAGAGCCCGCTGGTCGGCAGCGGCTTCAACGCTGGCCTGGTGGTCGGCGGGGTGATCGGCGGCTTCGTTGGCTGCTATCTCGGCGGGCGCTACCTGCTGCGCTTCACCGAAACGGCGATCGAACAGGCGCAGATCATGCGCTTCGTGCGCTACAGCACCTTCACCGCGATGGGCACCTGCCTGGCGGTACTGCTCGGCGAAATGCTGAAGGCGCCGACGTGGGTGATGACCTCGTCGCTGCTGCTGGGCATGGGCGTGGTCAGCTACCAGTGCCTGGGGCCGCTGCAGCGGATCATGGCGCCACTGATCGCCCGCGACAACGCGCGACGCGGACGCACGGGCCGCAACTGGGTGTACGAATCCATGTACGGGCGATCGGCGATCATCAGTTGCTGCGTGTTGATGCTGCTGGTCGTCGCCGGCGTGCACTGGCTGGAATCGCTGGCCTGACCCGCAAACAAACATCGCCGGCATGATGCCGGCGATGCAGGTTCCTGGGGTGCGTGCGATCAGTTGCGCGGCGACTTCGGTGCGTTGCCATCACGCGGGCCGCCGTGGCGCGGGCCGCCGTGCATCAGGCCCTTGGCAGCATCGAACTCGGCCTTGCTCAACTGGCCATCCTTGTTGGTATCAGCCGCAGCGAACCAGGCATCACGATGCTGCTTCATGCGCAGCTCGCGGTCGGCCTTGTCCAGGTAGCCGTCCTTGTTGACGTCCATCTGGTCGAAACGCGCCGCCAGGCGCGGGTCGGCCTTGGCTTCCTCGCGGCTGATGCGGCCGTCCTTGTTCACGTCCAGCTTGGCCATCCAGGCGCCATGGCCACCGCGACGGCCATGCTTCCAGCGCGGCAGCTCGTCACGCGACAGCTTGCCATCCTTGTTCTTGTCCAGCGCGTCGAACTTCGCGGCCAGGCGCGGGTTGGCGGCAGCTTCGCTGCGGTCGATGACGCCATCGCCATTGGTGTCCAGCGTGGCATGGCGCTGCGCCGGGGCATTGGCCGTGGCCGGGGTATCGGCGGCCAGGGCGATGCCGGTGGCGGAGGTGCCCAGCAGCAGGGCCAGCAGCAGGGGGGTACGGATCATGGAGTCACTCCTGGTAGGGGGATTGCGGTGTTGCGTCGAGGCGATCACTTCACCCTCGGGGGACAACAACGCCTGGCCGCGGCATCGGTTGACGCAGACGCCGGTTCCGTTCATCCGGCGGACAGTCGCGGCCATTGCGACACGCTGGGGCTATGCTGTGCCCATGGCGATCCACGGCGACAGAGACGACGAACTGAGACTGTTCCAGACCGGCGAGCACCCCTGCGGGTACTGGTCGGACCGCGTTGCGCGCGATCTGGTGCTCGATCCGCAGGACCGCCGCCTGGGCGGGCTGTACCCGCTGGCCCTGAGCTGGGGCTTCCGCCGCAGTGGTGACCTGGTCTATCGCCCGCACTGCGCGCAGTGCCATGCCTGCGTGGCCGTGCGCATCCCGGTGGCGCGCTTTGCCGCCGACCGCAGCCAGCGCCGCTGCGCCGCGCGCAATGCCGACCTGGAGGTGCGCATCACCGCCGCCATGCCGCGCCAGGACCTGTTCGACCTCTACCACCGCTACCTGACCCACCGCCATGCCAACGGCGGCATGGATGACCACGGTCCGCACGAGTTCGAGCAGTTCCTGATCGGCAGCTGGTCGCACACCCGCTTCCTGGAAATGCGCCTGCCCGGCCACGACGGCCAGCCCAGCCAGCTGCTGGGGGTGGCGGTGACCGACGTGACCGAGCACGGCCTGTCGGCGGTCTACACCTTCTTCGACCCGGACCATGCCGCCCGCGGCCTGGGCACCTTCGCCATCCTGCAGCAGATCGAGTGGGCCCGCCGCGAGGGCCTGCCGCACCTCTATCTCGGCTACTGGATCCGCGACCACCAGAAGATGGACTACAAGCGCCGCTACCGCCCGCTGGAGGCCTACGACGGCCGCCGATGGCATGATTTCGACAGCGAACTGGACGGACGCTGACAAACCGCTGACACCGGGCCGGGTGCACAATACGGCCCATGAACATCACCCGCCGCCATCCCCTGATCCTCGCCCTGGCCCTGCTCTGCGGCGCCAGCGCCCCCGCCTACGCCAAGTCCCCTGCGATGACCGAAAAGCCGTCCTCGACGCTGCGCCTGGCCACCTACAACACCTCGCTGTATTCGGATGATGCCGGCGGCCTGATCAAGGAACTGGAAGGCGACAGCGAGCACGCGCGCAAGATCGCTGCGGTGCTGCAGCAGGTGCGCCCGGACCTGGTGCTGCTGAACGAGTTCGACTTCGACGACGCGCACCGCGCCGCCGACCTGTTCCAGAAGCGCTACCTGGAAGTGGCCCAGCCCGGTGGCGGCAAGCCGCTGCACTTCGCCTACCGCTATCTGGCGCCGGTCAACACCGGCGTGCCCAGCGGCCTGGACCTGGACGGCAACGGCGTGGTGGGCGGCGAAGGCCGCAGCCGTGGCAACGATGCCTGGGGCTACGGCCTGCACCCGGGCCAGTACGGCATGCTGGTGCTGTCGCGCTACCCGATCGACGAAGCCAAGGTGCGCAGCTTCCAGCTGCTGAAGTGGAGCACGATGCCCGGCGCGATCCGCCCGGTCGACCCGCGCACCGGCAAGAGCTTCTACAACGACCAGGTGTGGTCGCAGCTGCGCCTGTCCTCGAAGTCGCATTGGGACGTGCCGGTGAAGACCCCCGCCGGCGTGGTCCACGCCCTGGTCTCGCACCCGACCCCGCCGGTGTTCGATGGCCCGGAAAAGCGCAATGCCGCGCGCAACCACGACGAACTGCGCCTGTGGCAGGAATACCTGTCGGCCGGCGACAAGCCCTGGCTGTGCGATGACAAGGGCCACTGCGGCGGCCTGGCCCAGGATGCGCGCTTCGTGATCTTCGGCGATCTGAACAACGATCCGGTGGATGGCGACGGTCGCCACGACGCCATCGTCAACCTGATCGAAAATGCGCGCGTGCTGCGCTACCCCACCCCGCGCAGCGTCGGCGGCGAGCAGACCAGCCTGGCCTATGCGGCCAAGGGCATCGTGCGCAAGGGTGCGCCGTTCCATGCCACCGGCGATTTCGGCCCGAAGTCCGGCACGATGCGCCTGGACTACGTGCTGCCCTCGACCGGCTTCGAGTACGTCGGCAGCGGCGTGTTCTGGCCGGCCAATGAAAGCCCGGAAGCGAAGATCGCCGACGGCAGCGACCACCACCTGGTGTGGGTGGACGTGCGGTAACGGAGAATGTACCGACCAACGGTCGGTACCCACCGGGATGAAGAGTACCGACCAACGGTCGGTACCCACCGGGATGCGGCCGCCGGGCATGGCCCGGCGCTACCGCCTGCCTGGGATGATGTAGAGCCGAGCCCATGCTCGGCTGCTCCCTCGCCCCTTTCCCGGTTCTGCTAGATTGCCGGTAAAAGGACACGATGCCGGGGGTGGGCAGTGCACAGGAACGTGGTACTCATTCTTGCGGTGTTCAGTACTGTCGCCGTGGCGTGCTGCGTGGAGCCGGTGCTGATGCAACTGGCGCCCTTGGTCGTGATCGGATTGATACCGGCTGGCGTCGCTTGCTGGAAGGGCTACGCCGACCGCTTCGGCACCTGGTGGATGTATGGATCGGTGCTGTGGGCGGTGGCCATGATCCACGTGACCGTGCTGCCCTGGCGCCATCGCTGAGCGCTACCGTCTGCTGAGGATGTTGTAGAGCCGAGCGTAGGCTCGGCTCTACAGACGGTTCGCGCCGGGCATGGCCCGGCGCCACCGTTTTACGGGCGCAGTTCAACGCCGATGGCTTCGGCAGCATCACGCGCGATCGAACGCGCTTCGTCGATGCTTTCTGCGCGCGCCAGGGTCACGCCCACGCGGCGGTGGCCGTGCACGCTCGGCTTGCCGAACAGGCGCACGGCGGTATCCGGCACCTGCAGCGCGGCGGCCACGTTGTTGAAGTACGGCACGCCCTCGCCATGCGCCAGCAGCGCGCACGAGGCCGACGGGCCGCTCTGGCGGATCACCGGAATCGGCAGGCCAAGGATGGCGCGCGCATGCAGGGCGAATTCGCTCAGTTCCTGCGAGACCAGGGTCACCAGGCCGGTGTCGTGCGGGCGCGGCGACACTTCGCTGAACCACACCTCGTCGCCCTTCACGAACAGCTCCACGCCGAACAGGCCCCAGCCACCGAGGTCGTCAGTGATCGCACGCGAGATTTCTTCGGCACGCGCCAGCGCGGCGCTGGACATCGGCTGCGGCTGCCAGCTTTCGCGGTAGTCGCCGTCCTTCTGCAGATGGCCGATCGGCGCGCAGAACGAGGTGCCGCCGGCGTGGCGCACGGTCAGCAGGGTGATCTCGTAATCGAAGTCGATGAAGCCTTCGACGATGCAGCGGCCGGCACCGGCGCGGCCACCGGTCTGCGCGTAGTCCCACGCCGGGGCGATGTCCGCCTCGCTGCGCAGGGTGCTCTGGCCCTTGCCCGAGGAGGACATCACCGGCTTGACCACGCACGGCAGGCCGATGGCGGCCACGGCGGCGCGGTATTCGGCTTCGGTATCGACGAAGCGGTACGGCGAGGTCGGCAGGCCCAGGGTTTCGGCGGCCAGGCGGCGGATGCCTTCACGGTCCATGGTCAGGCGTGCCGCGCGCGCGGTCGGGATCACCCGCAGGCCCTGCTCCTGTTCCAGCTGGACCAGGGTCTCGGTGTGGATGGCTTCGATTTCCGGCACCACCAGGTGCGGCTGCTCCTGGGCGATCAGCGCGCGCAGTGCCATCGCATCGAGCATGTCGATCACGTGCGAGCGGTGCGCGACCTGCATCGCCGGCGCATCGGCGTAGCGGTCGGCGGCAATCACTTCCACGCCCAGGCGCTGCAGTTCGATGGCCACTTCCTTGCCAAGTTCGCCCGAACCCAGCAGCAGCACGCGGGTAGCGGAGGGGGACAACGGGGTTCCAAGCTTGGCCATGGCGGGGGTCCGGCAGCGATGTGAAGGCGGGTGGGCATTCTAGCCGGTCTACCCCCGGCCAGCCGACGAACGGCACTTGCGGACTGATATCAATTTGATATCTTTTCATCGAACCCTCAAGGACGTACCGCCATGAAAGAGAAGTCGCTCTCCTCCCCCAACGGCCTGGGCATGCTGGCCCTCGCCCTGCTGGTCGTACTGGCAGGCGGCGCGCTGTTCGTGCTCGGCATCGCGGCCAAGGCCAGCACCGGCTCGCCCAACCTGGTGATGCTGTTCGGCGGGCTGCTGATCGGCGCGCTGGCGCTGTTCGCCATGGCCGGCCTGTACACCGTGCAGCCCAACCAGGCCGCCGTGCTGAGCCTGTTCGGCAAGTACGTGGGGACCGTCAAGGACAACGGCCTGCGCTGGAACAACCCCTTCTACAGCAAGCGCCGGGTCAGCCAGCGCGTGCGCAACTTCGAAAGCGGCAAGCTGAAGGTCAACGAGCTCGACGGCAGCCCGATCGAGATCGCTGCGGTGATCGTCTGGCAGGTGATCGATGCCTCCGAGGCGGTCTACAACGTGGACGACTACGAAAGCTTCGTGCACATCCAGTCCGAATCGGCGCTGCGCGCGATGGCCACCAGCTATCCCTACGACCAGCATGAAGAAGGACAGCTGGCCCTGCGCAGCCACGCCAGCGAGATTTCCCTGCACCTGAAGAACGAGCTGGCCGAGCGCCTGGCCGATGCCGGCGTGCAGGTGATCGACGCGCGCATCAGCCACCTCGCCTATGCCGCCGAAATCGCCCAGGCGATGCTGCAGCGCCAGCAGGCCAACGCGGTGATCGCCGCCCGCACCCGCATCGTCGCCGGCGCGGTGGGCATGGTTGAGATGGCCCTGGCCGAACTGCAGAAGAACGGCGTTGTGCAGCTGGATGAGGAGCGCAAGGCACACATGGTCAGCAACCTGTTGACCGTGCTGTGCTCGGACCGTGGCACCCAGCCGATCGTCAACGCTGGTTCGCTGTACTGAACCTCGCAACGGGGCGCCCCACCGCCCCGCCAGGAGCTTGCATGAGTGAGAAGAAAGCCTATCCGCTGCGTATCAACGCCGATGTCCTGGCCGCCGCGCAGCGCTGGGCTGACGACGAGTTGCGCAGCCTCAACGCGCAGATCGAATACGTGCTGCGCGACGCCCTGCGCAAGGCAGGACGCCTGCCGAAACCCAAGCCATCGTCGGAGGACAAGGAATGAGCAAGCGTTGGAGCTACCTGACTGTCGAAGTCAAAACGTCGCTGATGGGCCTGCAGAAGCCGGAGGACATCCAGGCTGAGCTGAACCGCCAGGGCCAGCTCGGCTGGGAACTGGTCAACATCATCATCCCGGCGCCGATGCGCCCGGCCATGCTGGTCTTCAAGAAGGAGCAGTGACCATGCGCCTGCGCCCCACCCTGTTCGCCGTCGCACTGGCCGCCTTCAGCGGCGGTGCCCTGGCCGCCGAGCCGCAGCAGGTCGCCACGCAGCTGCTGGACCACCTGCAGGCCGGGCGCATCGCCGAGGCCGAAGCGATGTTCACCCCGAAGATGGCCAGCGCCGTGCCGGCCGAAAAGCTGCAGGGGCTGTGGCAGTCGCTGGGTGAACTGAAGCAGCGTGGCACCGCCCACAGCAGCGAACAGCAGGGCGTGCACC
Source organism: Stenotrophomonas sp. FW305-3-2-15-E-LB1 (assembly GCF_058787375.1). NCBI lineage: Bacteria > Pseudomonadati > Pseudomonadota > Gammaproteobacteria > Lysobacterales > Lysobacteraceae > Stenotrophomonas > Stenotrophomonas sp. FW305-3-2-15-E-LB1. The sequence goes on from NZ_JBYSZR010000009.1 coordinate 29,457, forward strand.
TGGTGGAAGTGCCGCTGCAGTTCGCCAGCGGCGCAGTGATCGCGCAGGTGGCGGTGGATGCGCAGGACAAGGTGGCCGGCCTGCTGCTGCGCCCTGCCCCGGCAGCCAAGGCCGCGCCGTCACCGGCCGACGCGAACTACAGCGAGGCGGATTTCAGTGTGCCGCAGGCGCGCGGCGCATTGCCGGGCACGCTGGCCCTGCCCAAGGGCAAGGGCCCGTTCCCGGCGGTGGTACTGGTGCATGGCTCGGGCCCGCAGGACCGTGACGAAACCATCGGTGCCAGCCGCCCGTTCCTGGACATCGCCCGCGGCCTGGCCGCACAGGGCATCGCGGTGCTGCGCTACGACAAGCGCACCTTTGCCCGCCCGCAGGATTTCCGCGGCGGCAACTTCACCGTCGATGATGAAACCACCGACGACGCCGTCGCGGCCCTTGCCGCACTCGCCGCCGATCCGCGCATCGATGGCCGCCGTGTCTTCGTGCTCGGCCACAGCCAGGGCGGCATGCTCGCCCCGCGCATCGCCAGCCGCTGGCCGCAGGCGCGTGGCGCGATCCTGTGGGCGGCACCGGCACGCACCCTGCTGGATCTGCTGCCCGAGCAGAACCGCTATCTGCTCGGCCTGGACGGTGACATCAGCGCGCCGGAACAGGCGTTCCTGGACCGGCTCGATGCGCAGATCGCCGCTGCCCGTGGCAGTGCACCGGTCGCCGCCAGCGAACTGCCGCTGGGCGTGCCGCAGACGTTCTGGAAGAGCATCGAAGCGGTCGACGCACGTGGCGATGCCAAGGCGCTGCACACGCCCCTGCTGATGCTGCACGGTGGCCGCGATTTCCAGGTGCCCGACGCCGATTGGCAGCTGTGGAAGCAGGCGCTGCAGGGCCGCAGGGATGTGCAGTGGCAGGCCTACCCGGCCCTGAACCATATCGGCGTGGCCGGCAGTGGCCCCAGCTCGCTGAAGGAATACGCGCAGCCGGGGCACGTCGACACGGCCCTGATTGCCGACGTGGCGCGCTGGGTGGAGGCGCAGCGATGAGCGGCAGCGACCCACGCACGTTCGACGTTGCCGAGAGTTCGCCGCTGCGCGTGCTGTGGATCCTCGGTCCGGTGCTGGTGGTCTTTGCCCTCTGTGTCTGGGCCGAACTGAAAGACGCACCCGCCGATGCGCCGTGGATGGAGATCACCCTGTCGCCACCGTTCTTCCGGATGTGGGGCAGCGCCGCCTGGAGCCTGGCGACGCTGGTGCTGATCGGCGCCGGCCTGGGCACCATGTTCTTCCGCCGCCGGGTCAGCCTGGACGGGGATGTGCTGGACGTGCGCTCGACGCTATACCGGCGTCGCACGCCGGTCGCGCAGATGCAGCTGGACCAGGCCGAAGTGGTCGACCTCAGCCGTGACCGCCGCTATGGCCTGCGCCTGAAGACCAATGGCTACTCGATGCCGGGCTTCTATTCGGGGCACTTCCGACTGCAGGGAGGCAGCAAGGGCTTTGCCCTGGTCACCGATCGCCAGCACACGCTGGTGATTCCGGTGCGCGGCGGCAGCACGCTGCTGCTCAGCCTGGACCGGCCGCAGGCCCTGCTGGACGCACTGCGCAAGGTGGCTGCGACCGCGCCACCGCAGTAAGCTGCGGGCATGCACCGTCGCGCCCCCCTGCTGATCAACACCGAGGCCGTGGAACTGTGGCCGGCCGCCCTGCTGCGCGCGCGCAGCAACCTGGATGCGCGCCTGCTGGCGCGTGCGCGCTGGGTGCTGCGGCGCAAGCGCGATGGCCGTTACCTGGCCGCGGTGCTGCCACAGGGCGTGCACTCACTGGTGCCGCACCTGCCGCGCGAACCCGGCGTGGACGAAGCGCTGGCGCTGCTGGAGGGCGGCGCCGGGGCGCGCCCGTTTGCGGCGCACCTGGAGGCGCAGTGGCTGCCGCTGGCCGGCCTGCAGCAGCGCCTGCAGCAGCTGGGGCTGGATGCGCAGGAATACGCGCAGGACAGCGGCCTGGCCCTGGAGGCCGAGCCCTGCGTGCTGCATTTTGCTGGGCGCGACCGCTTCGGCCGCCCGCTGTGGCTGCGCCGTGGCGCCGCGCAGGGCTGGCGGCGCATGCGCCTGCACGCCGCGCGCGATGGCGTGGCACTGGACGCGATCTCCGGCTTCCGCAGCCACGCCTACCAGCTGGGCATCTTCGAACGGAAGCTGGCCCGTGGCCTGGGCGTGGCGGACATCCTCAAGGTCAACGCGGCACCGGGTTTCAGCGAACACCACAGCGGCCATGCGCTGGACATCGGCACGCCGGGCGACGCGCCGGCCGAGGAAACCTTCGAGGCGACGGACGCGTTTGCCTGGCTGCAGGCGAATGCCGGCACCCATGGCTTCAGCCTGAGCTACCCGCGCGACAACCCGCACGGCATCGTCTACGAGCCGTGGCACTGGTGCTGGAACGGATCACTGTAGAGCCGAGCCCATGCTCGGCTGCTGCGTCGGCCCGATCAAAGGCAGCCGAGCGTGGGCTCGGCTCTACACGGCGGTCGTCGTCGCAACGGCCGTCAGCGCCTCAGCGCATTGAACGCCAGCAGCACCCAGCCCGCCATCAACGTGGTGCCACCCACCGGTGCCAGCCGCGTCGGCCACTGCCACAGCGCCGCGCCGGCCAGGCTGCCGGAGAACAGCAGCACGCCCAGCAGCAGCGCATACAGTCCCAGGTGGGCGATGGCCCCCTGTGCGCGCGGCCCCAGCGCCAGCAGCACCGCACCGTGGGCGAAGGCATACAGCGCGGCCATGTTCAGATGCTGCTGGGCCAGCGGCTCGGCCACGCCGTGCGAGGCGTAGGCGGACAGGCCGATCGAGGCCGCCGCCAGCAGCGCGCCCAGGCAGGCCAGCAGGGAAGGCTTACGCGCGCGTCGTTCCGGATTGAACATCACTGCTCCTTGCGCAGCGCCCCACCGGGCGCAGATGAAAAAAAACGCGCCGCAGGAAGCGGCGCGTTTTCGTATCCAACATTACATGGGTCAGCCGAAGCTTACTTGACGGCCCAGTAGATGTCGTAGGTGCCTTCCGGGGTGAACGACTTATCCAGACCGTCCTTCCAGGTTTCGTACGGGCGATCGATCACTTCCGAACCGTTGGTCACAGCCCAGGCACGCAGGGCGTTGCGAGCAACGTCCAGGCCAGCCATGTGGCCGGTATAGGCCGCGTGGGCCGAACGGTGCGCAGCAACGCGCTGGTACTTGACCGGTGCACCACCGTCGATCTTGACGGTCAGTTCTTCAGCGCCGGTGCCTTCGGTACCCTTCTTCTTCACCGGCTGGGCGATGTCGAAGGCGTACTTCTCAGCACCGAAATCGGTGGTGATGATGCGGAACGGGCCAGCGGCTTCGAGGCCATTGGCATCCATCACGCGCTTGATCCACTCTTCGTTGTCCTTGATGGACTTGGTGATCGTCTCCTGGCCGCGATCGACGTTACCGGCGTTGACGACCAGCAGGTCCTCGGCCGGCACTTCCACGATGGCCAGATCGGTCAGCGGGGCTTCGGCAGTGCGGTAGTCGACGTTCGGCACGGTGGCCAGCATGTTCGCCATGCGCGACAGACCCATCTTGATGTCGTCGCCGATCTGGCGGCTGACATACAGGCCTGCGTAGCGGCCGAACAGGTCGAAGCCGTACTTCACCGAGTAATCCTGGGTGATCTTGACGTTACGGCCACCCTTGCCGGTCGGCTCCAGGGTGAAGGTGGTGACCTTGTCGTGGCCCTTGGTCGGGTCTTCGATGGCGATCACAACGCGCTTGTTTTCTTCCGACTCGGTGATCTTCCAGGAACCGTTGCCCAGGTCCTTGGAGGAGAAGTCGAGCGTGGCACCCTTGCCGGAGGCCGGGCCGGATAGCTTCAGATCAACGGCGGGATCGCGCAGAACCAGCGGGTTCCAGTCCTTGAAGCGGCGCAGGCTGTTGACCGTGTCGTACACGATCGTCATCTTGCGGTTGGTCTCGATGCTTTCGGTGATGTGACGCTCGCCCGGCAGACAGACGCCAATAATGACGAACAGGCCAGCCACGATCCCCAAGGCGATCAGGAACTCGATAATACGGGTCATTCAGAGAGTCTCCGGGGCCGATCCCACGGCCGGGTTGATTGAAGCGAAGCGCCAATCCTAGCAGGCTTCGCAGGCATTGTTATCGGATTGGCGCACCGGTTTCCGTGCCGGCTGCGTATTTGTATGGACAAAGATTTTGAAGAGTAACGCATCCGGCCCCCCTGGATGTAGGGGGGCATTCTGGCCAGATACCCGGAATTTCGCCCAAACCTTTGTCGTAAAAGGCTTTTTTCAGACCAGCTGCAGTTCGAACGCCTTCAGCACGGCGCGGGTGCGGTCGCGCACCCCCAGCTTGGACAGGATGTTGGACACATGGTTCTTGATGGTCCCTTCGGCGACCCCCAGCGAATTGGCGATCTCCTTGTTGGAGAAACCGCTGGCCATCAGCCGCAGGATCTCCGTCTCGCGGTCGGTCAGCGGGTCCGGGCGGTCCAGGCTGACGAAATCGTTGCGCATGTGCTCCAGGCCCGACAGCAGGCGCTGGGTCACCGCCGGCTGCACCAGCGAGCCGCCGTCGGCCACGGTGCGGATGGCACCGACCAGCTGCGCCAGGGTGACGTCCTTGAGCAGGTAGCCCTTGGCACCGGCCTTCAGCCCGGCCAGCACCAGCTGGTCGTCGTCGAAGGTGGTGAGGATGATGGTCGGCGGCAGCTGCTCCTGGCGCGACAGCACCTGCAGCGCCTCCAGCCCGGACATCACCGGCATGCGCATGTCCATCAGGACCACGTCCGGACGCACCTGCGGGACCAGCTCGACGGCCTGGCGGCCATCGGCGGCCTCGGCCACCACCTCGATGCCGTCGTCGAGCGCCAGCAGGGAGCGGATTCCCTGCCGCACCAGGGTTTGGTCATCGACCAGGCAGACGCGAATCATCAACGCACTCCTTCAGGAACCTCGGTGAGGGCCGCCAGCACCGTTGCCGGTACCGTGGCCCGCAGGCGGAAGCCTTCGCCGGGGTGGGTATCCACCTGCAGCTGGCCGCCACATTGTTGCAGGCGTTCGCGCATGCCGCGCAAGCCATTGCCCGCATTGACCATTGCCGCGCCGACGCCGTCGTCGCTGGCCTCCACCACCACCAGGCCCGGCGCCTCACGGTACACCCGGATCCACAGGTGGCGGGCCTGGGCGTGGCGCACCGCGTTGGTGATGATCTCCTGGGTGCAGCGCAGCAGCACGTGGGCGCGCTGCGGGTCTTCCACGTTCAGCGGCTCCTCCACGTCCAGCACGATGTCCAGCGAGGGCACGTTCTCGGTGAGCGGGCGCAGCGCGGCGGCCAGGTCGATGGCACCGGTCTCGCGCAGCTGGCTGACCACCTCGCGCACGTTGCCCAGCAGCAGCTTGGCCAGGGTATGCGAGCGCTTGACGTGTTCCAGTGCCTGGCCCTCGGCCAGATGCCCGGCCACTTCCAGGTTCAGGGTCAGCGCGGTCAGCTGGTGGCCCAGCACGTCGTGCAGCTCGCGCGAGATGCGGGTGCGCTCGTTGACCCGCGCGCTCTCGGCCAGCAGGGCCCGGGTCGCGCGCAGCTCGGCGTTCAGCCGGCGCTGCTCGTCGCGGGCCTCGGTCTGCTGCCGCGCCACCAGGCTGGTCACGAAGATGAACATGGAGAAGCCGCCGTACAGCAGCGACTGCATGACCGCCTCGAACAGCGGGAAGCGCAGCAGCATGTAGTAGACCGGCGCCACCGCCAGCTGGCTGACCAGCAGCCACAGCACGCCCAGCCGCACCGAGAGCATCCACGGGATGACGCCGGCGGCCACCATCATCAGGATGCTGCCCAGGCCCGAGCCGCTGAGGAAGCTGACGCCCAGCGCCGCGACGGTGAGCAGCAGCAGCAGGCCGCGGTCCAGCCAGGTGGTGTGGCTGTCGCTGCGCAGCGAGCGGGTCAGCCGGAAGTAGGCCGCGCCGAAGGACAGGTAGGCCAGGAACAGCAGCACCGCCCAGCCACCCATGTCGGCACGGGCGTGCAGGTTCTCGAACTGCGAGTAGGCCAGGGGCAGGCCGACCATGACCCAGGTAAACAGGCCGGCCAGTCGCAGGACACGGGTATGGCTGAGGACTCCCAACATGCCAGCACTCTACGGTTGAACCCCGCCCGCTGCACTCTGGCGGAAGTCATGCCTGCCCTTCCCCCTGTTCATGCCGCAGCCCGCCCCGGGCATGCAATAATCGTGCGCAGGGTCCGTTGATGGACCAACCGCGTTACCCCACGGAGTCACAATGTCGATTGTCATCCGCGACGTGCGCGAGCACGAGCTCGATTCCGTCCTGGCTTTGAACAACAATGCTGGCCTGGCCATCCTTCCGCTGGATGCCGCACGCCTGCACCTGTTCTACGATACCGCTGAGTATTTCCGCGTCGCCGAGCGCGACGGCAACCTGGCCGGCTTCCTGATCGGCTTCGGCAGCGACAGCCAGCACGACAGCAGCAACTTCGCCTGGTTCAAGCAGCAGCTGGCCACCCCCTTCTTCTATATCGACCGCATCGTGGTCGCCAGCCGCCGTCGCGGTGGTGGCGTCGGCCGTGCGTTCTATGCCGATGCGCAGAGCTTTGCCGAGCTGCGCTACCCGCAGATGACCTGCGAGGTGTTCCTGGACCACGGCGCCGATGCTGCCCTGCTCTTCCACGGCAGCTTCGGCTTCCGCGAGCTGGGCCAGAACACCATGCCGCATGTCGACGTGCGCGCCAGCATGCTGGCCAAGGAACTGTGCAGCTACCCGTGGGTCCAGGAGACCTACGGCGGCAAGCTGCCGGATGTGGCATGGGCGCGTGACCGGCAGCTGCCGGTGCAGGCACAGCGGCCGACGGGGACCTGAGCGTGGCGGTGAATTTCGATTACGAACAGGCCGGTGAACTGAAGATCGGCCAGGTGGGCATTGCCAACCTGCGCATCCGTACCCTTGATGTCGAACGCCTCGTGCAGGAAATGCAGGAACGCGTGAACCGTGCGCCGAAGCTGTTCGGCCGCGCGGCGGTCATCCTCGATTTCGGCGGCCTGAGCCAGGTGCCCGACGCGGCCACCGCGCAGGCGCTGGTGGATGGGCTGCGCAGCGCCGGCGTGCTGCCGGTGGCACTGGCCTATGGCACCTCGGCGGTCGACCTGCTCTCGCAGCAGCTTGGCCTGCCCCTGCTGGCCAAGTTCCGCGCCCAGTACGAGCGCGCCGAGGCCGAACCGGCCCCGCCGCCGCCCGCGCCACCCGCCGCCGAACCGCGACGTGCCGCCAAGGCCGAACCGGCACCGGCTCCGGTCGCCCCGGTGGGCAACGCCGCCGATGCGGCCGCACCGCAGCCGGGCCGCATGCAGCTGGGCAACGTGCGCTCGGGCCAGCAGCTGTACGCGGAAAACTGCGACCTGACCGTGATGGCCACCGTCGGCGCAGGCGCCGAGGTCATCGCCGACGGCAGCATCCATATCTACGGGACCCTGCGCGGCCGCGCGCTGGCAGGGGCCCAGGGCAACACCGCGGCGCGTATTTTCTGCCGCGATTTCCATGCGGAACTGGTCGCCATTGCAGGCCATTACAAGGTACTGGACGATGTGCCGGACAACCTGCGCGGCAAGGCCGTGCAGGTGTGGCTGGAACAGGACCAGATCAAGATCGCTGCGCTGGACTGACGCAGCCCCCAAACAGAATCATCAGGAGAAGTCCTTTGGCTGAAATCATCGTAGTCACCTCCGGCAAGGGCGGCGTCGGCAAGACCACTTCCAGCGCGAGCCTGGCCTGCGGCCTCGCACGGCGCGGCAAGAAGGTGGCCGTGATCGACTTCGACGTCGGCCTGCGCAACCTCGACCTGATCATGGGTTGCGAGCGCCGCGTGGTGTACGACTTCGTCAACGTCGTGCACGGCGAAGCGACCCTCAAGCAGGCCCTCATCAAGGACAAGCGCTTCGACAACCTGTACGTGCTGGCTGCCTCGCAGACCCGCGACAAGGATGCGCTGACCCAGGAAGGCGTGGGCAAGGTCCTGAAGGACCTTGCCGCCGACGGCTTCGAGTACATCATCTGCGACTCCCCGGCCGGCATCGAGAAGGGCGCCTTCCTGGCGATGTACTTCGCCGACCGCGCCGTGGTGGTGGTGAACCCGGAAGTGTCCTCGGTGCGCGACTCGGACCGCATCATCGGCCTGCTGGATTCGAAGACCCACAAGGCCGAATCGGGCCAGAACGTGCCGGCCTTCCTGCTGCTGACCCGCTACACCCCGGTGCGCGTGGAAAGCGGCGAGATGCTGAGCATCGCCGACGTCGAGGAAGTGCTGGGCCTGAAGGCCATCGGCGTGATCCCCGAATCGGGCGACGTGCTCAATGCCTCCAACAAGGGCGAGCCGGTCATCCTGGACGGTGAATCGGCGGCCGGCCAGGCCTACGACGATGCCGTTGCACGCATCCTCGGCGAAGAGCGCCCGATGCGCTTCACCAACGTCGAGAAGAAGGGCTTCTTCAGCAAGCTGTTCGGAGGGTAAGCATGGGCCTGTTCGATTTCCTCAAAGCGAAGAAGACCACCGCCGAAACCGCGAAGAACCGCCTGCAGATCATCATCGCGCAGGAACGCAGCAACCGCGGCGGCCCCGATTACCTGCCGCTGCTGCAGCGCGAGCTGCTGGAAGTGATCAAGAAGTACGTCAACATCGACGTCGACGCGGTGAAGGTCGACCTGGTGAAGGATGGCCAGCACGACGTGCTGGACATCTCCGTGGCGCTGCCTGAAGGCCCGGAAAAACCCTGACCCCCTGCCCCGCCCGTGCCTGCATGGGCGGGGCCGCGTGACCCCGCATGACCGACACCGCACCCGAACCGAACGTGACCCGCGTCGGCGATATCGCCTTCGCCGATGCGCAGCGCCTGCTGGCCGCGCATGACCTGCGCCTGCACCACGTCGCGGCCGGCGAGCCCATTCCCGGCAGCTACTGGGGCGAACCCGAAGCCGGCATCATCGCCAGCGACGTCTACGTGCGCGACGACACGCCGGTGCATTCGATGCTGCATGAGGCCTGCCACCTGATCGTGCTGCCCCCGGAGCGGCGCGCGCAGGTGCATACCGACGCCACCGATTCGGTGCCGGAGGAAGACGCCACCTGCTACCTGCAGATCGTGCTGGCCGGCCAGCTGCCCGGCGTGGGCAGCGAGCGGCTGATGGTCGACATGGATGCGTGGGGATACACGTACCGGCTGGGATCGACGAAGGCGTGGTTCGAGCAGGATGCCGAAGACGCGCGTGCGTGGTTGATCGAACGCGGCTTGCCGGTGGCGTAAAGCATCGGTAGTGCCGGCCGCTGGCCGGCAACCTCATGAACCCGTGAAGCATTACCTGGTTGCCGGCCAGCGGCCGGCACTACCCCATCAGCCCTGCCCGGCCAGCGCGCGCAGGGTGATGCCGACGATGTAGGCCAGGTACGTGCCCGTGGCATAGCCCATCGTGCCCAGCAGCACGCCCACCGGCGCCAGCGCCGGGTGGAACGCCGCGGCCACCACCGGCGCCGAGGCCGGGCCGCCGATGTTCGACTGCGAGCCGATGGCGAAATAGAAGAACGGCACCTTCAGCACCTTGCCCAGGCACCACAGCAGGGCGATGTGCACGGCGATCCAGAGGATGCCCAGCAGGAACAGCCACGGGCGATCCAGCAGCGCCAGCAGGTCCATCTGCATGCCGATGCAGGCAATCAGGAAGTACAGCAGCAGCGAGCCCAGGCGCGAGGCACCGGCCCCTTCCAGGGTGCGCGCACGGGTGAAGCTCAGGCTCAGGCCCAGCGTGGTGGACAGCACCACCACCCAGACGAACGGCGCATCCAGGCTGAACTGCGATGCCCAGCTGACATGCACCTTGAACCACGCCGCCAGCGGCGCGCCGATGGCGTGTGACAGACCGACGCCGCCGAAGGCCACCGCGACGATCAGCATCAGGTCGGTGAGGCTGGGAATGCGCTCGTGCTCGGCCTGGAAGCGCGCGATGCGTTCCTTCAGTTCATCGATGGCCGAGGTATCGGCGCCACTGCGCGCATCGATCTTCGCCGCGCGCCCGGCCAGGAAGATCAGCGCGGCCATCCACACATAGCCCACGCCGACATCGACCACCGCGAACTGGCCGAAGGTGGTCGCGTTGACGTCGAACACTTCGCGCATGGCCAGCATGTTGGCGCCACCGCCGATCCAACTGCCGGCCAGTGCGGCCATGCCGGCCCAGGTATCGCCGGCCACGGTTTCGGGATGGATCGCGCGCATCACCAGGAAGGCCACCACCGCGCCGAGCATGATGCTGGCCGAGGCGCCCAGGTACATCAGCACCAGCTTCGGGCCCAGCCGCAGGATGCCCTTGATGTCCACCGCCAGGGTGAGCAGGATCAGCGCTGCCGGCAGCAGGATGTCGCGTGCGATCGGGTTGTAGAGCTTGGTGTTCTGCCCGTCGATGAGGCCGACGGTGTTGTAGATGCCGGGAATGAGGTAGCACAGCAGCAGCGCTGGCACGAAGGTGTAGAAGCGCTTCCACGCACCCTGTTCGCGCGAGGCGGTCCAGAACACGGCGCCGAGGGTGGCGGCGATCAAGCCGAAGACGACGATGTCGTTCTGGATCATGCAGGCGCTCTTGGTAGTGCCGGCCGCTGGCCGGCAATCCGGTATGGGTGGAAAGCAGCATGTGGTTGCCGGCCAGCGGCCGGCACTACCCGTAAGCAGAGCGCCGCCCCGAAGGGCGGCGCCGGTAACGCTTATTCGCCGATGTGCTGCTTCAGCCAGGCGTTGACGGTGTCATGCCACAGGATGCTGTTGTTCGGCTTCAGCACCCAGTGGTTCTCGTCCGGGAAGTACAGGAACTTCGATTCGATGCCCTGGCGCTGGGCGGCGGTGAACGCGGCCAGGCCCTGCTCGACCGGAATGCGGAAGTCCTGCTGGCCGTGGATGACCAGGATCGGCTTCTTCCAGTCGGCCACGTGGTTGACCGGGTTGAACTTCTCGAAGTTGGCCGCCTTCTCGTACGGCGTGCCACCCTGCTCCCACTCGGTGAACCACAGTTCTTCGGTGGCATAGCCCATCATGCGCTGGTCGAACACGCCGTCGTGGTTGACCAGGCACTTGAACGGGCTGTTCCAGTTGCCGGCGATCCAGTTGACCATGAAGCCGCCGTAGCTGGCGCCCAGTGCGCAGGCCTTGTCACCGTTGAGGAAGGAATACTGCTTCAGCGCGGCGTTCCAGCCCTTCTGCAGGTCTTCCAGCGGGCGGTCGCCCCAGTGCTGGCTGATCGCATCGGTGAAGGCCTGGCCGTAGCCGGTGGAACCGTGGAAATCGATCATGACCACGGCGTAGCCCTGGCCGGTGTAGGTCTGCGGGTTCCAGCGGTAGCTCCAGCCGTTGCCGAAGCTGCCCTGCGGGCCGCCGTGGATGAGGAACGCGACCGGGTAGGACTTGCCTTCCTGGTAGTTGTGCGGCTTGACCACGTAGCCGTGCACGGTGTCGTTGTTCCAGCCCTTGAACTCGAACTGTTCGAAGTCGCCGAAGTTGACGTCCTTCAGCACGTCGCCGGCGGCCGGGGTCAGCGCGCGCAGTTCGCCGATCGGCTGGCCGGCAGCCGGCAGCATGCCGACCAGGACCTGGTCGTTGCTCTTCAGGCTGTTGCGGGTGATGGCCACGCTGTTGCCGGCCACACTGACCGCAGACACGGTGCCATCGCCGATGACCTTGGTGGCCTTGCCGCTGGCCACGTCGATCTGGAACAGCGGGTGCTCGCCCAGGTCGTCGGTGGTGGTGTAGATGCTGGCGCCATCGGCGGAGAGGTTGATCTCACCGGCCGAACGATCCCACTGCGGGGCGATCTCGCGGGTCTTGCCGCTGGCCACGTCCATCGCCATCAGGCCGAAGCGGTCAGCCTCGAAGCCCGGGCGCTTCATGGCGCGGTAGAACAGGGTCTTGCCATCGGCGCTGAACACCGGGCCGGCATCCCAGGCCGGGTTGGCGGCGGTCAGGTTGACCGGCGCCTGCTTGCCGGCGGCATCGAAGCGGTACAGGTCGAAGTTGGTCGACCAGGGTTCCTGCTTGCCGGCCACGCGGATGCTGGCGACCACGCTGGCGCCGTCCGGCGACCAGGTGAAATCGTCATTGCCGCCGAACGGCTTGGACGGTGCGTCGCCGTCGATGGTCGCGCTCAGCGCCGAGGCGCCCTTCACCGGGCCGGCCTTGGCCGCCGGCAGCGGGGCCACGAACAGGGTGTTGCGGCGGCCATCGTTCCAGGTGTCCCAATGGCGCACGAACAGCGAATCGAAGACCTTGCCGCTGGCCTTGGCATCGGCCACGTCCTTGAGCTTCTTCTCGGTGCAGGCCAGGTCCGAGGCACAGGCCTGGAACACGCCGGCGCTGAACAGCACGCGGTCGTCCTGCGGCGAGACGTGGTAGCTGTCCACGTCCACCGCGAAATCGGTCAGCTGGCGCGGGGTGCCACCGCTGATGGCCTGCGCGTACAGCTGCTGGCTGCCGTTCTTGGCGCTGAGGAAGTACACAGTCTGGCCGTCGGCCGAGAGCGAGGCCGAGTTGACGTTCCAGCCGGCCGGGGTGATCTGCTTCGGCGGTGCCGCATCGCGGGTGCGCAGGTTGCGCGCGAACAGCGCGGTGCTGGACTTGAGGTTGGCATCGGTGCTGCGCTTGGCAAACACCACGGTGCCGCCGTCGGCGGTCAGGACCGGGGCGGAGACGCGATCCATGGCCACCATGTCGCGGACTTCCAGGCCACGGGCAGCGGCGACGCTGGGCAGGGCGGCCAGCAGGCTCAGTGGCAGCAGGGCATGACGCAGTTTCATCGAGGTCTCCGCAGGACGGCAAAAAACCGATGGTAGGCCCGTGCGGGCGGGGCTGCCAAGGCCATCGGTCATGGCCGCCCGGCCGGGGTTGCCGCGCCGCCAGAAAAAGCAAACCGCGCCGTAGCGCGGTCTGCGGTAGTGCCGGCCGCTGGCCGGCAATCTGCCTGGGTTGCCGGCCAGCGGCCGGCACTACCCCATTCTCTTACGCCATGGCGCGCTTGCCGGTGCGGTAGATCAGCAGGCCCACCAGGAACAGCACGGCCAGGCCGAACCACTGCGCGGCCGGCAGGTGGAACGGCAGGGCCAGCACGTCGGCGCGGCTGCTGACCACGATCGGCACGGCGATGGCGATACCCATCAGGGCCTCGCCGGTGATCAGGCCGGCGGCGAACAGCACGCCCGGCTTGTGCACGCGGTCGCGGCCTTCTTCGTCATCGCCACGCACCTTGTGGAAGCGCTCGACCAGGTAGGCGATCAGGCCACCCAGGAAGATCGGCACCATCAGTTCCAGCGGCAGGTAGATGCCGATGGCGGCGGCCAGCACCGGCACGCGGAAGCGCGAATTGCGCGACTTCAGCCAGCTGTCGAAGGCGATGATGATCGCACCGACCACGGCACCGATGCCGATGAAGGTCCACGGCAGTTCGCCACCGAACAGGCCCTTGGCCACCGACGCCATCAGGTTCGCCTGCGGGGCGGCCAGCGCGTTCGGGTGCAGCTCGGACTTCACGCCGATGCCGTAGGCGGTCGCCAGCAGGTTCAGCACCGGGGCCATGATCAGCGCGCACGAGAACGCGCCGATGCCCAGCATCAGCTGCTGCTTCCACGGGGTGGCACCGACGATGTAGCCGGCCTTGAGGTCCTGCAGGTTGTCACCGCCCACCGCGGCGGCGCAGCAGACCACCGCGCCGATCATGATGGCGGCCACCGCACCCAGCGGCGCACCGCCGGCACCGACCGGCTTGAGGCCGTCGGCGCCCAGCAGCACCACCAGCACGGCCGAAGCAAACAGGATGGTGGAGATGGTGATGCCCGAGACCGGGTTGTTGGACGAACCGATCAGGCCGGCCAGGTAAGCCGAGACCGACACGAACAGGAAGCCGGCGACGATCATGATGATGGTCATCGGGATCGACACGTGCCACTGGCCGACGATGGCCTGGTACAGGGCCAGCAGCGGCAGCACGAAGACCACCAGGGCCACCAGCATCCACTTCATCGGCAGGTCGCGTTCGGTGTGGGCCAGCACCGGGCCGCCACTCTTGCGCGCGGCGGCAAAGCCGCTCTTGACGCCGTTCAGCAGCGACTTGCGCAGCGAGATCAGGGTCCAGATGCCGCCGATCAGCATCGCGCCGACGCCGAGGTAACGCATCTTCGCGCCCCAGATGGCGAACGCGGCCTCGGTGGACGAGGCGGCGGCGACCGACGCGGCCAGGGCCGGATCGGTGTTCATGAAGAAGGCCTGGTAGATCGGGATGGCGATGTGCCAGGTCAGGATCGAACCGGACACGACCACGATGCCGACGTTCAGGCCAACGATGTAGCCCACGCCCAGCAGGGCCGGCGACAGGTTGGTGCCGATGAAGGCGGTGATCTTGGAGCTGCCGACGTAGGCCGAGGTCGACCAGGCATCGGGGATCAGGCGCAGGCCGCTTTCGGCGGCCAGCTTGACGAAGGCGCCGATGACGGCCGACAGGCCGAGGATCTTCAGGCCCGGGCCGGGGTTCTCACCGGCCTTGAGCACTTCGGCCGCGGCCTTGCCTTCCGGGAACGGCAGCGGGTCTTCGACGATCATCGAACGGCGCAGCGGCACCGAGAACAGCACGCCCAGCAGGCCGCCCAGGCCGGCGATGCCCAGCACCCACCAGTACTTGAAGTCCGGCCAGTAGCCCATGATGACCAGCGCCGGGATGGTGAAGATGACACCGGCGGCGATGGACGAACCGGCCGAAGCGCCGGTCTGGACGATGTTGTTTTCGAGGATGGAACCACCGCCCAGCAGGCGCAGCACGCCCATGGAGATGACCGCCGCGGGAATGGCGGTGGCGATGGTCAGGCCTGCGAACAGACCGAGATAGGCGTTGGCCGCCGACAGCACCACCGCCAGCACGATGGCCAGGGCCACTGCGCGGAAGGTGAGCTGCTTGGGCGCAGCGTCATGGTTCATGGAAGCCCCTGCTGGCAAAAAATCCCTTGCACGCTAGCGTTCAGGGGGCGGCAAGTCCAGTGCGGTTCGGGAGGGTTGCGGGCAGGTGACCAGTGGGATAGTCGCATTTGGCCAAACTCCGCCAACACACCCAGCCGGTCAGGCACATCCCGGTGGGCTGCCTCGCGCCGCTGACGCCTTGTCCTGCACGGGCCGGGCCAGTCGGTACTGCAGCTTTCCAGCCCACACCGTTTGAAGTGCATCACCGCCCCATGCATCGTGTTCACGATCTGAACGCATGCCGCCGAGGCACCCCATGAACAACGCACTTCGGGTCCGCCCGATCAAATCGCCAGCCCTGGCCATCGCGGCCCTGTTCTGCCTGATGCCACTGACTGATCACGCCTCTGCCTGGAGTCGCGTTGGCGCGGTCGAGGTCACCGACCATGCCGGCACACCCTGTTTCGGGCTACCTAAGAAGGAGCGCAAGCGTATCGGCAAGACGCCGCAGGTGTTCGGTGTGGAGGTGCATGACGCGATTACGCCACCACTGCAGCGGCAATGGTCTTTCTACTTTAAGCATCCCGCGTCACTGCCGCTTCCACCCGGAGCCTGCGTGCTTTACGGCGAAGTGCCTGCCAACGCTGTTGCAACGCAAACGGCCATGCCACTGCAGCCTGGACGCCTGTACGACGTCTCGATGTCGGCCACCAGCCCCGGTGCCACCCAGTTCTACAGCGCCCGATTCTGCGTGAAGGTGAACCCCGACGGAAGCCAGCGAGCGATCCAGGTCCAGTACGACAAGGCGCTGGGCTGGAGTCCCGCGGTCTGCCTGCCCTGAGCGGGCAGGTACTGGCGTCCACAGCTCCCGGCGCGTGCTGGAAACACGACCTTGTTATGTTATATCCTGTCACGCCACTCGAGTACCACACGTGGCTCCAACGCCCTCCCCACGGCTGGCCTCCATCGACCAGCTGCGCGGCACCGTGATGCTGCTGATGCTGCTCGACCACGTGCGCGAGACCTTCTTCCTGCAGCACCAGGTCGGCGACCCGATGGATGCGGCCAGCGTGTCCCCTGCCCTGTTTGCCTGCCGCCTGCTGGCGCATCTGTGCGCCCCGGTGTTCGTGCTGCTCACCGGCCTGTCGGCGTGGCTGTACGGCCAGCGCCAGGCCGATCCGCGCCGCGCCATTGCCGCCTTCCTGCTCAAGCGCGGCCTGTTCCTGGTCGTGCTGGAACTGACCCTGGTCAACTTCGCCTGGACCTTCCAGTTCCCGCCGGACACGCTGTACCTGCAGGTGATCTGGGCCATCGGCCTGAGCATGATCGCGCTGGCCGGCCTGCTGTGGCTGCCGCGCCCGGCGCTGCTGGTGCTGGGCGTGCTGCTGGTGGCCGGCCACAACCTCTTCGATGGCGTGCGCGTGGAAGGCAACGGCGTGCTGGCCGTGCTGTGGAAAATGCTGCACCAGCGCGACTGGATCGAGACCTGCGCGCTGCGCCTGCGCACGTCCTACCCGGTACTGCCGTGGATCGGCGTGATCGTGCTGGGCTACCTGATGGGTCCGTGGTTCGCACGCGACCGCGACCCGATGCAGCGCCAGCGCTGGCTGCTGTGGTCCGGGCTGGGCGCACTGGCGGCCTTCGCCCTGCTGCGCCTGGCCAACGGTTACGGCGAGGCGCCATGGCAGCACCAGGACAGCGCCCTGCGCACCTGGATGAGCGTGTTCAACGTGACCAAATACCCGCCGTCGCTGCAGTTCCTGCTGCTGACCCTGGGCGTGGGCCTGTTGCTGCTGCGCCTGTACGAATGGCCGCCGGTGGCCCGCGCCCTGCGCCCGCTGGCCGACATCGGTGCGGCGCCGATGTTCTTCTACCTGCTGCACCTGTACGTGCTGAAGCTGCTGTACGTGGCCGCGCTGGCCATCTGGGGGCCCACCCACGGCAGCCTGTACGCGCTGGATTCGGTGGCCGGCCTGCTGCTGGTGGCCTGCGCGCTGGCGGTGGCGATGTACCCGCCGACGCTGCTGTTCGGCCGGTTCAAGGCGCGCCGCCGCGACCTGGCCTGGCTGCGCTACCTGTAATCGACCGCGCGTGATGAGCCCCATCCACGCATGGCGTGGATCTACTGGGGCTGCCGGGCCATGCCCGGCGTTGCGTAGAGCCGCCGGGCATGGTCCGGCGCTACCCGGCACGCGCCTATAATCCGCCGATGAATTCTGCCGCTATCGCTTCCGACGACTTCCTCGGCCACCCGAAAGGCGTCTACGTCTGCTTCTTCACCGAAATGTGGGAGCGCTTCTCCTTCTACGGGATGAAGGCGCTGCTGCTGCTCTACCTCACCAAGTACCACCTGTTCGGCGACAAGGCCGGCCTGGACCTGCTCGGTGCCTATGGCGGCCTGGTCTACTGCATCCCCGTGTTCGGCGGCATGCTCGCCGACCGCTGGCTGGGCATGCGCCGGGCGGTGCTGTTCGGCGGCATCCTGCTGGTGCTGGGCCACTTGGGCATGGCCTTCGAGGGCCATGCCGCGTACCGCGTCAACGGTGAAGTGGTGCGCGATACCTCGGCGCTGGCCGTGACCTACCTGTCGCTGGCGCTGATCATCATGGGCGTCGGCTTCCTCAAGCCGAACATCTCCACCATCGTCGGCAAGCTCTACCCGCAGGACGACCCGCGCCGCGATTCGGGCTTCTCGCTGTTCTACGCCGGCATCAACCTCGGCGCGCTGTTCTCCTCGCTGGTCTGCGGTTTCCTCGGCGAGGCCTATGGCTGGAAATACGGCTTCGGCGCGGCCGGCATCGGCATGCTGGCCGGCCTGGCCATGTTCCTGTGGGGCCAGAAGTACCTGCAGGGCCACGCCGAACCGCCGCAGCCGGCCGCACTGAAGCAGAAGGTGCTGGGCCTGCCGCGCGAATGGCTGATCTACCTGTGCGCCGTGATCGGCGTACTGCCGGTGGCGTGGCTGATGTGGGCGGCCGGCAATGGCGCCTTCGCCTTGGGCGGCGAAATCAGCCTGGCACTGATGCTGATGCTGGTGGTGCTGGGCGGCGTGCTGGTCTGGTTTGCGTGGTTCACCGGCAGCAAGTGCACGCCGGTGCAGCGCCAGCAGATGATCGCGCTGATGGTGCTGATCTTCATGGCGCTGGTGTTCTTCACGATGTACGAGCAGTCCTACGGCTCGTGGGTCACCTTCACCGATCGCCTGCTGACCAAGGACATCGTGCCGGCCCTGGTCATCACCGGCGGCACCCCGCTGCCGTGGTCGATCGTTTCACTGCTGCTGGCCCCGCTGGGCTTCGTGGTCAGCGCGCGCCTGTCCGAGCGCCGTCCGGGCTCGAATGCACCGCGTGCATTCTTCATCGCCATCGTGGCGCTGATGCTGGTGCTGCTGGTACGCGACTGCCTGGTGATTCCGCAGACGGCTGGCTCGCTGACCTACCTGGGCGGGCTGTTCCTGGTGCTGCTGGCCCCGGCCTTCGCTGCGCTGTGGACCTGGATGGACCGCCGCGGCTGGGAGCCGGGCAAGCCGGTGAAGTCGGCCTGGGGCCTGGTGATCGGTGCGCTGTCCTTCGTGCCGCTGGCGCTGGCCGCGCAGCAGGTGGGCGCCACCGGTGAAATGGCCAGTGTGTGGTGGCTGGTGCTGGCCTACTTCCTGCTGGCCAGTGGCGAAATGTGCCTGTCGCCGGTCGGCCTGTCGGCGGTGACCCAGCTGGCCGTGCCGCGGGTGATGAGCCTGATGATGGGCACCTGGTTCCTGGCGACCGCGTTCTCCGAAACGCTGGCCGCACTGTTTGGCAAGCTGGCAGCGATCGAGGTACCCGAAGGTGAATCACTGGACATGGTGGCGGCTGCAGGCGCCTATGCGCACCTGTTCTGGCTGCTGATGTGGATCGGCCTGGGCTGTGCGGTGCTGGCCTTCATCGTCGCGCCACTGCTGAAGCGGATGATGCACGGGGTGAAGTAACCCCGTGCACCGGCGCTCGCTCAGGGCGCCTTGGCCTTGTCCGCCGCTGCAGGTGCTGTTGCGGCGGTGGCGCCCCCCAGGCTGCGTGCGAGGAAGGCCAGCAGCCGGGTGTAGTAGTCGCGCCGGTTGGCCTCGCCGTACAGGCCATGCCCTTCGCGCGCGTAGTAGGCCGCTTCCACCGGCACCCCGGCCTGCTTCAACGCCGCTTCCATGCGCTCGGTGTGCTGCACCGGCGCACGCTGGTCTTCGCGCCCCGCCGCCAGCAGCACCGGCACCTTGATCCGGGCCGCCAGGTTCACCGGCGAAACCTCCGCCAGCGTTGCCGGCTCGCCCAGCCAGTCGCGCAGGTAGTTCACGCCCGACGTGCGGTCCTGCACATCGCCGCGCTTGAACATCAGCGGCAGGTCGTACACGCCCACATAGCCGGCCGCGCAGCGGTACAGCGCCGGCTCGCGGGCGACACCCATCAGCGCGGAGTACGCGCCGTAGCTGGCGCCGTAGATGCAGATGCGCCGTGCATCGGCGATGCCTTCGGCGATGGCCCAGCGCGTGGCATCGGTGACATCGTCCTGCATGGCGCGGCCCCATTGTTTCGCGGCGGCCTGGGTGTGTGCGCGGCCATGATTGCCCGAACCCCGGAAGTTGACCTGCAGCACCGCATAGCCGGCCGCCGCCAGCAACTGGTTGTCGCGCTCGAAGCTGCCGTCGTCGAACTCGCCGATGGGGCCTCCATGCGGCTTCACCACCATCGGCAGCCCGCGGCCATCGCTGCCGTGGGGAACGGTAAGGAAGCCGTGCAACGGCATGCCATCGCGTGCGGCCAGGGTGACAGGACGCACGCTGGCACCGCCGTCGCGGTCGAACCAGCGGTTGCGCGCGGTCAGGAACGCCGCTTCGCGGGTGGCCGTATTGAACAGGAACCAGTCACCGGGATTGTGTCCCGAGTCGACCTTGACCAGGATGCGCGCATTGTCACGGGTGGCCGACAACAGGCTGACCACGTGGCCAAGGAAGGCTTTTTCCAGCATGCGCTGGATGCGCGCGGTGGGCGACTGCTCGTCGAAGAACGCGCTGCGCGGCGCCGCACCCACGAACTGCACACCAACCGGCACCCGCGTGCCCGGCTGGTGGATGATGTAGGTCGGATCGACCGCTGCATCCTGCAGCAGGGTGCGGCGCTCGTTGGTCTGCGGGTTCCAGCTGACCACCACATCGGGCCCGCTGGCCTGCTGCACCACCAGGTAGGCCAGCTGGTTGTCGGCGGAAAAACCGATCGGACGTTCGATGCGGTAGCTGCTGTCTTCATCGTTGAGCAGCGTCCAGCGGCCGTCATCCTGGCGGTAATACAGCTTGTTGACGTTGTCTTCGCCAGCGCCACGGGCGAAGCGCAGCACGCCCGCGTTGTCGGTGGTGAACGTGGCCCGCTGCACCGGCGAGCGCGAGACCAGTACGCGGCGGCCGGTGACCACATCCAACCGTTCCAGCCGTGCACTGGTGTCATTGGCAAACGGCCACAGCGAGATCAGCACGTTGCGGTCATCGCCCTGCAGCGGGTCGGCGAGGAAGGCCGCCACCGGCTCCACCCTGCGGCCGCTGACCAGGCCCGGCTCGTCCGGGCGTGCGCGATAGCCGACCAGCAGGTCACCGCGCTTGCCGTTGGCATCCATGGCATACAGCTCGCCGGTGGGCCGCGGCGCGTCCAGCGCGCCCCACTTCTCGGCCAGGCCGATCAGCAGGCGGTTGTCACTGACCCAGTCGACGCTGTCGGCGTGGTTGTTGCGCGGCGGCCGGAAGTTGCCGACCAGTTCCATGGTGCTGGTGCGCAGGATGGCGACGGCGGTCGCATCTTCCAGCGGCAGGGTCATCGCCAGGTACTCGCCGGTGGGCGAGAGCTGGATGTCATTGAACTCGGCGCGGCGCAGGTAGTCGTCCAGCGCGAGCTCGGCCGAACGGGCCTGGCCGGCGCCACACAGCGCCAGCATCCCGGCCAGCAGGAAAGAAGATTTCATGGTGTCCCCTGGCCGGGCAGCCGTGGCTGCCCGGCATGCTGAAGCGCACGCGCGGCGTGCGCGGTTGGACTTACGGAGCCTTGCCGCTGCCCGTCGGCGTGGCCGCACTGGCAGTGGCCCCACCCAGGCTGTTGGACAGGAATGCCAGCAGGCGGGTGTAGTACTCGCGGCGGTGCTCGGGGCGGTAGAAGCCATGCCCTTCGGTGCTGTAGTACAGCGCCTCGACCGGCGAACCGACCTTCTTCAGTGCCGCCTCCATGCGCTTGGTGTGCTCGATGGGGGCGTTCTGGTCTTCACCGCCGGCGGCCAGGAACACCGGCACCTTCACCTGCGCGGCCAGCGTCGTTGGCGAATAGGCGCCAAGTGTCTTGGGATCACCCATCCAGTCGCGCAACCAGGTCATGCCCCAGTCGGCCGACTGCGCCGCGCCCTTGGTGAAGCGCAACGGCAGGTCGTAGATGCCGACGTAGCCCGCCGCACACTGGTACAGCCCCGGCTCGCGGATGGTGCCCATCAGCGCCGCATAGCCACCGTAGCTGGCACCGTAGATGCAGATGCGGTCCTTGTTGGCGATGCCTTCGGCGATGGCCCAGCGGGTCGCGTCGGTCACATCGTCCTGCATGGTCCTGCCCCACTGCTCGGCCGCCAATTGCTTGAACGCGCGCCCCTGGTTGCCCGAGCCGCGGAAGTTGACCTGCAGCACGGCGTAGCCGGCATCCGCCAGCAGCTGCGTTTCCGGATCGTAGCTGCCGTCGTCGAAGACGTTGATCGGCCCGCCGTGTGGCACCACCACCATCGGCAGGTTGCGGCCGTCACTGCCGTGCGGCAGGGTCAGGAAGCCATGCAGGGTGAGCCCGTCGCGCGACTTCAGCGAGAACGGACGCACGCTGGCGGCAGCCTTGGGGTCGATCCACTCACTGCGGCTGATGAGGAACTCGGCGTTCTTTGCCTTGGTGTCGTACAGGTAGAACTCGCCCGGGATGCTGCCCGACCACGTCTGGACCACCACCTTGCTGCCATCGCGGGTGCTGGACGTGATGAACACCGGACCACCGAAGGCGGCCTCCAGGCTGCGGTACTGCCGCGCGTCCGGGCCCTGCTCGTCAAAGAAACGGGTGCGCGGGGTGTCGCCCAGGATCAGGGCACCGACCGGGACACGGGTGCCGGGCTGGTAGATCACCTGGGAAGGATCGAACTGCTCGTCGCGCAGCACCTGCACGCGCTCGCGGGTCTGCGGGTTCCAGCTGACGATCGCATCGGGGCCCTGCGGCTGCTGCACCTGCAGGTAGGCCAGCGTGCCATCGGCGGAAAAACCGATCGGGGTATCGACCCGGTGGGTCAGGCCTTCATCGTTGATCAGCTCCCACTGCGCGCCATTGCTGGTGCGGTAATAGAGCTTGCTGATGTTGTCCGATGCGGCACCGTGGGCGAAGCGTACGTTGCCCTGCGCATCGGTGCTGAAGTCGGCACGCTTCACGGGCGAGCCGGAGACGCGCACGCGCTGCCCGGTCTGTACGTCCAGCCGCTCGACACGGGTATAGGGCTCATCGGAGAACGGCCACACGGCGATGAGGACGTTGCGGTCGTCACCGGGCAGATCGTCGGTGAGGAAGGCCGCGACATCCTCGACCTTCTTGGGCTGGATGCGCGTACCGAGGCCACGGCCCTGCACGCGGTAGCCGACCAGCAGCTCGCCGCGGTTGCCATCGGCGTTGACTGCATACAGTTCGCCGGTGGGCCTCGGCTGGTCCAGCGCGCCCCATTTTTCGGCCAGGCCGACCAGCACGCGGTCGTTGCTCACCCAGTCGAAGCTGTAGGCATGGTTCTTCGCCTGGGGCCGGAACACGCCTGCCGGCTTGCGGTCGGACGTACGCAGGATCACCAGCGCGGTCGCATCTTCCAGCGGCACCGTCGCGGCCAGATAGTCACCCCCGGGTGACAGCTTTACATCGGTGAACGATTCCTGCTTCAGGTACCGGTCCAGGTCCACCCCGCCGCTACCGGCCGATACCCCACCGGCCACCGCGCACAACAGCGCGGCACTCATCATCCTGCGCATCCTTCCCCCTGTTGCTGCCGGACACCCTGTCCAGCCTCCGCGATTCTAGGCAGGCGACGGCCGCGGCCGCCAGTGGCGGTGCAGCAACGGCAGAAAAAACGACGGCACCGTTGCCGGTGCCGTCGCTGCCACTACCTTGGAGAGAGAGTAAGGACGTGGGGTTCGGGATGGCCTGCGCCGGGGTCAGTGGACCCCGCGCACCGCCAGGGTGAGGGCCAGGATGCTGAGGATGACGGCGATGGTGCCGTCGAGCACGCGCCAGGTGCTGGGCTTGGTGAACAGCGGTGCCAGCAGGCGGGCACCCAGGCCCTGCGCGGTCAGCCACAGGCAGCTGGCGGTGACCACACCGGCGGCGAACGCCATGCGCGCATTGCCGAAGTTCTCGGCAATCGAGCCGATCACCATCATGTCCAGCCAGAAATGCGGGTTGATGAGCGAGAAGCCGACCGCGGCCAGCAGCACCGCGCGGCGGCTGCCGTCGTCACTGTCAGCCTCGCCCATGCCACCGCCACCGGCGAAGGCACGGCGCGCGGACTTGACCGCATACCAGGCCAGGAAGGCCACGCCGGTCCACAGCACGGCACTGGTCAGCCACGGCAGCGCCGAGGTGAGCGTGCGCAGGCCGGCCACGCTGGCGAAGATGAAGATCGCATCGATGGCCGCACAGGTGGCGACCACCGGCACGATGTGCTTGCGCAGGATGCCCTGGCGCAGGATGAAGGCGCTCTGGGCACCGACTACGGCGAACAGGCCGACGCCGGTAGCTGCACCAGAGAACCAGGCACCGAGGCCGGTGCTGGCGGAGATGACCGAGAACATGGGATTCACTGCCTTGTCTTGCTGGGGGGACGGTGCCTCGCGGAGGCGGACAGCACCGGAACGGGCGCCATTGTCGCGCCGCAACATTTAAAAGACGAGCTAAACTTACTAAACCAACATTAGCGGAGCTTAATTCGATGCGCATCGACCATGCCCAGCTGCGAGCCCTGGCCGCGGTCGTCCGCGAAGGCAGCTTCGACCGCGCCGCGCAGTCGCTCAATGTCACCCCCTCGGCCATCTCGCAGCGGGTGAAAGCGCTGGAGGACCGGATCGGCCGCCTGCTGGTGAAGCGTGGCACGCCGGCCACCGCCACCGCCGAGGGCCAGCTGCTGGTGCAGCTGGCTGAACAGACCGCGCTGCTGGAGCACGACGCCCTGCACCGCATGGGCCTGGCCGACGAGGACCTGCCGCAGGCCAGCATCCCGGTGGCGGTGAACCACGACAGCCTGGAAACCTGGTTCCCGCAGGCCGCGCAGCAGTTCGCGCAGCGTACCGGCACCACCCTCGACCTGCGCGTGGAGGACCAGGACCACACGGTGGAGCTGCTGCGCCAGGGCACGGTGCTGGGCGCAGTGACCACGCTGGACGAGCCGGTGCAGGGCTGCCAGATCCATGCGCTGGGCAGCATCCGCTATGCGGCCACCTGCACGCCGGAGTTCCGCGAGCGCCATTTCGCCAAGGGCGTGACCGCGCAGGCGCTGGCGCAGGCCCCGGTGCTGGTGTTCAACCGCAAGGACGACATGCAGTCACGCTTCGCCCGGCGGATGGCCGGCGATGAGCTGCCCAGCACGGCGCCGACGTGGTGGATTCCGTCCACCCGGGCCTTCGTGCAGGCCAACCTGGGCGGGCTGGGCTGGACGATGAACCCGCTGCCGCTGGTCAAGCGCCACCTGGATGCCGGGCGCCTGGTCTATGTGCGGCAGCGCGCGTGGGAGGACGTGCCGCTGTACTGGCAGCACTGGAAGGGTGATGTGCAGACAATGGCCCTGCTGACCCAGTCGGTGCTGGAGGCATCGAGCACGCTGGTCCGCCGCAAGCGGTGACGCGGGGGGCTGCCGCCCTGTGTACTGCTGCTGGTGGGTGCCGACCGTTGGTCGGCACGGGGCCGGATCCCGCAAGACCCATTTCTGTGCCAGCATCACCGCAACCGACGAGGGAGCTGGGTGATGCAGACCGAACCGGTATTCCTGCATATCCGCGTGGTGATGGGCATCATCCTGGGCCTGTCGATCACCACGCTGCTGAAGGGCCTGGCGCAGATCATCGAGCACCCGCAGCGGCGTGGCTGCTCTGCCCTGCACCTGTGCTGGGTCGCGTGGGCGCTGGTTTCGCTGGTCACCTTCTGGTGGTGGGAATTCCGCCTGATCGAGGTGCACCGCTGGACGTTCGAGACCTACCTGTTCGTGATCGGCTACGGCGCCACCTGGTTCCTGCTGT
Organism: Stenotrophomonas sp. FW305-3-2-15-E-LB1; assembly: GCF_058787375.1. Lineage (NCBI taxonomy): Bacteria > Pseudomonadati > Pseudomonadota > Gammaproteobacteria > Lysobacterales > Lysobacteraceae > Stenotrophomonas > Stenotrophomonas sp. FW305-3-2-15-E-LB1. The sequence goes on from NZ_JBYSZR010000009.1 coordinate 54,749, forward strand.
GTGCCCTGCTGTTTCCCGATGACCTGCGCGAATACGGCAGCTACGGCACGTACCTCATGCACCGCCGGCGCTGGATCTTCAGCGTGATCGCCACGCTGACCCTGCTGGACCTGGTGGATACCGCGATCAAGGGGCAGAGTCGCTGGCGGCTGCTGGGCGAGGCCTATCCGTTGCACACGGCGCTGATGCTGGTGGTCTGTGTGCTGGGGTGGAACCTGCGCACGGCGCGCGCACAGGTGGTGCTGGCCGGGGTGGCACTGGCCTACCAGATTGGCTATTTCGCCGCGGAATACTTCACCATTGGCAGTGATTGAATACCCGCGCCCTGCATCGCCCGGCGCCACCGAAGGAGCACGGATGCCGATCCACTACCGCCCTGCACGACCCGATGATGCGGCCGCCTGCATCGACCTGCGCGGGCGCACCCGCGAAAATGCCTTCAGCGCCGCGCAGCTGGCCGAACTGGGCATCACCGTGGACAGCTGGGCCGTGGGCATCGCCGAGGGTGACTTCATCGGCCGCATCGCCGAAGACGACGGGACCGTGGTCGGCTATGGCTTCGCCGACCGCGACAGTGGTGAAGTGCTGGTGCTGGCCCTGCTGCCGGACTACGAGAACCGCGGCATCGGCAAGCGGCTGTTGCAGGAGGTGGTCGAGCTTGCCCATGCGGCCGGGCATTCGCGCCTGTTCCTCGCCTGCTCGGCTGATCCGCGGTCCCGCTCGCACGGTTTCTATCGCTACCTGGGCTGGCGACCCACCGGCGAGGTGGACGAGGCCGGTGACGAGATTCTTGCACTGGGCTGATGCCTGGCCAGCTGACGCTATCGCTGGGGCTGCTAGGCCTCAAGATCGCCAAGGAGACAAAATGGACCGCCGCGTGATCTCGCTGATCGCCATCATTGCTGCCACTACGCCGCCTGCTTACAGCAAAGAAGCCCTTTCCGGGATCGAACTTCATGCGCGCTGCGTCGACGACGCGCGGTGCCGTTTCCGTGGCGACACGCTCAATGTGGAACTGGAACTGCGCAATGCAGGCAGCGAGTCCGTGACGCTGCCCTTGGAATACATTCGCAGCCGCGGCCCCTCGGTCAAGGTGAAAGACAATGCTTCCGGGAAGTTGGCATCCCTGCACAGCGGCATGGCCGCCGCTGCGTTGCGGGACCAGATGCAGGAGCTGCGTGCGGGCCAGTCCCTGCGCATCGGCTTCCCGATCAAGCCGCAGGAGCTGACACGGTTTGCCCTGCGCCCGATGGACGTGACGCTGCAGTTCTCGGTCAACCTGACGCCCGGCGCACACGGCGCCGATGCGCAACGGGTCCAGGCGCAGTTGAAAGTGGTCGACGCTGAACCGGCGGAATGATGTCCGCGCGGCCCCAACCGGCGCGCGCTGCCGGGTAAGCAGTCCGGCTCAGCGCGACGCGCTGCCAGCCGGGTCGGTGATGCGCAGCTCGCTGCTGACGATGCGAGCCTGCCCACCTCGTACACCCGGCGTCAGGTTGACGCTGAACACCGCCGACACGTCGATCGGGCGCAGGGCGAAATGGCTGATTTCCGTTGGCAGGATGCGCCAGGGGAACCGGAAGGACTGCCCCGGCCGCAGCGTTTGCGGTGACTTGAGCAGGCGCGCGTCGGGCGGATTGATGGCCAGCGACGTTTCCTTGCCCGAGTGGCGGTCCACCAGCTTCACGCTGGGCCCGCGACGACGGTAGAACCCGGCCGGCACCTGCACGTCCTCGCTGCCGGCATTGCGCAGTTCCAGTTCCACGCGGATGTCCTCACCGAGGAAGTGGCAGGGGGCATTGTCGATGCAGCGCGCGCGAAGTTCGAGTCCGTGGAACGTTTCCTGGCCGGATACGGCGAGAGGCGCGGCGAGGGCGAGGGCGATCATGAGACGGGGCATGTGATCTCCCGGACGTTCACTTGCCGGACTGGCGATACTCCGGCTGCTGCGCGATACGGACCCGGCTCTTCACCAGTTCCATTTCTTCGCGCGGCTTCTGCGGCACCAGGTTGAGGGAGAACTCGACGCTTACATCGATCGGGTGAAGAGCGAACGACTGCAGCAGCTCCGGCATGACGGATCGGGTCATCCGGATGAACTGACCCGGCGCGAGCGCTTCCAGTTCGTTGACCAGAGATCGATCCGGATGGGGCGTGCGCAGCCAGGTCGATTTGCCGGAGTGGTTGTCCATCACCTGGACGCGGGGCCCCATGCGATGCAGGTATCGGATGGGCAGCTGCACGCTCTCCCCTCCATCATTGCGCAGTTCGAGTTCGACCACGATCTCCTCTCCAGTGAAACGGCAGGTAGGGTTGTCGATGCAGCGGGCATTGAAGACGATATCCTCAGGTGCCCCACCGGCAGTTGCACAGCACGAAACTGCCATGAGCGAAGCCAGAAAGAGAAGGGCCGAACCGCGACGAGCGCCGCCTCGCCGGGGTGAAGACATCGCCTTTAGTGCTCTTGTCGACCAAGGTCCAGTTCGCATGCGCTCAGGGTAGTCAATCCCCGATACGGATATGCCCGCACTTTCTATCACGCTTCACGGACTGACGAATCCCGGCCGTCCATCCACAATCCGCAGCTGGATGCTGTGCATCTGCAGTTGGGATACGGGAAGCGCGGGCGTGGGGGTAACACTGAGCACTGCGTTCAAGTCTATCGGCCGCAATGCGAACCGCTCGATGTCCGCCGCGAAAATCTCGCACGGAATCCGCACCGACTGACCCGGCTGAAGCTGTTGCATCTTCTCCATTAGCGCCAGATTCGAAGGCCCTCGGCTCAGCGATCTTTCCTTCCCCGAGTGATTGTCGACAAGCTTCACCACCGGCCCCCGATTGAGGTAGTAGTCGACAGGGAACTGGATCGGTTCGTCGCCCGAGTTATGCACAACCAACTCGATTTCAAGACGCTCCCCGTTGAAGCGGCAGGGTTCTGCACCAGGGCAGTGGGCGGATAGCTGGATCATGCTCGGTACTTCCAAGGAATGGACGGTCATGGGCGACAGGGCCAGGATGAGGGCAACGACAACTATGAAACGATGCATACGATCTCTCTCCCGAGCGCTCCGCTGAGCAACTCCCGAACTTCACGCGCGACTCCCCAAGCGTAACGGGGCTTGATCAGCGCACTGTCGAGAGCAAACATGATAGTCGCCTCTGGATCCCCCTCACTTCGGCTTGCCTGGGTTGTGACCACCTCGCTGTCGATGATGCCATCTGCCCGAAAGTACTTGATAGTCCCACTTCCCACGCCTTCGTCAACGTATTCATCGGGAAGGCCGAGGCAATGCGCGAATTCGTGCGCGTGAGTCCAGACGCTTGAATTCAGGCCAATCATGATGCGTCCGGCGAATACCTCCGCTCGTGTGGTATGCCGATGAAGCTCCATGATGACATCCTCACCAGTGGCGACGAACTCAGCAACGAATCGGACTGGAAAGTTTCGCGAACCGCAGGGTGCATCCAGGATCTGGAACTGGAATTGCCCATTCCAGAACTGCTCAAGCCCTTCAGCCATCCGACGCTTCGTCGCCGCGATCTCGGCAGCGCTGATGCGGTCCTGCGCAACGAGACGGACCTTCAACTTCACCACGATGTCGCCGCCAGCAAGCAACGGAACTTCCAGATGGTAGTTGACGGGAAGATCGTACTCGTAGCGATCTCCCTCCGGCGTGTAACTCTCGAAGTAGCGACCGTCTGGGTCACGCGATACGTGGAAAGAATGATCACGCACCCAGCACTGCGGTGCCTCGGTGCCTGGCGGCGCAAAACCCGGCGTCCTCAGCTCCGGCTTCTTCATTAACACCTTTGCGACCGAAGCAACTGCACCAAGAGCGGTCATCGACTTTCCACCCGCACTGCTGCTGCCACCACCACCACCACCACCACCGCCGGCAACGACATGCGCACGCTGCTGCTGGCCCGCCACCAGGGCGCAGCCACAACTGGCCTTGTCACCATCGCGCGCCACCGGCTGGCCGTCGATCACCATGCTCGCATCGCCACTGACAATGGAACCCGGCCCGTGGCGGGCACAGATCACCCGGTCCCCGACGCGGGCAACCGCGCGGCCTTCGATATCGGTATGGGGCGACCCTGAAAGGACCGAGCCGCCCGTCTGCAGGGCGTCGCCAACTACGATCAGCATCCGTGACATCGGTGCGCGGCCCCTCCGTGGCCGGTCGTTGCGGGGTATCAGCCGCTTAGTGTAAAGCGGTGGCCCGATGAACGGGATGCTGCATCGCACCAAAACAAGGCCAGAAAGGGCTAAAATCCCGGCAGGTTGCTGCAAGGCATTGTTTCTTCACGCCATTTGCCGTCACGGCGCGCATCCTGCCCCCTTCCCCACGCCCAAGTCATTCCCATGAAGAAATTTGGCAAGGCTCTTATCGCCCTGCTCGTGCTGCTGTTGCTGGCCGCCGCGCTGTTCCTGTACTGGCCGCTGACCCAGCGCTCGGTGCCCGCCGCCAGCAACGACAAGCCGGTCGACGTCGTCCTGGTCGGCGCCGGCATCATGAGCGTCACCCTGGCCACCTACCTGCAGGAACTGCAGCCGGACTGGAACATCCAGGTCTACGAGCGGCTGGACACGGTCGCCGGCGAAAGCTCGGACGGCTGGAACAACGCCGGCACCGGCCACTCGGCATTCGCCGAACTGAACTACACCCCGGAACTGCCCGACGGCAGCATCGAGACCAAGCGCGCGGTCGGCATCGCCGAATCGTTCGAGGTCTCGCGCCAGTTCTGGTCGCACCAGGTGAAGGAAGGCCGGCTGAGCCAGCCCAGCGACTTCATCAACCCGACCCCGCACATGAGCTTCGTCTGGGGCGATGACAACATCGCCTACCTGCACAAGCGCCAGCAGGCGCTGGTGAAGAACCCGCTGTTCTACGGCATGCAGTACTCGGAGGATCCGGCACAGATCAAGCAGTGGGCACCGCTGCTGATGGAAGGCCGCGACCCGAAGCAGAAGGTCGCTGCGACCTGGATGCCGCTGGGTACCGACGTCAACTTCGGCGTGATCACCCGCCAGCTGACCGCTGGCCTGCAGCGCAGCCCGAACTTCGGCCTGCACCTCAACCATGAAGTGCGCGCGCTGCGGCAGAACGCCGACAAGAGCTGGAACGTGACGGTGAAGGACCTCAAGGCCGGCACCGAGACCACCACCCATGCGCGCTTCGTGTTCATCGGTGCCGGTGGCGCCGCGCTGAAGCTGCTGCAGATGTCCGGCATTCCCGAATCGAAGGATTACGCCGGCTTCCCGGTGGGCGGCCAGTTCCTGGCGTTCCAGGGCGCGGACGTGACCTCGCGCCACCACGTGAAGGCCTACGGCATGGCCGAAACCGGCTCGCCGCCGATGTCGGTGCCGCACCTGGATGCGCGCAAGCTGGACGGCAAGCCGGTGATCCTGTTCGGGCCGTTCGCCCTGTACAGCACCAAGTTCCTCAAGCACGGCTCGTGGTGGGACCTGTATTCGTCGGTCAACCACAACAACGTCGGCCCGATGCTGTCGGTGGGCAAGGACAACCTGGACCTGGTGCAGTACCTGATGGGCCAGGCACGCCTGGACGATGCCGACCGCCAGGCCGAACTGGTGAAGTACTTCCCCAACGCCAAGCCCACTGACTGGAAGCTGGTGACCGCCGGCCAGCGCGTGCAGATCATCAAGCGCGACCCGCTGAAGGGCCCGGTGCTGCAGTTCGGCACCGAGATCGTGACCGACAAGGACCACACCCTGGCCGCCCTGCTGGGTGCTTCCCCGGGTGCCTCGACCTCGCCGCCGATCATGCTGGACCTGATGGCCAAGGCCTTCCCGGAGCAGATGAAGGCCGGCTGGGAGACCCGCCTGCGCGAGATCGTGCCGTCGTACGGCCGCAAGCTCAACGACAGCGCAGCGCTGACCAACGAGATCCGCACGCTGACCAGCCAGAGCCTGCACCTGCCCTACCTGGAGGTGCCGCTGGAGAACGCCGCGACGCCGGCGCTGGCCCCGGCCACTGCCCCGGCCGCGCCGGAAAAGCGCAACGCCAACGAGGAACTGCAGGCGCTGTAAGCCCGCACGTTCAACGCAGGACACGGACGGCCACCTTCGGGTGGCCGTTCGCGTTTGCGGGCCCAGGGCGCTGCCCCCTCCTGGATGCGCAAAGACCATTTCGCCGTGTCACGAATTGTAATGTTGTTAAGAACGATTTACATTTGCGTCCCGCACGACGCCCGCATGCCCCCAGATGGATCTGAGCCCACCCGATGCCGCCGCCCGGGTGCTGGTTGACGGCTGCCTCCCCCCGCCCACGTCCTCGAGCTCTCCATGACCCTGCCTGCCCGCTCTTCCCTGCCCCGCCGTGCGCTGCTGCCGGCCGCCCTGCTGTCCTGCCTTGCCGTGGCCGCGCCCGCCGCTTCGGCTGCCGACGCAGGTGCCGATGCCTCCGACGCCAAGACCCTGGACCGGGTGAGCGTGCGCGCCGAACAGTCGGCACCGCCGTCGAGCACCACCCGCCTGCCGATCACGCTGCAGGAAACCCCGCAGTCGTCCACCGTGATCAGCCTGCAGCGCCTGCAGGACGAATCGCTGTTCAGCATCAACGACGTGATGCGCAACGTCACCGGCGTCAGCGTGTCCTTCTATGACACCCAGCGCCCGCTGTACTACGCACGTGGTTTCGCCATCACCGATTTCCAGGTCGACGGCATCCCGACCTACAGCGGCTCGACCAACCAGGAGTACGACACCGCCTTCTACGACCGTGTGGAAGTGATCCGCGGTGCCAATGGCCTGCTCAGCGGCGCCGGTGTGCCGTCGGCCACGGTGAACCTGCTGCGCAAGCGCCCGGGCAAGGAATTCGATGCCTCGTTCTCGGTCAGCGCCGGCAGCTGGGATTACCGCCGCATGGAGGCCGACGTGACCGCGCCGCTGACCGCCGACGGCCGCTTCCGCAGCCGCGTGGTCGCCGCCTATACCGATCGTGATTTCTATTACGACCGCTACAAGGAAGACAAGATGGCCGGCATGGCCGTGCTGGAAGGCGACCTGACCGACAGCACCACCGTCACCGTCGGCTACCAGACCCAGGACAACAACCCGGTGGGTTCGACCTGGGGCACCGTGCCGTTCTTCGACAGCCAGGGCAATTTCGCCCACCTGCCGCGCTCGACCAACCTGTCGCCGAAGTGGAGCTACTGGCAGCGCGAAACCAGCACCGTGTTCGCCAATCTGGAGCAGCGCTTCGGTGACGACTGGCTGCTGAAGATCAACACCTCCTACACCCGCGGCAACGTGCAGAACGTGCGCCTGTACGGCACCGGCAACCCGAACCCGGTGGATGGCTCGGGCATCTTCCTGCGCGCCGCCGCCGGCGATGCCGAAGACACCCGCCGCAACGTCGATGCCTACCTGACCGGCACCTTCAACCTGTTCGGCCGCGAGCACGACGTGACCCTGGGCACCCAGTGGTCGGACCTGGAAGCCACCACCCACACCACCACGCTCAACTTCCCCACCGACTGGGCACGCTGCGGCGGCGATCGCTGCTACTACATCCCCAACGTGTACGACTGGAATGGCGACATTTCCGAGGTGACCTACACCCGTACCGGTGGGCGCCGTGTGGCCAAGACCACCCAGAGCGGCATCTACCTGGCCACCCGCCTGCGCCTGGCCGATCCGCTGTCGCTGATTGCCGGCGCGCGCCTGAGCCGCTGGGAAACCCGCAGCCGCTCGTACAGCACCACCGGCGCCTACACCGGCACCAGCGGCGCCTACAAGGTCAGCGATGAAGTGACCCCGTACGTGGGCCTGGTGTACGACATCACCCCGAACGTTTCGGCGTATGCCAGCTACACCGAGATCTTCAACCCGCAGAATTTCAAGGACAAGAACGAGAACCTGCTGGCCCCGGTGCAGGGTTCGAACGTCGAAGCGGGCATCAAGACGCAGTGGCTGGATGGCCGCCTGACCGCCAACGCCGCGGTGTTCGAAGCCAAGCAGGACAACTACGCGGTGCGTGACATGAGCGTGCCGGACGGCTCGCTCAGCGATGGCACCTCGGCCTACATCGGCGTGAACGGCACCAAGGCGCGTGGCTGGGAAGTGGACATCAACGGCGAGATCCTGCCGGGCTGGACGGTCAACGCCGGCTACACCCACGTCAAGGTGACCCGCGCCACCACCGACCTGCTGTATGCCAACCCGGCTGAAGACCTGCTGCAGCTGAACACCCAGGTGCGCCTGCCCGGCGCGCTGGACCGCCTGAGCGTGGGTGCCGGCGTGCAGTGGCAGAGCAAGGTGCAGGGCTACAACATCCCGTACCCGCTGGGTGGCACGGTGACGGTGAACCAGCCGGCGTACGCGCTGGTGCAGTTCAACGCCAACTACCGCATCAGCGACAACTGGACGGCGACGCTGAGCGTGCGCAACGCGCTGGACAAGACCTACTGGGCCAACCTGGACTACAACAACTACGGCGAACCGCGCTTCGTGGCGGCCAGCCTGCGCTGGAAGTTCTGAAGCGCCTGCAGAACGGTGGGTGCCGGCTTTCGGTGGGTGCCGACCGTTGGTCGGCACTCCCTGCCCTCCGCCACGACCAACGGTCGTGGCCTACCGGAATGGGCCAGCCTGCGCTGGAAGTTCCAGGCAGCCCGGTAACTGGTGGGTGCCGACCGTTGGTCGGCACACCCTGCCCTCCGCCACGACCGACGGTCGTGGCCTACCGGAATGGGCCAGCCTGCGCTGGAAGTTCCAGGCAGCCCTGTAATTGGTGGGTGCCGACCGTTGGTCGGCATACCTCTCAACCCTGAATGGGCCCGCCTGCGCGCGGGCCCTTCTTTTTGCTGCGCTGCGGGTTGCACGCCCCGCCGTAATTATGCGGTAATTATCCCAACACCAATCGGAAGCCGGTCGATGAACCCGAGCTGGGACACGTTGGAACGCAGCCGCCAGGCCCGCCTGGAACGCGCCGCGCCATGGGCCAGGGGCCGCGAAGTCGCCGCCGCAGACGTGGGTGCGCTGCTGCACGCCCTGCTGGAGCCGGGCGACAAGGTCTGCCTGGAGGGCAACAACCAGAAGCAGGCCGATTTCCTTGCCCAGGCCCTGGCCGACCTGGACCCGGCACGGGTGCACGACCTGCACATGGTGCAGTCAGTGCTGTCGCTGCCCTCGCACCTGGACGTGTTCGAGCGCGGCATCGCCTCCAAGCTGGATTTCTCCTTCTCCGGTCCGCAGTCGGTGCGGCTGGCCAACCTGGTGGCCGAAGGGCGCATCCAGATCGGCGCCATCCACACCTACCTGGAACTGTTCGGCCGCTACTTCATCGATCTCACCCCGCGCGTGGCGCTGGTCGCCGCACAGGCTGCCGATCGCCACGGCAACCTCTACACCGGCCCGAACACCGAAGACACCCCGGTGATCGTCGAAGCCACTGCCTTTGGCGGCGGCATCGTCATCGCCCAGGTCAACGAAATCGTCGACACCCTCCCCCGCGTCGATATCCCCGCTGACTGGGTCAACTTCGTGGTGCAGGCGCCGCGCCCGAACCACATCGAGCCGCTGTTCACCCGTGACCCGGCGCAGATCTCCGAGATCCAGGTGCTGATGGCGATGATGGCCATCAAGGGCATCTACGCCGAGTACGGCGTCAACCGCCTCAACCATGGCATCGGCTTCGACACCGCGGCCATCGAACTGCTGCTGCCCACCTACGCAGAGTCGCTGGGGCTGAAGGGAAAAATCTGCCAGCACTGGGCGTTGAACCCGCACCCGGCACTGATCCCGGCGATCGAATCGGGCTTCGTCAAATCCGTGCATTCGTTCGGTTCGGAACTGGGGATGGAGAAATACATCGCCGCCCGTGGTGATGTGTTCTTCACCGGTGCCGACGGGTCGATGCGCTCCAACCGCGCGTTCTCGCAGACCGCCGGCCTGTATGCGTGCGACATGTTCATCGGCTCCACGCTGCAGATCGACCTCCAGGGCAACAGCTCCACTGCCACCCGCGACCGCATCGCCGGCTTCGGTGGCGCGCCCAACATGGGCTCCGATGCACGCGGCCGCCGCCACGCCAGCAATGCCTGGATCAAGGCCGGGCAGCAGGCCGCGCGACCGGGTGAAATGCCGCGCGGGCGCAAGCTGGTCGTGCAGATGGTGGAAACCTTCCGCGAGCACATGGCGCCGGCCTTCGTTGAACGCCTCGATGCCTGGGAACTGGCCGAGCGCGCGGACATGCCGCTGCCGCCGGTGATGATCTACGGCGACGACGTCAGCCACGTGCTGACCGAGGAAGGCATCGCCAACCTGCTGCAATGCCGCACGCCGGAGGAGCGCGAACAGGCGATCCGCGGCGTGTCCGGCTACACCGCCGTGGGCCTCGGGCGCGACCGCGCGATGGTGGAAAACCTGCGCGACCGCGGCGTGATCCGCCGCCCCGAAGATCTCGGCATCTCGCCGCGCGATGCCAGCCGCGACCTGCTGGCTGCGCGTTCGGTGAAGGACCTGGTGCGCTGGTCCGGTGGCCTGTACGACCCGCCCAAGCGCTTCCGCAACTGGTAAGGGACTGAGCATGGAAACCCTCGACTATCGATTCGACGGCCGCACCCCGGTGCAGTTCCCGCGCGATGCGGTGCTGGTGGGCGTGCTCGCCTCGGGCAACCTGGAAATCCTGCTGGAGCCCGCCGCGCAGGACGGGGCGATGACGGTGCGGATCATCACCGCCGCGCAGGGCTTCGGCACCATCTGGCAGGCGGTCATCGCCGATTTCGCGCAGCGCCATCCGCTGCGCGACGTGCGCATATCGATCAACGATGCCGGTGCGACCCCGGCCGTGGTCAGCCTGCGCCTGGACCAGGCCGTGGAAACCCTGCTGGCCGGAGGCACGCCATGAGCCACGTACAACGCCACAGCTACTACGAAGCCGATGCACGCGAACGCATTGCCGGGCTGGTCGATGCCGGTTCGTTCCGCGAGTTCCTCGGCCCGGCGCGACGGGTGATGAGCCCGCACCTGGCCCAGCTCGACCAGCCGGCCGCATTCGACGATGGCATCATCGTTGGCGAAGCCACGCTGCAGGGCAGGCGCGTGCTGCTGGCTGCGCAGCAGGGTGAATTCATGGGGGGTGGCGTCGGCGAGGTCCACGGCGCCAAGCTGACCGGCCTGCTGCGGCGCGCGGCGCAAATATGCCCCGACGGCGTGCTGCTGCTGCTCGACACCGGCGGCGTGCGCCTGCACGAGGCCAATGCAGGGCTGATCGCCATTTCCGAAATCATGCGTGCCACGCTGGGCGCACGCGCCGCTGGCGTGCCGGTGGTCGCCCTGATCGGCAGCGGCAATGGTGCGTTTGGCGGCATGGGCATCGTCGCCCGCTGCTGCACCACCGTCATCATGTCCGAGGAAGGCCGGTTGTCGCTGTCCGGGCCGGAAGTGATCGAGACCGTGCGCGGCGTGGAAGAATTCGACTCGCGCGACCGCGCCCTGGTGTGGCGCGTGACCGGCGGCAAGCACCGCTACCTGATCGACCAGGCGCAGGTGCTGGTGCCCGACGCCATCGAAGCGTTTGCACGTGCCGCCGCCGATGCACTGCAGGCCGACACCGCCAGCGGCGATACCGACACCGCACTGAACGCCCTGCAGGCCCGCCATGCCGCACTGAAGGCACGCGTGCAGGCCTGGGGCGATTGCCGCGATGGATTGGAGATCTGGGCACGCCAGGGCATCGCCGAACCCGAGCGCCTGCCGCTGCTGGATACCGACGCCTTCCTCGCCGCCACCGCCGACCGGAGCCTGCCATGAACGCCCCGCTGCAGACCCTGCTCGATGCCCTGTTCCCGCGCGGGCACCGCATCAACGTGCAGGATTCGGTGCTGACCGGCACGGCCACCACCGAGGATGGCGAGGTGACGGTGATCGGCACCACCGACCGCATCGAGGTCGGCGTCGACCATGCGCTGGCCCTGGCCGACACCGTGCTGGCCAGCACCGCTGCGCATCCGCAGCGACCGATCGTGATGCTGGCCGACACCGCTGGCCAACGCCTGGCCCGCCGCGATGAACTGCTGGGCATCAACGGCTACTTCGCCCATCTCGCGCAGACCCTCGACCTGGCCCGCCGCCGTGGCGCACGCCTGGTCACCCTGGTCTACGGTGAATCGGTGAGCGGTGGTTTCCTGTCCTTCGGCCTGATGGCCGACCACATCCACGCCCTGCCCGATGCGCAGGTGCGGGTGATGGACCTGCGCGCGATGGCGCGGGTGACCAAGCAACCGCTGGAGAAGCTGCAGGCACTCAGCCAGAGCTCGCCGGTGTTCGCGCCGGGCGTGGCCAACTACGTGTCGATGGGTGCGGTCGATTCGCTGTGGGACGGCGACCTGGCCCAGCACCTGCTGCAGGCACTGCGCACGCCCAGCGACGGCGACCTGCGTGCCGCACGCGGCGCAGAGCGCGGCGGCCGTGCGCTGGCAGCGGATGTCTGCACTGCGGTGGCCCGCGGCGATGCCTGACCGGCCCGCCCGCCACACGCTGGCCTGGCTGTCGGCGCATGCCGATTGGCGGGCGGACGTGGCCGCGCACGAACCGCGCCTGGCGGCGTGGTTTGCGCAGGGGCTGCCAGCGATGGTGGCGCGGCGCGCCGTGGATGATCCCGACCCGCGCCTCCGCCTGGGCGTGCCGCTGCCGCCGAGCGAAGGCAAGCAGCGCATCGCCCTGCGCGTACCGCTGCACGATGTAGTGCGCCAGCAGCCGCCGCCGACGCTGGAAGCGATCCTCGCCACCGGTGTTGCCCATGACTGGCAGCCGGCGCTGCACGCATTGGCGCACATCGCGCCTGCACGCGTGTTTGGTGCCTTCGCCTGGCAGCATCTCAGTGACCTGCCCTATGTGCATGCCGCTTCGGATATCGACCTGCTGTGGCAGGTGGATGCCGCCGCGCAGGCCGACTCAGTGGTCGCGCGCCTGCAGAGCTGGGAACGCGAGTACGGCCGTCGCGTGGATGGCGAACTGTGCCTGGGCGATGGCGGCGCGGTGAACTGGCGCGAATACGCCGGTGGCAGCCGCCAGGTGCTGGTGAAGCGCCTGGAAGGCGCCGCGCTGGAAGCCCGCGAACGCCTGTTCGTCGCCACCGGAGTGGCCGCATGAACGCGCTCGCGCATGCCAGCCCACACATCGTGCGCCGCGTCGACAGCGCGCGTCTGGGCCGACTGGCCATCGCCAGCCTGCATGCTGAACTGGCCTGCGCGCCGAAGCCGGGCCTGGTTACTCCGTTCAACAGCGGCAGCCATGACGACATGGACGCCGGCACGTTCCTGCGCAGCCTGTTCGCGCTGCGCCACTACTTCACCTCAATTGCCGGCACCGGTGCCGACGATGCGCCGTTCGCTGCCCTGCGCGCGCATGGCCTTGCCGCCGAGCGCGCGATGCTGCGCGCCACCGGCGGCATCAACACCCATCGCGGTGCCATCTTCAGCCTGGGCCTGCTGGTGGCCGCTGCCGCGCGCTGCCGCCGCCAGCACGGCCACGCCGCGCCCGCCGCGCAGGTCTGCCTGGCCGTGCAGCACTGGGCCGATGACTTCGCCGCTGCGCCGCTGGATGCGGCCAGCCCCGGCCAGCGCGCGCGCCTGCGCCATGGCGTGCCGGGCGTGCGCGAACAGGCCGCCGCCGGTTACCCCGTGCTGCGCGACCTGGCTGTACCGACCCTGCGCCATGCCCTGCACAACGGCCTGGCGCGCGATGCGGCGCTGTGCCAGACCCTGATGCAGCTGGTCGCGCAGGTGGATGACCTGAACCTGCTGCACCGTGGTGGCGCCGACGGGCTGGCCTGGGCCCAGCAGCAGGCACGCAGCTTCCTCGCAGGCGGCGGCGCATCCGCACCCGGCTGGCAGGCACGCCTGCACGCGCTTGGCGACGAGTTCGTCGCCCGTCGCCTGAGTCCCGGCGGCAGTGCCGACCTGCTGGCCTGCGCCTGGTTCCTGCTGCAGCAGGAGGGCGCATGAGCCTGGCCCTGCTCTGCCCCGGCCAAGGTGCGCAGCATGCGGCGATGTTCGCCCGCGTGCGAGAGCTGCCTGCGGCCCGCGATGTCCTGCACGCTGCGGGCGCGGTACTTGATCGTGATGTCTTCACCGCCGCTGCCGATGACGCGCGCTTCGACAATGCGCTGGCGCAACCGCTGCTGTGCGCGGCCACGCTGGCGCACTGGCAGGTGCTGCGCGACGGCCTGCCAGCGCCGGTGGTCGTGGCGGGCTACAGCATCGGTGAACTGGCCGCACATGCGGTTGCCGGCAGCGTCGACACCGCAACCTGCCTGGCCTTGGCCGCACAGCGCGCGCGGCTGATGGATGCCGCCAGCCCCGCCGATGCGGGCATGCGGGCGGTGCTGGGGCTGCAGCGCCACACCCTGCAGCCACTGTGCGATGCACACGGTGCCCATGTGGCCATTGCCAACGGGCAGGATCATTTCATCGTCGGCGGCACGCAGGCGTCACTGCAGGCGCTGGCCGATGCAGCACGCACACAGGGTGCGGAGGTTCGCCCGCTGCCGGTGCACGTGCCTGCACATACCCCGCTGCTGCAGGCCGCCGTCGCACCGTTTGCGGCCGCGCTGGATGCTTCGCCGCTGCAGGCGCCGCGCCTGCCGCTGCTGGCCGGCATCGATGCGCGCCCGGTGCGTGATCGCGCGGCAGCGGTGCACACGCTGTCGGCGCAGCTGGCACAGACCATCGAGTGGGCGCAGGTGATGCGCCAGGCCTTCGAGCGCGGCGCGCGGGTGTTCCTGCAGCTGGGTCCGGGCAACGCATTGGCGCGCATGGTCGCGCCGTCCTACCCGTGCTGCGAGGTGCGCGCGGTGGAAGAGTTCCAGAGCCTGGACGGCGCCGCGGCATGGGTCCGCAGCGCGCTGGAGCGGCTGCAGTAACGGGTTCGAGCAGTACGTATCACGCATCACGTTGTACGACGCCTTACCCCGGGATGGCGGGTCTCCATCCGAGCTGTACGCGAGTCACGTGTCTGGGAGGGCGCATGAGTCCACAAATCGCAACGATCATCGGCCTGGTGATCATGTTCATCGTCGCTACCGCGATGCCCATCAACATGGGTGCGGTGGCCTTCGCCCTGGCCTTCATCGTCGGCGGCGTCTGGGTCGGCATGGGGGGCAAGGAAGTGCTCGCCGGCTTCCCGGGCGACCTGTTCCTGACCCTGGTCGGCATCACCTATCTGTTCGCCATCGCGCAGAAGAACGGCACCATCGACCTGCTGGTGCACTGGGCGGTGAAAGCCGTGCGCGGCCACATCGTGGCCATCCCGTGGGTGATGTTCGTCATCACCGCCGTGCTGACCGCCTTCGGCGCGCTGGGCCCGGCCGCGGTGGCCATCATCGGCCCGGTCGCGCTGCGCTTCGCCAAGCAGTACAACATCAACCCGCTGATGATGGGCCTGCTGGTGATCCATGGTGCGCAGGCCGGTGGCTTCTCGCCGATCAGCGTGTACGGCAGCATCACCAATGGCGTGGTGCAGAAGGCCGGCCTGGAAGTGACCGAGATGGCGGTGTTCCTGACCAGCCTCGGCTTCAACTTCATGATGGCGATCATCTGCTTCCTGGCCTTCGGCGGCATCGCCCTGATGCGCCGTGGTTCGATCACCGCCGCCGGCACCGTGGGCGGTGCTGACCTGGCCATGGCCGGCGGCCCGCAGGCGTCGTCGCGGCAGTTCGCCATCGAGGGCCACGGCGCGCTGGTGGCCGCCGGTGGTGGCACGCTGTCGAATGATCCGGCTGCACTGGATGCGGTGGGCTTCACCCGCGAGCGTCTGTTCACCCTGATCGGCCTGCTCGGCCTGGGCGTGGCCGCACTGATCTACAACCTCAACGTCGGCCTGGTCTCGATCACCGTCGCGGTGGCGCTGGCCCTGCTCTCGCCGCAGAGCCAGAAGGGTGCGGTCGATGGCATCAGCTGGTCGACCGTGCTGCTGATCTGCGGCGTGGTGACCTACATCGGCGTGCTCGAACATGCCGGCGCGGTGGATTTCATCGGCCATGGTGTGTCCAGCATCGGCATTCCCCTGCTGGGTGCGCTGCTGGTCTGCTACGTCGGCGGCATCGTCTCCGCGTTCGCCTCGTCCGCCGCCGTGCTGGGCGCGACCATTCCGCTGGCGGTGCCGTTCCTGATGCAGGGCCACCTGGGTGCCGCCGGCGCGATCTGCGCGCTGGCGGTGTCGTCCACCATCGTCGACGTCAGCCCGTTCTCGACCAACGGCGCACTGGTGGTGGCCTCGGCAGCGAAGGAAGAGCGCGAGACGCTGTTCCGCCGCTTCCTGGTCTACAGCGGCCTGGTGGTCGCGTTCGGCCCGCTGCTGGCCTGGCTGGTGTTCGTGGTGCCGGGCTGGATGTGATTTTGCAGGGGCGCCGGAGGATTCCGGCGCCCTTCGAATCGGGGAGGTAGAGTCGATCGTTGGTCGACTATCGCGCGCAGCGCGGGATCTTCGGGATCCATGCGAAGGGCAGTCGACCAGCGGTCGACTCTACCAAGCCGTATTTCCCCACCCCGTTACAGGTTCCACGCAGGGAGGCAGTACACTTTCCACCATGGCCATTGCTCCCGCCCCGCGTTCACCCAAGAAGCGCGCGCCTCTGTACGAAGAGGTGGCCGAGCATGTGCGCGAGCGTATCTACGACTACCGGCTGCCGCCGGGCGAGTGGATCGACGAGCCGGCACTGTGCGAGGAACTGGGCATCAGCCGCACGCCGTTGCGCGAGGCGCTGAAGCTGCTGGCCGCCGAAGGTCTGGTGCAGATCGATGCTGGCCGCGGCGCGCGGGTCACCCGGCTCACGCTGGAAGACCTCAACCAGCTGTTCCCGGTGATGGCGATGCTGGAAGGCCGCTGCGCGCATGAAGCGGTCAGGCACATCGACGATGCCGGCGTGCAGCAGCTGGAAGATCTGCACGCGGCCATGGAAGCGGCCGCCGCCAACGGCAACATCGCCGAGTACTACCGCAACAACTACCTGATCCACGAAACCGTGCAGCACTACGCCGGCAACCCGTGGCTGATCCGCATCACCCACGACCTGCACCGCATCCTGAAGATGCACCGTGGCCGCCAGCTGCTGGCACCGGGCCGCACCGCGCAGTCGCTGGCCGAACACCGCGAGCTGATGGACTGCTTCCGCCGCCGTGACGCGCAGGCGGCCGAACGCACGATGGAACGCCACCTGCTGAGCCAGGGCCAGGCGCTGGCCGCCTACGTGGCCGATGGGGGGTTGTTGAACGTGCCTGCACCGTTGCCGACCGAAGGCGGCGGCTGAGCGGGTACGGCACGGCACGAATAACGCCGGCCGACCGCTGTTTCGTAGAGTCGAGCTTGCTCGACTGCTTTTCAGAGGCAGTCGAGCAAGCTCGACTCTACATGGCCTCAATCGCTGCAGCTGCCACCATCGCCGCCACCACTGTCGCTGCTGCAGTCCGAGCCGCTGTAGCTGTGGCTGTTGTGGCTGTCACTGGAGTAACTGCCCGAGGAATCGTAGCTGCCCGCGAAGCTGCCCTCGCTGCGGCTGACCGAGCCATCGGCGGTGGCGATTGCCATGCACAGGATCGCGCCCACCAGCGGCAGCAGCCAGACCAGCAGCAGCTGTAACGCCCGCCCTCCCACCGACACGTCGTCGCGCCGCACCACCACGTACGTGGCGACCAGGTTCAGGCCCAGCACCAGGGCGATCAGGACCAGGGTCACCACCAGCATGGCGTGCCTCCGCAGCAGCGAACCGGCGCGGTCATGGCGCCACCATCAATGACTGGATCTGCGCGCGCTCATCCAGCGGCCGCTGGAAACCCACCGGATAGACCGGTGCATGGCGCTCGCCCTTGAGCAGGAACAGGCTTTCGCTGCCCAGCGTGGCCTCGCGGATATGGCCCAAGGTGTAATGCCACATCGTCCACAGCGGCACCCGGATCGTCGCCGGCACCCCGCCCTGCCGCGGCCGCAGCACTTCCTGCACCTGCAGGACCAGGCGGATCTCGTTGTCCAAGCCTGGCCCGGTGCGCGATCCGGGATCGGTCAGCGGCCGTCCCTTGCCATCGACCATCTCCACGTCGACCACCGTGGCGCGGACGATCTGGTCGGCGTCCGCCACCATTTCCGCCAGCGGTTTCGGCGCCACCGAGGTGGCCAATGCAGGCGCGACGGTGCCCAGGCACAGCAGCCCGGCCAGCAGGATCGCGGGGGTCTTCATGGCGGTGCTCCCTCCCTGGATACCCCCTGACGATAGCACCGCCGCCCCGGTTCGCCCTGCCTGTCATGAAGATGGGACAATGTAGGGCGCGCCGGCCCGGCCCCCAGGGGCCCGCCGGCCCCCTTGCACCACACGGAAGAAGAAGAACAACAACATGCTGAAAGTCATTTTCGATACCGACCCGGGCGTCGACGACGCCCTGGCCCTGCTGTACCTGCACAAGCACGCGCAGATCGACCTGGTCGGCGTCACCACCACCTTCGGCAACGCCTCGGTGGAATCGACCACCCACAACGCGCTGTACCTGAAGCAGGCCTGGGGCTTTGCCGCCCCGGTCGCGCGCGGCGCCGCCGGCCCGCTGCAGCCCGAAGCCACGCCGGAAGCCTGGCCGGTGCACATCCATGGCCACAACGGCCTGGGCAACCACCCGGTGCCGACCGCGCTGGACGTGGCCGCCGATGCGCGCCCGGCCCACCAGCTGATCATCGACCTGGTCCGCGCCCACCCGGGCGAAGTGACCCTGGTGGCGGTCGGCCGCATGACCAACCTGGCCCTGGCCCTGCAGCACGCCCCGGACATTGCCGGCCTGGTGCGCGGCGTGGTCCTCATGGGCGGCGCCTTCCACGTCAACGGCAACATCACCCCGGCCGCCGAGGCCAACATCTGGGGCGACGCCGAAGCGGCCGACATCGTGTTCACCGCGCAGTGGCCGGTCACCGCCATCGGCCTGGACGTCACCACCCGCGTGGAGATGGACCGTGATGGCCTGGACAAGCTGGCTGCCATCGGCGGCGCCGACGCCGAGCTGGTGCGCGCGCTCTCGCAGGACTACGTGGACTTCTACCTGCAGGCCGGGCACAAGGGCATGGTCGTGCACGACTGCTGCGCCTGCATCGCCCTGACCCGCCCGGAGCTGTTCCAGTTCGAACGCGCCAGCGTGCGCGTGGCCACCGATGGCGTGGCCCGCGGCATGACCATTCCCAAGCCGGAAGGCCTGGCCTTCGGCCCCAGCGTGTGGGATGGCCACGTGCTGCAGTCGATCGCCATCGGCGTGGATGCCCCGGCCGTGCTGGCCGACATCGAGCAGACCCTGGCGGTCTGATCGCCTAGCGCTTGGCCCTGCCCGGGGTCGTCTCGGGCAGGGTCCACAGCACCGGCAGCACCAGCACCGCCACCAGCGCGATCATCGCGCCCGGTGCCGCTGCCCAGCCGCTGCGTTCCACCCACCACTGCGCCAGCCACGGTGTCGCCCCGCCGAACACCGCCGTGGCCATGGTCACGCCCAGTGCCAGCCCGCTCACCCGGCCTTCGCCCGGGAACTGCTCGGCCGTGGCGGGTGCGGCCACCGCGCTCACACCGCCGGCCACGCAGGCCAGTACCACCGCCGCCAGCGCGATGCCCAGCGGCGCCGCCTCGGCCATCCAGCCGAACATCGACAGCGGCAGCAGTGCCGCCAGTACGGTCAGGCCCAGCAACAGCGGACGCCGCCCGAAGCGATCGGACAACATGCCGCACAGCGGCGTGATCGCGATGACCGCCACCGCGGCCACCGTGGACAGCCACAGCGCATCGCCTTCGTCGTGCCCCTGTGCGTGCAGGAAGGCCGGCACGTAGGTGATGCCCACGTAGTAGGTGATCGAGCCCAGCGCGGAAATCGCGAACGTGCGCGCCACCGCGCCGGGATGGTTGCGCAGCACGTGGCGCAGCGGCGTGGCCGGAATGCTGCCCTCGCGGCGCTGGCGCTCGAATTCGGGCGACTCATGCATGCCCGACCGTGCGATGAGGATCACCAGCGCCAGCGCGGCACCGACGAAGAACGGGATGCGCCAGCCCCAGCCATCCAGCTGCGCGGGCGTGAGCGTCGCCACCGTCACCGCGGAAATAGCCACCGCCAGCAGCGCGCCCACTTCGCTGGCGGCCGAGGCCAGCGACGTGACCAGGCCGCGTCGCCGCGCTGGCGCGCTTTCCAGCAGGTAGGCCACCACCCCGGTGTATTCACCGCCTACCGAAAAGGCCATCACGCAGCGCAGGACCAGCAGCAATATGCCGGCCGTGGTGCCCGCCGTCGCCGCAGTCGGCAACAGCGCCGTGGCCAGCATCGCCGCCGCCATCAGCGCCATCGAGGCCAGCAGCATCCAGCGCCGGCCGAGGCGATCACCGAGGTGGCCGAAGCACAGCGCGCCCAGCGGACGCATCAGGTAGGACACCGCGAACCCGGCCAGGGTGACCAGCATGGCCTGCTCGCCGCCGCCGAAGAACACCCGCGACAGCACGGTCGCGAAGTACAGGTAGAGGGTGAAGTCGTACCACTCCACCACGGTGGACAGGCCTGCCACCCACATCGAGCGCTGCCGCGCCGCGGTCATTTCAGTCATGGGCGGAGGGTGTCACGGGCCGGGTGATGGCGCGGTGCACCTGCAGGCCGGGTCGGACTGCACCCATCAGCCCGGCAACTGCAGCACGGCCTGCAGGCCACCGCCGTCCCGGTTGCGCAGCTGCAGCGAACCGCCCAGCGACTGTGCCAGCTGCACGGCGATGGCCAGGCCCAGGCCGGTACCGCCGGTATCGCGGTTGCGCGAGCTCTCCAACCGGTGGAAGGGCGCGAGCACCGCCTGCAGCTGATCCTCGGGAATGCCCGGGCCCCGATCAGACACGCTGATCCACGGCTTGCCGGCAGCATCACGACCGGCATCGATCTCGGCGCTGCCGGCATAGCGCAGCGCGTTGTCCACCAGGTTGCCGACCACCCGGCGCAACGGCTGCGGCCAGGTCTGCACGGTCAGTCCCGCCGGCGCACCGCCGGACACCGGCTTGCCCATGTCTTCGTAATCTCCGACCACGCTGGCCAGGAACGCGGCAAGGTCCATCACCACCGGTGCACCGCTGGCCACATGGCTGCTGCGCGCATAGGCCACGCCTTCGCGCACCAGCTGGCCGAGGTGGTCCAGGTCATCCAGCAGGCGCTGCTGGGTGGCATCTTCGGGCAGGGTTTCCACGCGCAGCTTCATCCGCGTGATCGGTGTCTGCAGGTCGTGCGAAATGGCGGCCAGGATCTGCAGGCGCTCGCTGACATGGCCGCGGATGCGTGCCTGCAGCGCGTTGAGTGCGGCCGCAGCCGCGCCTACTTCGGCAGGGCCATCCTCGGGCAGCACCGCTGCATCCTTGCCCGGCTGCAGGTGCTCGACCGCGTGCGACAACTGCTGCAGCGGGCGCAGCGCCAGCCGCACCGCCAGCCACGCGCACAGCAGCAGCAACGCCAGCTGCACCAGCAGCACGGCCGGCAGCCAGCGCGCCAGCGGCAGGCCGGACGGGGTCACTTCGATGGTCAGCGGTGAACCGTCGTGCAGGCGCAGCTCCACTTCGAAACGTTCTGGCAGGCGCGCGACCTGGCGTGCCAGCAGCGGATAGCGATGCTCCAGGCTGTCATCGATGATGGCGGTGACCTGGCGCGCGCGCTCGGTTTCCAGTGCCAGCCCGGACGCAGCCGGACGCAGCAGGTAGCGATAGGTGCGGCGCTCCAGCCGCGGCACCCAGGCCTGGCGCTGGTCCGCTGGCAGGTGTTCCAGCAAGGCCACGCTCACCGCCACGTCCTCGTCCAGGTTGCGCAGCATCATGCTGCGCGTGGCCTGGTAGCGCTCGAAGAACAGCAGGCCGAACGACAGTGCGTGGGCCAGGGTCAGCCCACCCAGCAGCAACAGCAGCAGGCGCGCGGACAGCGTGCGCGGCCACGGCAGGCGGCGCGCGGCGGCGTTCATTCCTCCGGCCCCAGCAGCTGCACCGGCACGCTGAACACATAGCCTTCGCTGCGCACGGTCTTGATGTAGGTCGGCTCGCGCGCATCATCGCCCAGGCGCTGGCGCACGCGGCTGACCAGCAGGTCGATCGAGCGATCGAACAGTTCCGCATCACGGCCTTGGGTGAGGCTGAGCAGCTGGTCGCGGCTGAGCACGCGGTTGGCGTGGTCGAGGAACACGCGCAGCAGGCGGAACTCTGCGCCGCTGAGCGGATAGGCGGTGTCCTGCGCATCCAGCAGGTGGCGGGCGGTGGTATCCAGGCGCCAGTCGCCGAAGGCCAGCTGGCGGCCGGCCTCGCTCACCTGCAGGTTGGGCGGCAGCATCTGCGTGCGGCGGATCACCGCGTTGATGCGCGCCAGCAGTTCGCGCGAGGAGAACGGCTTGGTCACGTAGTCATCGGCGCCCATTTCCAGGCCGATGATGCGATCGGTCTCGTCGTCGCGCGCGGTCAGCAGCACCACCGGCACGGCGCGGTGCTTGCCGGCCCGCAGGTTGCGGCACAGGCTCAGTCCATCCTCGCCGGGCATCATCACGTCCAGTACCACCAGGTCCACGGCGTGGGTGTCCATCAGCGCGCGCATCGCGCGGCCGCCATCGGCCTGGCTGACGCGCAGGCCGTTGCGCTGCAGGTAGTCGGCCAGCATCTGGCGGATGTCGCTGTCATCATCGACGACAAGGATGTGCGGTACGTGGTTCATTGCGTTCTCGATGATGGCGGCGGAGGACAAGGCCGCGCGGCGCGGCCATGGTAGCGCGGCTCACGGGCTGGCCAGCAGGCGCTGGATCTCGCTTTCGGTACGTGCATAGTCGCCTTCGCCGTAATGGCGGTAGACCACCCTGCCCTGCCGGTCGACCAGGTACAGCGCCGGCCAGAACCGGTTACCCCAGGCATTCCAGATGCGGTACTGGTTGTCCTGCACCACCGGCCAGGTGATGTCGAGGCGGTGGATCGCGTGGCGCACGTTGCCCTGCAGTCCCTCATAGGCGAATTCGGGGGTGTGCACGCCGATCACGCGCAGGCCCTTCGGTGCGTAACGGGCATGCCACTGGTGCACGTACGGCGCGACATTGAGGCAGTTGCTGCAGCCATAGGTCCAGAACTCGACCAGCACCACCTGCCCCCGCAGCTGCTCCAGGGCCAGCGGCGGGCTGTTGTGCCACGGCCCGCCGCCGTTGAAGCCCGCAGCCGGTGCGGCCTCGGCGGTCTGTGCGCCGGCTTCGGGGCTGGGCCAGGCCAGCAGCAGCGCAGCACCGCCGAGCAGGGCCAGCAACAGCGGCACGGTATAGGCGCGAAGCGTGGCCATCGCTCAGCCTCCCTGCTCGGCCAGCGGCAGCTCGGCCGGCTTCACCCCGGCCGCTTCCAGGATGCTGTCGGCCACCTGCGCCGGGTGCGAAAGCAGCGACACATGGCTGCTGCCGATGGACTGCAGCTGCGCGCCGATGCGATGCGCGGTGGCAACCTGCAGCTGCGGCGACAGCATGCGGTCATCGCGGCTGACCACATACCAGCTCGGCTTGCTGCGCCACGCCGCCGTGGTCACGGCCTCACCCAGCGCGCTGGCCTTCAACGGCACCTGCGTGCTGTACAGCAGGGCCGCGGTCTTCTTCATCACGTCGGGTGCGAAATCCCGCGCGATGGCATCGGCCGGCAGGGTCAGGTAACCGTCCTTCTCCTGCAGGCGGGTCAGCCCGGGGCCGACCGGGAAACCTTCGCCCTGCTGCGCCGAGGACTGGCCAGCATCCGGTGCGAAGGCGGCCACGTAGACCAGCGCCTGCACCTTGGGATCGTTGCCCGCTTCGGTGATGACCGTACCGCCCCAGCTGTGGCCGACCAGCACCACCTTGCCCGGTGCAGCTGCAATGGCGCGGCGGGTGGCGGCCACGTCGTCCGCGAGCGAGGTGAGCGGGTTCTGCACGGCCACCGCCGGCAGCTTCCAGTCGTGCAGGGTGGTGATGACCTTGTTCCAGCTGGAGCCATCGGCAAAGGCGCCGTGCACGAGGATGACCGTGGGCGGCGCACCGGCATCGGCCTGCGCAGCGAAGGCGGGGGTGGCGGCGCCGGCCAGGGCCAGGGCGGCGGCAAGCAGGGTGGTACGGATCATGGGTGGCACTCCGGTGTTGGGAGTGGCCATTTCCGCCGGTGGGTGTATCGCGGCTGTTTCGCTGCGGCGCCGAGTTGTACCGGACTGTAGGACGACGGCGGGTTCCTACAGTGGGATACATTCGGCCGCCGGGCATGGCCAGGCGCTATCGGGTGGATATCGTTCCCTGCACGCGGGCGCGCAACGCGCCGATGCGCACCGCCGGGGCGTCTTTGTATCCGACTGTACGAAACCCCTGCCGCGGCGACAGTCGCTGACAAAACCCCGGGCAACGGCACACGTTGCCGATACCTGCGCCGCCTGAAATGGCCTCCATCGACCACTGGCCCGCAGGACACCTCCATGATCAGCACCGCCTCCTCCCTCTACACCCCGCGCCTGGATGCCGTCGGCCGCTGGCTCTCGCCGCTGGCCCTGCGCACCCTGCTGGCCTGGGAGTTCTTTGAATCCGGCCGCGAGAAGCTGGGCGGACAGAACTGGTTCGCCGATCTGGAAGGCCGCTTCCCGTTTCCTTTCTCGACCCTGCCCGCTTCGCTCAACTGGCAGCTGGCCACGTGGCTGGAACTGGTGGGTGCGGTGATGCTGCTGCTGGGCCTGGCCACGCGCTCGGTGGCCTACATCTTCTGGGTGCTGACGGTGGTTGCCATCGCCGCCGTGCACTGGCCCGACCAGTGGAACGGCCTGGGCGAACTCTGGCAGGGCTATGCGATCACCGACCAGGGCTATGGCAACTTCAAGCTGCCGCTGCTGTTCCTGGCCATGCTGCTGCCGCTGATCCTCAACGGTGGCGGCGCACTCAGCCTGGACCGCCTGCTGGCCGGCCCGCAACGCGCCATCGCCGGCGATGACGGCCTCGGCTGGGGCGTCAGCCTGGTCGCGCTGCTGCTGCCCATTGCCGCGCTGCTGCCCGGCATCGGCTTCGGTGGTGCCCTGCTCGGCGCTGCCCTGCTGCTGGCCTACGTGCTGCGCCGTCGCCGCAGCGCCTGATCCGCTCCATCCCTGTCCACGCCTCTTTTCCGTCGCCTTGCAGCGGCGTCCATCCCGCACGCCTGGCGTGCAATCCCAAGGAGTCATCCCATGTCCGTCTCGACCAAGAACACCACCACCTCCCGCCTGCCGCGCATCGGTGCCATCGGCATCGCCCTGGCCGGGGGCCTGCTGCTGGCCGGCCAGGCCGCCGCGATCCAGCCGTTGGCGATCAGTGCCGTGGCCATGAGCGCCGCCGCTGAAGGCAAGTGTGGTGAAGGCAAGTGCGGCGCCAACAAGGCCGCCAGCAGCAAGCCCGCCGGCAAGGCCAAGGTGGCCGAAGGCCAGTGCGGTGAAGGCAAGTGCGGCGACGCCTCGTTTGCCCGCACCGACCGTGACCACGACGGCCGGGTCTCGCGTGCCGAGTTCAACGCCGTGGCCGCCAAGCGTGCCGCCGAGTTCGACCGCATCGACACCGACCACGACGGCTACATCAGCGAACAGGAAGCGCACGACTACCTGCGCAGTGTCTACACCGCCAACGGCAAGCCGATGCCGAAGGGCTTGTTCTCCCGCGTCAACGACTGATGGCCCACCCTCCGGCGCCGCCCCCGTGGCGGCGCCATTGCCCTGGAGTACCGCGCATGTCCCTGCCCCTGCCTTCCGCCAGCGCTGGTCTTGGCCTGCGCCGCGGCCTGATCGACGAACTGCTGGCGATGCCGGCCGATGCCATCGACTTCCTCGAAGTCTCGCCCGACAACTGGATCGGCGTCGGCGGTGCCCACGGTGCCGCGCTGCGCCAGCTGAGCGAGCGCCATCGCCTGACCTGCCACGGCCTGTCGCTGTCGCTGGGCGGCCCAGACCCACTGGACCGCGCCCTGCTGGCACAGACCCGCGCCTTCCTCGACCTGCACCAGGTGCAGCTGTACAGCGAGCATCTGAGCTACTGCGCTGCCGGTGGCCACGTCTACGACCTGCTGCCGCTGCCGTTCACCAGTGAAGCCGTGCACCACGTCGCCGGGCGCATCGCCCAGGTGCAGGACATGCTGGGCCGGCGCATCGCGGTGGAGAACATCTCCTACTACGCCGTGCCTGGCGCGGACATGAGCGAGATCGATTTCATCAACGCCGTGCTGGCCGAAGCGGACTGCGACCTGCTGCTGGACGTCAACAATGTCTTCGTCAACGCCTGCAACAACCACTACGACGCCTTCGATTTCCTCGCCCGCGTCCCGGCCCATCGCGTTGCGTCCCTGCACGTCGCCGGCCATTTCGACGAGGACGATGGCTTCAAGATCGACACCCACGGCGCGCCGGTGAAGGGCGTGGTCTGGGCGCTGCTGCGTGAAGCGTATGCGCGCGTCGGCGTGCGCCCCACCCTGCTGGAGCGTGATTTCAATTTTCCGCCGCTGGCCGAGCTGCTGGCCGAGGTCGCGCAGATCCGCCAGGCCCAGGCCGACGTACGACTGCCCGAGGTGGCCCATGGCTGAGTCGCTGGCCACCCTGCAGCAGCGCTGGGCCGACCATGTGCGTGATCCGTCCCGGCCCGCACCCGAAGGCGTCGATGCACGCCGGCTGGCGGTGTATCGCCGCCTCTGCATCGACAGCGTGGACAGCCTGCTGGCTGGCTGCCTGCCGCAGCTGCAGCGGCGGTTGGGTGCAGCGCGCTGGCGCGGTGTGGTCGAGCACTACTACGCGCGCCATGCCTGCCATACCCCGTTGTTCCCGCAGATCGCCAGCGAGTTCGCCGCGTGGTTGGCGCTGCAGGACAGCCTGGCACTGCCAGCATGGGCAGCCGAGCTGGCGCACTACGAAAGCACCCAGCAGGCGCTGCACATCGAAGCGCGTGATGCCGGGCAGACGTTGCACCACGTGGCGGTGGGCAGTGACCTGCTGGCGGTGTCGCCGCTGGTGCGTGTGCTGGGCTACCAATGGCCGGTGCACGAGGACGTGGTGCTGGACGATGCACCGGCCACGACAGCCACGCTCCTGCTGCTGCGCCGTCAGGCCGACTACCGCCTGCAGGTCGAGACGCTGGCACCGCTCGCGTATGCCCTGCTGTCGGTCTTCGGCCATGACGGTGTGCGCGTCGATGACGCCCTGCAGGCATTGGCCGATGCGCATGGCGTGCTGGCGGAGGAGCTGCGCGTGGCCTGCGCGCCGCTGCTGGCCGAGCTGTGTGCCGCCGGCGTGCTGGTTGCGCTGGCCGGTTTCCAGAGTTGCCGGCCAGCGGCCGGCACTACCCACTTCCATTCCGAGGTTTGATCATGGCTGTTTCCAATACTCCCCTCCTGTCCGGCTGGCGCCTGTTCGTGGCCATTGCCGTGGTGCTGATCGCCTTCGCGCTGGCTGCCTTCGCCCTGCAGGCCGACGTGGCCGAAGGCAGCCGCGCGGCGATCCGGGTGACTGCGCGCACCTCGTTCCTGCTGTTCCTGGCGGCCTTCACCGCTTCATCATTCGCCAGCCTGCTGCCCGGGCCGACCACCCGCTTCCTGCTGCGCGAACGCCGGACCATCGGCTTGTCGTTCGCGTTCTCGCACCTGCTGCATGCCATCGCCATCACCGCGTTCGGCATCCTCAACCCGGCGTTCTGGCCGGCACGCTCGGCCCTGGCCAACCTGCCCGGCACGGTGGGCTACGTGGCCATCCTGGCGCTGGCGATCACGTCGCACCGCGCCATTGCACGGCACATGGGGCCCACCGCATGGCGGCGGCTGCACGTCACCGGCATGTGGATCATCGCCGCGGTGTTCATCTACTCGTACTTCAAGCGCGTGCCTGGCAACTTCTGGTACGCGGTGCCTTCGGCGCTGCTGTTCACGGCCTTCGTGGTACGCGCCATCGCCAAGCGCGCGCAGTCGCTGAAGCGCCACCTGCATGCGCGGCCGGTGCGGGCGGCGTGATGACCCAGGGGCTCGGGGTCAAAGCCCTTTGCCAAGCAAAGGGATCTGCCCCCAAGGCAGACATCACGGCGCGCGGCGCAGGGTGAACAGGGTGATTTCCGAAGGCACGCCGATGCGCGCCGGGAAGCCCGCCCACAGGCCGGCACCGTTGCTGACGTAGAGCGTCATGCCATCCACCTCGTAGCGGCCCGACACAAAACCGCCATTGGCCCGCTTCACCAGCTGGTCCATGCCGATGATCTGCCCGCCATGGGTATGGCCGGACAACTGCAGCTTCACCCCGCGTGCGGCCGCATCAACCGCATTGCGCGGGCGATGGTCGAGCAGGATCACCGGCGCGGCCGGATCCGCACCGGCCAGGGCCGCCTGCAGGTCGGGCAGCGGCAGGCCATAGCGCGCGGCCACCGGGTCGGTGACACCGGCAATGGTCAGCGCCGCATCGCCACGCCGCACCTGGGTGTGGCTGTTTTCCAGCACCTGCATGCGCAGCGCGCGGAAGGCCTGCATCCAGTCGCTGTACTGGGCGTAGTACTCGTGGTTGCCGGTGATGGCGATCACCCCGTCCGGCGCCTGCAGGTCTCCCAGCGGGCGGAAGTCATCGCGGCGCGCGTCCACCGTGCCATCGATCAGGTCACCGGTGATGACGATCAGGTCCGGCTTCAGCGCATTGCTCTCGGCCACCACCTGGCGCACCCAGTCGCCGGTGAGCAGGCGGCTGGCGTGGATGTCGGTGAGCTGCAGCATGCGGTAGCCATCGAACGCGGCCGGCAGGTCCTTGATCGCCACTTCGATCTGGCGCGGCTGGGGCACGGCCATGCCCTGGCTGACACCGTAGCCACTGAGCAGCAGGGCAACGGCGGCCGCCGACGGGCGCAACAGCGGCGCTCGCAGCGCCGACACCGCGCGCGGCAGGCGCAGCACGCGCGCCGCCAGCAGGCCGGCATCGAACAGCAGCATGGCCAGCGCCAGCAACAGCACGGCGGTGGAGCCGGTGGCCAGTACGGCGATGGCCATCTTCGGGATTTCCGGCGAGGCCATCGTGCCCCAGAACGTGGCGACGATGCGCAGCTGCACGGCCAGCCCCACCAGCAGCAGTGACACCACCGCCTTGGCCCACACCGGCAGGCGCAGCGGCCAGAACAGGCGCCAGGCCACGTAGAGGCCCATCAACAAACCAATCGTACTCAGCACTGCGACATTCCGGAACGTGGGGCCCGCCATGGTGACGGGCCAAGGTTGCAAAGGGTAGCGCTGAGCGTCGGTTCGGCTGCATCCCGTGTAGAGCCGAGCCCATGCTCGGCTGCGGGAACATCAGCCGAGCGCAGGCTCGGCTCTACAGAAGAAAGCAGCCGAGCGTAGGCTCGGCTCTACAGAAGCCGGGCGTTACGGCTGCGCCAGCCGCTGCACGCGCAGGCGGGCGATGCGGCGCTTCTCCATCGCCAGCACGGTGATGCGCACGTCCGCCACGTCCACCGCATCGCCCTCATCGGGCAGGCGCCCCAACTGGTCCAGCACCAGCCCGGAAATGGTCATGTAGTCGCTGCTGCGCGGCAGCGATACGCCCGCCAGACGCTGCAGGTCATCCAGGGTCAGCGCACCATCGGCTTCCCAGTGGTCCTCCCCCTGCGCCACCACGCCATAGCGGTCGTCCTGGGTGTCGGCCAGATCGCCGGCAATGGCCGCCAGCAGGTCGTTGGCCGTCACCAGGCCTTCCACGCTGCCGTACTCGTCCACGGCCACCGCCAGCGGCACCGGGTGCAGGCGGATCAGTTCCAGGGCCTGCAGCGCGCTGGCGCTGGACAGCACGTACTGCGGCTGGCGCAGGTTGGCCTCCAGCTGCAGCGGCTGGCCCTGCAGCAGGTCAGCCAGCAGGTCGCGGCTCTGCACCACGCCACGCAGGCTGTCCAGGTCGCCCTCGCCCACCAGCAGGCGCGTATGCGGCGAGGCCACCAGGCGTGCCACCACGTCGTCCTGGCCACGCGCCAGATCGATCCACTGCACGTCGGCACGCACCGTCATCACACTCGATACCGGCCGGTCGGCCAGGCCCAGCACGCTGCGGATCATCTCGTGCTCGGCCGGCTGCAGGCGCTCCTCCGCATCGCCGTGGTCCTCTTCGCCCGCATCATCGTGGCCATTGGCCGGGCGTGCACCCAGCATGCGCAGCACTGCATCGGCCGTGCGCTGGCGGAACGGCTGGCGGCGTTCGTTGCGCTCGCGGTTGAAGCGCACCCACTGGTTGAACGCTTCCACCAGGATCGAGAACGCGATGGCCGCGTACAGGTAGCCCTTCGGGATCTTGTAGCCCAGGCCCTCGGCCACCAGGCTGAAACCGATCATCAGCAGGAAGCCCAGGCACAGCACCACCACGGTGGGATGCTTGTTGACGAAGCGGGTCAGTGGCTTGCTCGCCAGCAGCATCAGCACCATGGCGATGGTCACCGCGGCGTACATCACGCCCAGGTTGTCGACCATGCCCACGGCGGTGATCACCGAGTCCAGCGAGAACACCGCGTCGAGCACCACGATCTGCGCCACCACCATCGCGAAGCTGGCATAGACCTTCTTGCCGTCTTCATGGTGCTGGCGGCCTTCCAGCCGTTCGTGCAGTTCCATGGTCCCCTTGAACAGCAGGAACAGGCCGCCGCCCAGCAGGATCAGGTCACGCCCGGAGAAGCTGTGATCGAACAGCGTCAGCAGCGGCTCGGTCAGTTTCATGATCCAGGCCAGCGCGGCCAGCAGCACCAGGCGCATCAGCAGGGCCAGGCTCAGGCCGATCACCCGCGCGCGGTCACGCTGGTGCGGCGGCAGCTTGTCGGCCAGGATCGCGATGAACACCAGGTTGTCGATGCCAAGCACGATCTCAAGCACGATCAGGGTCGCAAGGCCCATCCAGATCGAGGGGTCAGCCAACCATTCCATTTCGGGTCCGTTTCTTCATGAGGTAAGGGAAAGAGGGGTATTCAGTCGTCGTCCTGCGCCTGCAGCGGGTCGTGCCCGAGCAGGTCGCCCGGCGAGCACTGCAGCTCGCGGCAGATCGCATCCAGGGTGGAAAAGCGGATGGCGCGTGCCTTGCCGGTCTTGAGGATGGACAGGTTGGCCAGGGTGATGTCGATGCGCCCGGCCAGCTCGGACAGGGTCATGCCCCGCGACTGCAGCATGCGGTCGAGCGTGATGACGATCGCCATCAGTCCATGCCCATCAGATCAGACCATCCAGGTCATCACGCATGGCCGCACCGACGGCGAACACACGCGCCAGCACGAACAGCATGAGCACCGCGATCAGGCCGGTGATGGACATGCCACCGCCCACCTCCATCCACGCGAAGTCCGGCCCCATCCAGGAGGCGTACACGCCGATGATGATCGACAGCACTTCCATCGCCAGCATCAGCCACGCCATGCGCTGCAGGCGCTGCGCGTTGGCATGGGTGAACGGGCGCGCGCCGGCGGCCGAGCGCAGCAGGCGCGCCAGGTGCCGCAGGAATACCAGGCACAGCACCAGCAGGGCGACGATGGTGCCCAGGCCGATGCAGAAGTGCAGGAACAGGTCGCTGCCGTGCACGGCGGCGGCGTGCGCGTCATGCACGCTGGCCAGCAGCCAGCGCCGGTCGTAGGCAACCAGGGGAATGGCCAGCAGCGCGGCCAGGATGCCCAGCCAGCACATCGCCCGCACGGCCTGCACGGCGGTCTGGGCCAGGGTGAACAAGCCGCGCGCAGGTTCGGCGCGGGCGGGACGAGCGGTCAAGCAGCCTCCGGCATGGGGCGGCCTCGCCGCCCGGGATGGATTTATCGATAAACGATATACCACATCCAGAGCGAATGGATGAATCGCCCCCACCGGGTGGCAGCGGCTTGACACGCGCCCGGCCGCGCAGGATCATCAGTTAACGAATTAGTTAATTAACGACCCATGGACCGCATCTTCGAAGCCCTCGCCTCCGGCGCCCGCCGGCAGATCCTGGCCTACCTCAGCGCCGGTGAACTGAGCGCGGGCGAGCTGGCCGAGCGCTTCGACTTCAGCAAGCCGGCGCTGTCCAGCCACCTGCGCATCCTGGAAGAGGCCGGCCTGATCGAACGCGAGAAGCGCGGCCAGTTCGTGTATTTCCGCCAGGTGCCCGAGCGCTTGGCCAACACGCTGTTTTCCTGGGCCGCCGAAGTATGTCCGGTGGGTGGCCCGCTCAAGCGCGAAGCCCGCGCCCGCCGCAAGTCCCCTGCCCGCTGACAAGGAACACGACGATGCCTGGTTCGACCCGCAACAGCCGTTCGTTTCCAGGTGTCCAGCTGCCCGCGCAGGACGGCGCCGGCCCCATCGAAGTCACCCTCATCGCACAGCTCGGCATCGGTGCCGGCGATGCGCTGGTGAACGATGCGGGCGAGCGGCAGCGCCACCATCCTGCCTTCATCGATGCGCTGGATGAACCCTCCGCGCGCCTGGGCGGCATGCACCTGCAGCACGGCGATGCCTCCTCGTTGTACAGCTTCGTGGTGGAAGGCGGCGGCCACCCGTTCCATCGCCATGCCGGCCCGCGCATGTTCACCGCCATCGCCGGCAGTGCCGGCGCCGAGCTGCGTTTTGCCACCGCCGCCGATGCGCAGCTTGCGGGGGATCCGTCCGCGTTCCTGCGCAGCCTGCGCCGTATCCGCATTCCGCCGGACTGCCTGTTCACCGTGCGCTTCGGCGGCGGCACCTGGCACCAGTTCGCCTCGAACCATCCCGCCCACCCTGCCCTGTTCGCGTTGTCGTGCCACAGCAATGAACTGGCCGGGGCGATGAGCGAGGCCACCCGCGCGCGGGTGCAGGCCAACAGCGCCGACATCCCCAGCCTGACCGAGGTGCTGGCGCAGCAGCACTGGCCGAGCGCGGCCACGCTGGCCACTGCGCCGCTGCTGCAGCTGTCATTGCAGGCCGCGCCGCCCAGCCTGTGTGCGCGCCTGTGTGCGCAGACCCGCTCGATGCTCGGCCCGCTGCGGCGGATCAAGCTGCGGCCGCTGCGCGGGTTCGTCGAACGCAGCACACCGCGCTACCCGGTACACAGCGGGCGGCCCGACGCACAGGGCCTGCTGGCCGGTGCGCTGCCACGCAGCCACTACCACGACCTCACCGTGCTGACACTGCGCAGCGGGCACTGCACGCAGCGCTCGGCGTCTGCCCTGCTGGCGGATGTGCTGGAAGGCTTCCTGCGCAATCCGCCGGGCGGCGTGGGCCGGTTGATGGCCCTGCGCAACCGCCTGGTGGCACCGTTGCGCCTGCGCACCTCGCCATTGGGCTGCCCGGTATCGTCGCTGTTGTCGGCGGATCGCAGCCGCCTGTTCGCCGGGCGCTTTCCGGTGCTGGACGCACGCGTGGATGGCGCCGACCGCAGTGCCGAAGTACTGCTGGGCGCCGATGACCGCCACCTGCGCTTCCGCAGCAGCGTGCGCGTGCAGTTCGAGGACGACGGCCGTGTGCGGATCAGCCTGGCTTCGCGCGTCCAGACCCACAACCGGTTCGGCCGCCTGTACATGGCACTGATCGATGCCGTGCACCGCCACTACATCGCCCCGGCGCTGCTGCGGCGTGCGGTGGAACATGCGCTGGCGCCGGAGCTGGCCGACTGGGTGGATGAGGGCGTGGCGGCAGCGGGTTGAGCCGCCGGGCATGGCCCGGCGCTACCGCGGATGATCAGACGATCAGCTCGCCCTGGTCCTCGCCATCCCAGTAATGGATGCGCTGCGCGTGCACATGGATCAGCACCAGCCCCGGCGTATCCACGCCCTGCTCGAACCAGCGTTCCAGGTCCTTGACCCAGTGCTGGGCCAACACGCCGCGTTCGCGGATGATCGTGGCCCTGCCTTTGACATGGACGAACAGCGGTGGCTTGCCCAGCAGCGACTTGCTGCCGGTGAAGCCCAGCGCGACCCGCGGATCGACTTCGATCTGCTGCACCATGTCGGTGCTCTGCAGGGCGAAGAACCAACTGTCACCATCGTAGTCGACGTCGCCGTTGTTGCTCATCGGACGGCCGTCGATCTCGCCGCCCGCATGGGTCTGCAGCATCGCGAAATCGATGCCGGCCATCTTTTTCGCCAGTTCGGGCAGGGTGAGCGTGGTCATGCGCAGGGTCCGGGCGGAAAGGGAAGCCCAGCCTCCCCCGCGCGCGGTGACCGGCGCGTGCAGTGGCGCTGGCGCCGCCTTCACGCGCATTCGCCGGGCATGGCCCGGCGCTACCGGATCAGGGACGCCTGGCCGGAATCAGATCCAGCCCTGGTCGACCAGCTCACGCTTCAGGTACGCGTAGAACACCGGGGCCGCCACCAGCCCGGCCAGGCCGAACGCCGCTTCCATCACCAGCATGGCCAGCAGCAGCTCCCACGCGCGCGCCTGGATCTCGCCGCCGACGATGCGCGCGTTGAGGAAGTACTCGAGCTTGTGGATCACGATCAGGTACAGCAGCGCTGCCACTGCCACGTAGAACGACACCGACAGCGCGACGATGGTGATGATGGTGTTGGAGATGATGTTGCCCACCACCGGCAGCAGGCCCGCCAGGAAGGTGATCAGCACCAGCGTCTTCGACAGCGGCAGATGCACGCCGAACAGCGGCAGCACGCCCAGCAGGAAGACCGCGGTGAACACCGTGTTGAGCAGCGAGATCTTCACCTGGGCAAACACCACCTGGCGGAAGGCCACGGCCAGGCGCGTGGTGCGGCCAACCAGCTCCTGCGCCAGCGGGCCCATCTTCGGCAGCGGCAGCTCGTCGTAGAGGGCGATCATCGCGCCCAGCACCATGCCGATGAGGATGCGCACGCCCACCTGCACCACCGAAGTACCTGCCACGCCCAGTTGCCGCTGGTGCTCGGCCGCCCATTCGTTCAGCGCCTCGCGCAGCCGCGTCAGGTCTTCGGGAATGTAAGGCTGCAGCAGCGCAGGCACCTGGTGCCGCGAGGTGTTGAGGATGTCCATCAGGCGCGCCAGCAGCATGTCGGGGCCACCGGTCTCGTTGCGGAAGAACGAGGCCACGCCGATACCGGCCAGCACCAGCGCGCCGATGATGACCGCCGACAGCACGATGACCGCCACCGCGCGTGCGCGGCCCGGCGGCAGCTTGCCTTCCACGCTGTTGGCCAGCACGTGGGTCAGCTGGAACACCAGCAGGCCCGACAGCAGCGTGACCACCAGGCCCAGCTTCAGGGCCAGCCACATGCCCAGCAGCATCAGCAGCCAGGCGGCGATGCGCGCGGCAGGCGGCTTGGGCAGGGCGAGGGTCACGCCGGTCATGGCAGGGCATCCACTGGGGTGGCCCATGGTAGTGGATTGCCATGGCGGTTCCGGGGCAGTGCCGGTGTTCCGTTCAGCCCTCTGGCGGCCGCGCCCACGCCAGCGCACACTGGCGCCCCACCCGCCGCATGGATGCCCGATGCCCCGCTTCTTGTCCGCCGCCCTGGCGCTGATGCTGTTGCCGCTGCCGACACTGGCCATGAGCAGCGACGACACCACGCCGCTGCCGCCGCAGGTCAAGGCCGATGCCGAAGCCATCGCCGCCTCGCTGCTGAAGGTGCAGCGCACCGATGTCGAGCTGTCCTGCCCCAAGGCCGTGGAGAACGCGCGCTACGGGCTGGAAACCTTGCTGGAAGTGGGTGCGAAGAACGTGGCCGGCGGCTACCTGGATGCCGCGACGTTCGAGGCCATGGCCACGCCGATGCGCGGCCTGCTGCCGCAGATCACCGATGCCGACTGCGAAGGCGCGACTGACGCCAAGCGCGATTTCTACCAGTGCATGTCCAGCGACTACAACCACGTGCTGGCCTGCGCCAAGGCGCATCTGCAATGACGCCACGCGCGCGGTGGCGTCCGCCGCTTACCCCGCTGCGGGCGCGGCCGTCGAGCCACGCAGCATCAGGCTGAAGTCCAGCGTCTGCTGCAGCGGCACATCGACGCGCTCGATGATCGCCAGCAGCAGGCTGACCGCACGCGCACCGATCTCCCGCATCGGCTGGCGGACGGTGGTGAGCGGCGGCGTCAGGAAGCTGGACGAGGCCAGATCATCGAAGCCGACGATGGACAGCTGGTCGGGCACGCGGATGCCCAGGTCGCGGCAGGCCGCCAGCGCGCCCAGCGCCATCTGGTCGCTGAAACAGAACACCGCGGTCGGCGGCTGCGCGCCTGACAGCAGCGCCTTCGCAGCGGCATGGCCGGACTCCAGCGAGAAATCGCCGGGTACCACGCTCAGGCTGCGCAGCCGGCCGCGCGCCTTGCCGGCACTGCGCACGCCTTCCAGCCGCTGCTGGTGCAGCGGATTGTCAGGCGGCCCGCCAACCACGGCGATGCGTTCGTGCCCCAGTGCATACAGGTGTTCCATCACCGCGCGGGCAGCGGCGGCGTTGTCGATGTGCACGCTGGGAATGCCCAGCGCGGGATCGAACTCGCAGCCATTGACCACCGGCGCGGTGGCGCCCAGCGCCTGCACGATCTCGCGCGCGGTCGGCGGCAGGCGATGGCCGAGCACGATCAGGCCATCGGCCTCGTTGCGCCGGAGCATCTGCGCGTAGCGCTCCTCGCGATCAGGCTGGTGCTGGGTATCGCCCAGCAGCACGGCGTAGCCCGCGGCCTGCGCCGCATCTTCGGCGCCCTGCAGGATCTGCGCGAAGAAGGGATTGGCGATGTCCGGCACAGTGACCAGGATCTTGCCGCTGCGCTGGGTCTTGAGCGTTCGGGCCACCGTGTTGGGCACGTAGCCCAGCGCGGCGGCCGCTTGTTCGATGCGCGCACGCGTGGCGGGCAGTACTTTTTCCGGCCGCGACAAGGCCCGCGACACCGTGCCGGCGGAGACGCCCACGTGCTTTGCGATGTCGTAGATGGTTGCCATGGTGTCAGCTCTGGTTGCCGCTGTGCACTGCACAACGGGTCTGCGGGAGGCCCATGCTAGGGTAATGCAATCGATTGCATCTAGGGCGAATCACCTTGAAGACGCTCAAGGGTCCGGCGCTGTTCCTGGCGCAGTTCATCGGCGACAAAGCTCCTTTTGATCGGCTCGACACGCTGGCCGGATGGGCCGCGGGCCTGGGCTATTCTGGCGTACAAGTGCCCACCACCGCGCCCCACCTGTTCGACCTGGCCGAGGCGGCGCGCAGCCAGACCTACTGTGACGACGTTGCCGGGATGCTGGCCGGGCACGGCGCGCAGATCACCGAACTGTCGACGCACCTGCAGGGTCAGCTGGTCGCGGTGCACCCCGCCTATGACAGCCTGTTTGACGGTTTCGCCCCGGCAGACAAGCGCGGCGATCCTGCTGCCCGCCAGGCCTGGGCCGTGGATCAGCTGATGCTGGCGGCAAAGGCCAGCCAGCGCCTGGGCCTGACCGCGCATGCCACCTTCTCCGGCGCGCTGGCGTGGCCTTACTTCTATCCCTGGCCGCAGCGTCCACCCGGCCTGGTGGACGAAGCATTCGCCGAACTGGGCCGCCGCTGGCGCCCGATCCTGGATGCGTTCGACGCGTGCGGCGTGGACCTGTGCTTCGAGATCCACCCCGGCGAAGACCTGCACGATGGCGCGACCTTCGAGCGCTTCCTCGACGTGGTCGACCAGCATCCCCGCGCGAAGATCCTGTACGACCCCAGCCACCTGCTGCTGCAGCAGATGGACTACC
This sequence comes from Stenotrophomonas sp. FW305-3-2-15-E-LB1, assembly GCF_058787375.1. Classification (NCBI taxonomy): domain Bacteria; kingdom Pseudomonadati; phylum Pseudomonadota; class Gammaproteobacteria; order Lysobacterales; family Lysobacteraceae; genus Stenotrophomonas; species Stenotrophomonas sp. FW305-3-2-15-E-LB1. The sequence continues at coordinate 92,345 of NZ_JBYSZR010000009.1, forward strand.
TGGGCTTCATCGACCGCTACCATCCGCGCATCGGCATCTTCCACGTCAAGGATGCCGAGTACCACGCCAGTGCCCGCAGCGGCGTGTATGGCGGCTACCAGGACTGGATCGATCGCCCGGGCCGCTTCCGTTCCCTCGGCGACGGCCAGGTCGACTTCAAGGCGATCTTCTCGAAGTTCGCCCAGTACGACTTCCCCGGCTGGGCGGTACTGGAATGGGAGTGCTGCCTGAAGCACCCCGAGGACGGCGCACGGGAGGGCGCCGCCTTCATCCGCGACCACATCATCCGCGTGACCGAGCGCGCCTTCGACGACTTTGCCGACAGCGGAACGGATGCCGCATCACTGCACCGCATGCTGGGAATCTGAGCTGACAACGCCCCGGGAGGGCAAGCCATGACGCACGCCATGTCGCGCTTGGGCGCGATGATGTTTCTGCAGTTCTTCATCTGGGGCGCGTGGTTCGTGACCCTTGGCACCTACCTGGTGCAGGGCCCGCTGCAGGCCAGCGCAAGCCAGGTGGCCACGGCCTTCCTCAGCCAGTCCATCGGTGCGATCGTCGCCCCCTTCCTGGTCGGCCTGATCGCCGATCGCTACTTCGCGGCGCAGCGCATCCTGGCCGTGCTGCACCTGGCCGGCGCGGTACTGATGTGGCTGGCTTCCACGGCCACCAGCTTCAGCGTGTTCTCCGCCTGCGTGATGGGCTACATGCTGCTGTTCATGCCGACCCTGGCACTGGCCAACAGCGTGGCAATGCGCCACATGCAGTCGCCCGAGAAGCAGTTCCCGCTGGTACGCGTGGCCGGCAGCATCGGCTGGATCATCGCCGGCGTGCTGATCGGCTGGCTGGGCTGGGAACAGGCACACCGGCTGGAACTGACCTTCCGGATGGCCGCGGTGGCCTCGCTGCTGCTGGGCCTGTACGCCTTCACGCTGCCGCATACGCCGCCGCTGGCCAAGCAGCGCGACGCCGGGCTCGGTCAGATCCTCGGCCTGGATTCGCTGCGCCTGCTGAAGTCGCGCGCCTACCTGGTGTTCTTCCTGGCCTCCATCGCCATCTGCATCCCGCTGTCGTTCTACTACAACTTCACCAACCCGTATCTCAACGACCTGGGCGTGCGCGGTGCCGCCGGCCTGCAGTCGCTGGGGCAGGTCTCCGAAGTGCTGCTGATGCTGGCGATGCCGTTCCTGTTCGTGCGGCTGGGGGTGAAGACCATGCTGGCGGTGGGCATGGCCGCGTGGGTGGTGCGCTATGCCCTGTTCGCCTTCGGCGATGCCGGCGGCGGCTTCTCGCTGCTGGTCATCGGCATCGTGCTGCACGGCATCTGCTACGACTTCTTCTTCGTCACCGGGCAGATCTACACCGATGCACATGCCGGCCCGGACGCGCGCAGCAGCGCACAGGGCTTCATCACCCTCGCCACCTACGGCGTCGGCATGCTGATCGGCACCTTCCTGTCCGGCGCGGTGGTGGAGCACTACACCACGGCCGCTGGGCCCGACTGGCAGCAGATCTGGCTGTTCCCCGCCGGCGTCGCACTGGTCGTGCTGATTGCCTTCCTGCTGCTGTTCCGCGACCGCCCCGCCGTTGCGGCCGCGTCCACCACGCACTGAGGACCGCAATCGATGCCCAAGCTTGGAATCGCCATCGTCGGTACCGGCATGATCGGTGCGGTACATCGCCGCGCCGCCCTGCTGGCCGGTGCCGAGGTGCGCGGCGTGGCCGCGTCCACGCCGCAGCGCGCGCAGGAGGTGGCGCAGGCATGGAATGTTCCGCGCGCCTACCGCGATATCGAAGACGTGGTCGCCGACCCGCACGTACAGGTCGTGCATGTGTGCACGCCCAACCACCTGCACCGGCCCATGGCGCAGGCCGCACTGGCCGCCGGCAAGCACGTGATCTGCGAAAAGCCGCTGGCCACCACGCTGGGCGACGCGCAGGACCTGGCCACGCTGGCCGCGTCCAGCGGTCTGGTCGCCACGGTGCCCTTCGTCTACCGCTACCACCCGGTGGTGCGCGAAGCACGTGCGCGCATCGCCGCAGGCGACATCGGCCCCCTGCACCTCATCCACGGCAGCTACCTGCAGGATTGGTTGCTGGATCCGGCCAGCAACAACTGGCGCGTTGATCCGGTGCTGGGCGGCACCTCGCGTGTGTTCGCCGACATCGGTTCGCACTGGTGCGACCTGGTGGAATGGGTCAGCGGCGAGCGCTTCGCCGAGGTCAGCGCCGCCTTCGCCACGGTGATCGCCGAGCGCAGCGCCGAAGGCGCGCAGAGTTTCAGCACACCCGCGGCAGGCGGCGCGACGCAGGCGGTTTCCAGTGAGGACGTGGCCACGGCGATGTTCCGCACCGGCGCAGGGACGCTGGCGTCGTTGACGGTCAGCCAGGTCTCGGCAGGGCGCCACAACCGGCTCTGGTTCGAGATCGACGGTGCCAAGGCCAGCGTCGCCTTCAACCAGGAATACCCCGAGCGGCTGTGGATCGGCCGGCCCGACCAGCGCGAGGAGACGTTCGTTCGCGGGCCGGGCGCCGGCAGTGCCGAACAGCGCCGGCTGTCGGCCCTGCCCCCCGGGCATGCGCAGGGTTACGCGCAATGCTTCGAGGCCTTCGTCGCCGACACCTATCACGCCATCGACGGCGAGCGGCCGCAGGGCCTGCCTACCTTCGAGGACGGCGTGCGTTCGGCGCGGATCGTCGACCGCGTCATCGCATCGGCCAGGTCGCGCGCCTGGACCACCATCGAATGAATCCCCGGAGGATGTACGGATGAAGGCTCCAACACGCAGGATCGCCACCCTTGCACTGCTGCTCGCCGCCCTGCCCGCCTTCGCTGCGGAAACCGGCGGTGCAGAAAAGCCGATCGCGGTGCAGATGTACACGCTGCGCAACGCCGGCACGCTCGACCAGCAGCTGAAGATCGTCCACGACGCGGGTGTGCACGCGGTGGAAACCGTCGGCACGCAGAACGTCAGTGCGGCCGAACTCAAGCAGCTGCTCGACAAATACGGAATCAAGGCGGTTTCCTCGCACACGGCATTGGCCGACCTGCGCAATGACCTCGACAAGGTGGTGGCCTTCAACCGCGCCATCGGCAACACCACGCTGGTGGTGCCCTACCTGGACAGCAAGGACCGGCCGACCGATGCCGCCGGCTGGGCCGCGCTGGGCAAGGAACTGGGCCGCATCTCCGAGCGGGTGCGCGCCAAGGGCATGCGCCTGGCCTACCACAACCATGACTTCGAGCTGGTCGATTTCGATGGCCGCACCGCACTGGAGCTGCTGTTCGAAGCCGCCGGCCCCGACCTGCAGACCGAGCTGGACCTGGCCTGGGTGGCCCGCTCCGGGCACGACCCGGTGGTGATGCTGGGCAAGTTCCGCGGCCGCCTGTTCGCGGTGCATGCCAAGGACAACGCGCCCAAGGGCGAGGCCGAGGACGAAGGCGGATTCGCCGCCGTCGGCCAGGGCGTGCTCGACTGGAACGCGATCCTGCCGGCTGCCGCCAGTGCAGGCGTGAAGTGGTACATCGTCGAGCACGACCAGCCGCGCGATCCGGCCAAGGTGATCCAGACCGGCGCCGACTACCTGCGCAAACACCTCACCGTCAGCCTGCCCGCCCGCGCATCGCGCTAGCCCGCAAAGGAGCCTTGCTTGAAAACCGTCCTGACCCTGGCCCTGACCCTCTGCGCGGCGACGCATGCGCTGCCGGCGTGGTGCAAGGAAGATCCTGCTGCCGGCGCCAAGCTGTACACGACGAACTGCGTGGCCTGCCACGGCGCGGACCGTGCGGGCATGCCAGGCGCGTTCCCTGCGCTCACCGACATCAGCAAGCGTCTGCAGCCTGCGCAGATCAAGGAAAAGATCAGCAAGGGCGGCGGGTTGATGCCGCCCTTCTCCCAGCTGTCCCAGCAGGAGATCGATGACCTCGCCAGTTTCCTGGCGAAGTAGACGCGAGCCTTACAGCTCGCGCACCCAGATGTTCCGGTAGCTGACCTTGGATGCGTGCTCCTGCAGATACAGCGGCGCGCAGCCATGCGGCGAGTACGACGGTGCGCCGATGTACTCGGTCCGGCCCGCCAGCACCGTGTCGTCCTGCACCAGCACACCGTTGTGCAGCACGGTGATGCGCGCCGGCGAGGTGAGCCCTCCGCCGGCCGAGAAACGCGGCGCCTTCCAGATGATGTCGTAGGCCTGCCATTGGCCGGGCGCGCGCGAGGCATTCACCAGCGGCATGGCCTGCTTGTAGATCGAACCGGCCTGGCCATTGGCGTAGGTCGGGTTGCCGTGGCTGTCGAGTACCTGCAGTTCGTAGAGCTCCTGCAGGAAGATGCCACTGTTGCCGCGGTTCTGGCCGTCGAAGCCCTTCGTATCGGTGGGCGTGCGCCACTCGACATGCAGCTGCATGTCGCAGAAACGCTGCCGGGTGCGGATGCCCTTGCTGCCGGGCACCACCGTCATCGCCCCGTCGGCCACCGTCCACGGCACGCGCCCGCCCGTCTCGGCCTCCCACGCGGATACGTCCTTGCCATCGAACAGCACGATGGCATCGGACGGTGCCGCGCCGGCCGGCGTGGCGACTTCCGCCACCGGCGCCCATACCTCGGTCTTTGCCGGATCACGTTCCGCACTGGCCTGCGCGAACGCCGGCACTGCCGCCAGCACGCCCGCGGCCATCAAGAAAGGTCTGATCATCCTGTCGTACTCCATCAGCTGGTGGCCCAGGCCGGCGTACCTGGCGCATAGGCCATGTCGCCATCGTAGCGTCCGGGCACGGCGACGTACTTCAGCACTTCGGTCGCGCCCTGTTTCGAGGTGAAGAAGCCGAAGATGGCCAACTGCTTGATCATGGTGAACGGATGCGGCATCGCCTTCGCGGTTTCCCCGGTGCCGGTCTCGCTCACCTCCACCGCACGCTTGCGGGCCTCGGCATCCAGCGTGCGCAGCAGCGTGGTGCGCGCCTCGGGCGCAAGGTCCACGAAGCTTCCGCCGGCGCGCTTGTCGATGTCGGCCAGGCCGGCACGGAACGTCGCCTGCTGCCGGGCGGTGTAGCAGTCGGTCACGAACCGCGCCATGAAGGCACCGGTGGCCGCGTCCTTCGCGCCGGGGGTACGGGTGCGCGGCAGGACGGTCTCCGCGATTTCATCAAGCGTGGCGATCTCGGCCTCGGAAAAGCCGGCGCTCGCCGCCGCGGCGGGGATCTTGCCGCTGGCCAGCGCCGGCAGGCCGACCATCGCCGCGCCGGTGGCAGCGAAGATCATCTTCAGCAGTTCACGGCGGTCCATCAGAGATTCCCCGCTTTCAGTTCGCGCACGGCATGGTCGGCGGCCCGCGCAGTCAGCGCCATGTAGGTCAGCGACGGATTCACGCAGGCACTGGAGGTCATGCACGCACCGTCGGTGACATAGACGTTGGGCGCGTCCCAGACCTGGTTGTGCTGGTTCAGCACCGAGGTCCGGCGGTCACGCCCCATGCGCGCGGTGCCCATTTCGTGGATGCCCTTGCCCGGCGCATAGTCGTTGTCATGCATCTCCACGTCCTTGACGCCGGCGGCTTCCAGCATCTCCGCCGCGTCGGCCGCCATGTCCTTGCGCATCGCCTTCTCGTTCTCGCGCATGGCAACGTCCATGGCCAGCACCGGCAGCCCCCACTTGTCCTTGCGCTCGTGGTCCAGGCGGATGGTGTTGTCGTGGTGGGGCAGCATTTCGCCGAAGCCGGTCATGCCGATGCGCCAGTCACCGGGCAGGCTCAGCGCGTCCTTCAGATCAGCGCCGATGTTCAGTTCGGCAATCTCGCGCGACCAGCCGTTGCGGCTGGCACCGCCCTGGTAGCCGAACCCGCGCAGATAGCCGCGCTTGTCCGCCGCCACGTTGCGGAAGCGCGGGATATAGAAACCGCAGGGACGACGGCCGAAGTAGTACTTGTCGTCGTAGCCTTCCACCCGGCCGGACGCGCCCGCACCGAAGTGATGGTCCATCACGTTGTGCCCCAGCTCGCCGGACGACGAGCCCAGCCCGCCTTCCCATACATCGGTGGCCGAGTTCATCAGCAGCCAGGTCGAGTTGAACGACGACGCGTTGAGGAAGATGACCTTGGCCGTGTACTCGTAGGTCTGGCCGGTCTCGGCGTCGAGGACTTCCACCCCGCGCGCGCGCTTGCGGTCCTTGTCGTAGAGCACTTCCTTGACGATCGAGAACGGCCGCAGCGTCAGGTTGCCGGTCTTCATCGCCGCCGGCAGGGTTGCTGCCTGGGTCGAGAAATACGCACCGAACGGGCAGCCGAGGATGCACTTGTTGCGGTACTGGCAGTTGACCCGGCCCTGCTCCGGCATCGGCTTGGTGATGTTGGCCGTGCGCGAGTGGATCATGTGGCGCGTGCCACCAAAGGCCTTCTGGATCCGCGCAGCGACGTCCTTCTCGACGATGTTCAGCGGGATCGGCGGCAGGAACTCGCCATCAGGCAGCACGTCCAGCCCTTCGCGCGTGCCGGCGATGCCGGCGAATTTCTCCACGTGGTCGTACCACGGCGCGATGTCGGCATAGCGGATCGGCCAGTCGGTGGCGATGCCGTCCTTGAGGTTGGCTTCGAAATCCAGGTCGGAGAAGCGGTAGCTCTGCCGGCCCCACATCAGCGAACGCCCACCGACGTGATAGCCGCGGAACCAGTCGAACCGCTTGGTCTCGATATAGGGCGAGTCCTGTTCGTCGGCCCACATGCCCTCGAGATTCTCGGCCAGCGCGTAGTCGCGCATCAGCACCGGGAACGCCGCCTTCATCGCCTGGGTCGGCCGGTTGCGATGCGGGAAGTCCCACGGTTCCTTCATCGCATTGACGTAGTCCTTCACGTGTTCGATGTTGCGCCCGCGTTCCAGCATCAGGACCTTGAGACCTTTTTCGGTCAGTTCCTTCGCCGCCCAACCGCCACTGATTCCCGAGCCAACAACGATGGCGTCGTAATGATTATCTGCCATGGGTCTATCACCTGGGTGGATATCGTTTCAGACGTCGCAGAGACGGATCGCCTCGCGCAATGAGCCAACGGGATCGGGCGCTGCAGGCATGAATTCCTGCGCCAGATACCCATCAAAACCGGTGTCGCGGATCGCGCGACAGATGGCCGGATAGTTCAGTTCCTGCTGGTCCCCGATCTCGTGCCGGCCAGGCACGCCTGCGGTGTGGTAGTGCTTGAAGCACGCGTGGTGCCGACCGATGGTGGCGATGATGTCGCCCTCCATGATCTGCATGTGGTAGATGTCGTAGAGCAGGCCGAAGTTGTCCGAGCCGAGCCGCTGGCACAGCTCCACGCCCCACGCGGAGTGGTCGCACAGATAGTCGGGATGGTCGACGCGCGAGTTCAGCAGCTCCATCACCAGTACCACGCCGCGCTTCTCGGCATGGCCGAGGATGCGCTTGAGCCCGGCTTCGGCATTGGCCATGCCCTGCTGCGGGTCCATGCCATTGCGGTTGCCGGAGAAGCAGATGAGGTTTCGATAGCCGGCATCGGCGACCCGATCGATGTGCCGCGTGTAGCGGGTTACCAGTTCATCGTGGAACTCGCTGCCGGCGAAGCCCTTGGTCAGGCTCAGTTCCGCGCCGTTGCACATCGAGCTGTCTACGCCATGGGCCTTCAGCGTCGGCCAGTCCTCGGGGCCGACCAGGTCGATGGCGGCAAAGCCGAGGCCCTTCACGGTCTGGCAGAGCTGGGCGACCGACAACTGCGGGAAGGTCCAGCGGGCGACGGAATGCTTCAGCCTGCCCTTCAGGGGCGCGGCAGCGGCGATGGTGGGCAGGATGCCTGCGGCCGCCAGGCCCAGGCTGCCGGTGAGCGCCATGCGCAGCGCCTCGCGCCGCGTGAGCCCCGGCACCGGTGCCGGTTCGATGGAATGGATCGACATCCACTTCCCGGCCTCCCAACCGGTGCAAACATTGATGATTCACCGCGATGCAATCGATTGCACCATAAGGGAGGAATTATTTTTTTTGCAAGACGCGGTGCACGAAAATTGATGCTGCGGGGCACAACGACAGTGAGGCCGCAAGTGATCAACCACGCATGCGCGCGAACCGTGCCGGTGGCATGCCCACCAACCGCGCGAATGCCGCACCGAAGGTGACTGCGCTGGCATAACGCGACCATCTCCCCGCTGGCAAGCGCGTTGACGCCAGCGACCTCGCTGATTGCAGCCAAGCTGAGACCGACTGCCGCGGCATCGCCCTGCTGCTCAGGCAACGCCACCTGCCATTCAAGCCGCGGTGTCTTTGATTGAACCAATCCCTGATCGAGCAAGTACGCAGCGAACACCTCCTCAACGTGCCCCTCGGAGGCCTCGAGCGCGTCCTGCAATTTGGCAAGCAGGCGTCGCTACCGTGCGGAAAGCGACTTTCGCCACGTCGACAACGCAAAGGTATTGAATGCCGCCACGGAAGTATCTCCTCCATAAGCGCGCCCTACAGCAGTGCGTAATTCGAAGGATAGTTTCTATCCACATCGGCGAGGGCGAGCCCCAACCAGGGCGCCCGGACTGAAACGCGCTCACACCATGCCCGTGGCTTGCATGACGTTTCTGCCTGCGCAACGACCGTGGAAATCGAGGCACTCACCGCCGAAGCACCCTGTTCGCTGAACCACCGTAGTGCCGACGCGCGTGCCAGTGCATTCGCAGCGGTACGCAAGCGCATCACTGAGCGGCGGCGACCGCCTTCACGTGCTGATCCACGGTATAAGCATAAACGAAATCATGAAGCTCGCTTAGGTAGCGATCGGCCACGGCAGGCACAACCCCAACTGCCTTGCCGCCATGAGGTGACCCTTCGCGCACCTGACGCTCCAACTCTCGACTTTGCTCGATGCAGTGCGCCTTCGCTCCGACGGCGATGTCGGACGCTTTAAAGGCAGGCCGAACCGTTGCATTGGTCTGCGCATAACGTGCGTGGCATTCAATCACAACACGCGCGACCGGTTCATCCTCATAGCGGTTGGTCCCTGTCGCCGGCGCGGCGATCACCGATGCCACTATGAGCAATATGCTCTCTGGCAACTGTTGTCTGATCCCAACCTCCTTCTGTCAGTTCAGTCGTGATCGGAATTGGCGCTTTCCAACATCGTCTTGTACGGACCGAGCGCCATCTGCCGGCGCCGCCGATCCAGATTCTCTAGGTCGATGGTCGGTTGGAGTACATACCTTCCCTTCTCCAGCCGCATCTGCGTTCCGTAGATCTGGGACTGATCGGACGCCAAGGCGACTCGGTCTGCGAGCATCGCATACTGTCGCCGTGACATCCCTCGCGTCTTCATCAACGGTTCGGCTAAGGCCAGTGCTCGCTTCTGGAACTCGAGATCCTCATCGGCGTGCTGCACAAGCAAGAACGCCGTGGAGACGCCATCGATCCCGACCATCTCCCGGGTGGGAAAGCCAACCTCTTCAAACACTTTCTTGACCTGACGCAAATTCTCGCTGTCAGCTTCTACTATCTTCGCTTTGATCTCTTCGACCCGGACCGAATCGCCGTCAGCCTGGGCCTTGTTCATCGCTTTGCGCAGCGACTGGTCCGGAGAGATCAGTTCGCCCAAGAGCCTACGAATGTCTGGTCGGGTATAAACTGCCGAAGGCTGTGACAAGCTTCGGTCGTAATCAATCGGTGATGAGCTACGTGTGCCGCCAGCAGGCTCGGCGAGCTCCTCTTCCAAGGTGGGCAGACCATAGAAGTCGCGGAAGAACAGCATCGCGCCTTCCGACTTCACTGGCGGATCCGCAATTACATTGCCATCGACGAGACGTTGCAGCGTGCCGTAGATCTGGATGCCCTCATGAGCAGCATAGACTTGGTCGGCCATCCGTGCATACGCCGCGGGACGAAGGTCATCGCCCACCTGTTGATCCAGAAGTGCCAGCATGTACTTCTGGAACTCAAAATCGAGGCCAGAACGTTTCAACAAGCCGCCGCACACCTCGATCGATTCCGCTCCCGATGTGCGGTAGGTCGGCCATCCGTGCTTGATCAGCAGAGCCTTGAACTCATTGAGCTCGGCGCCGGTGAGCTGGCGACCATCGGAATTTCGCAGCAATGCATCGAAGCGCTCGACGACGTTTGCAGGATGGGCCAAACCTCCATCCAGGCCGATATCGAATGTCGCTGCGCTTGCCTGGAGACTCTGGACAACCATGAAGATGAGGAACAAACCCATTCCCCTCATGCGAAATTTGGCCCGAGTTTTCATCATACTGCTCCTATAGAATTTTCGGCTGCTGCGAACTCGTTGTAAGCGTGCAGCCCTTGATACTCGTCGGGATCACCGCCACCCAGCAGCGCGGCCACATGCGCCGTGATGGGATAGCGCGTATGAAACTCTACGAACAAGAATGCACCGCCGGGATTGAGGTCGAGAAAGTAAAATTCGCCAGTCTCATCGACAACAAAATCGCTGCTGGCCAGCTGCAGCGAAAAGTGATTGGTCAGCGACAGCATTGCCTCAGTCATCGCTGCTGGTGCTTCCATCCTCGAAAAGGTGAGTTCATCCGTCCCCTGGAACGGGCGGAAGTCCGTCGTTCCCGCGGGAGTGTCAAGCCGACAGGCGAACACCTTGTCGCCCACCGCGACCACGCGCACGTCATAGGATTTCTGGATGCAGCGCTGATAGATCACCGGGCATGCCATGAGCGACTCATCGGACATCCCATCGATGTCGGCGGCCGTAATCGTGTTCGTATAGGTCATCAAGCTACCGCCATCGGGCAGGCTCCAGGTATGCACATCGATGGGTTTGACTGCCACGGTCCTGTGGTGGTGGACAAACGCCCGGATCTCATCGGGGTCCGAGCTGATCAGCGTCTCAGGGAATTTTATACCCAGCTCGTAGCAGGCGTTCAGCTGCTCCACCTTCATCTCACCACGGATAGTTGAAGCGCGCGGATTGAGGAAGTGGCAGCGTGAGCGCGAAAGCCGTTCGATGACGTTGTCGAAGTACTTCCGGCCCTCCTCGAAAACATACTTCGAGTCCTCCTTTGCGACCTCGATCTGCGTACGGCTCGGCCAGTGCACCCTGCGCAACCAAGCAGCATCGACTTCCGTGTCTTTGATTTTTACCCGAGCAGGTGATTCGCAGCTCATGTTCACCGAGTAGCCACGCCCCTGGACCGCATCCCGTGTATCCCAGAAGCGCACCGTATGCCCCTTCTGTTCTAGGGACCAAGCCGTCAGCATGGCGTGCGTGTCTTCCGGCGGCGAAACAATGAGTACTGTTCTCATCCTGACAGCTCCCTAGTCTTTCTCGATATTTTCAACGCAAGAGGAGCGCGTAACGCGCCCCTCTTGCGCATGCATCAGCCGTTCACGATCACCGTGTCCAGACCTTCGGGCTTATTGCCGCGATAGGTTTCCTCGGTGATCTTGCTTTCCCCATCCATGGAAGCCTCCTGTGCCGGAAGCCGCACGATCGTACCAGCGCCACTGACGGCCTGCATCTCATCCTTCGTGACCTCGCGGGCCAGGGTCTTGATCAGCGGAGTGACCTTGTTGTCCGTCATTGAATTCTCCTTGTTCAATTGATGACTATTGCGAACGTTTGATTGATGGTCGTTACGGAGACTCAGGTCCGCTCGACGGTGTCCTTACCTTCGTACTTTCCGCCCTTACCATAGGTGTTCTCTTCCAGCCCGCCATCAGCCATCGAAGAGTCCGAGTACTCGCGTTTGACGATAGTTGAAACGCCGCCTGAAACATTCAACATCTCCTCCCTGGAAATGGTGCGCGCCAGCTGCTTGATGATCGGATTGGCATCGTTTGAAGCTTCCATTGCTTATCTCCTTGGTTTCGGTTGTTGGCGATCAACGCCACGTGACAACTGAGGCCAGCGCTCACCTCAGTTGCTACGTGATGCTGGAACCACGCAGCACTACCGGTGCTAACGAATGAAAGACATTGTTGATAGATCGAATACCCGGTCAGCGCAGGCAATCGTTTCGGCGCGATGCGCGATGATTACACGTGTGATGTTCAGCGCCTTTACTGCGGCGTTTGCGATGCTCTCGTTGGCGGCATCCAGATGGCTGGTAGCCTCGTCCAAGACCAAAATCTTTGGTTTCAAGTAGAGCGCGCGAGCCAGCAGGATGCGCTGCTTCTGGCCACCAGACAGTGCCGACCCCATGTCACCGACCATCGTCTCGTAGCCCATCGGCATCATGACGATTTCCCTGTGAATACCGGCCATTACGGCGGCCTGGCAGATATCCTCGAGCCTTGCGTGCGTGTCGAAGAACCCGATGTTGTCCGCAACGGATCCGGAGAACAGGCAGTCATCCTGCATGACCGCAGCCACCATCCCATGCGGGGCGGGAGTCGCGTTGGAGCGTTTCACCCGGCCGATCCAGAGCTCGCCTTCCTGCGGCGTGACCAGTCCAAGAATCACTTTGGCCAAGGTTGTCTTGCCGCAGCCGCTCGGCCCGACGATCGCGATGGATTCACCCTCGGAAATGCTGAGGTCAAGCTTGTGGAACGCCCATGGCTCGCCATCAGAGTAGCGATATGAACAGCCCTTCAACTCGATCGTTGCGACCCAGTCTGCATCAATCCCAGAATGCGATATTCTCTGCGTGGGCTCAGAGGTTGCAATATCCGCTATTCGCCCTAGATGCAGCTTGAGCATACCGAGCTCTACGACTTTATCGATCAGCGACCCGGCGCGGCTGGAGAACTGATCCGCGTAGGCGAGCACGGCAACCAACATGCCGGCGGAGATGGAGCCGGCTCCCATCATGTAGGCGCCATAGCCCAGCAGCAGCACACGCTGAAGTCCGAACAAACATTGGCTGAAGCCGGTGAACACCACTCTCACCCGCTCCAAGACCAGCTCCTTGTTCGCCACACGGATCACGGCATTGGCGATCTTGGCCTTTCGTTCGGCCTGGGCGTTTGCTAGCTTGATGGCCTGCATCCCGCGCAGCGACTCGATCATCTCGGTCTGCTGGCGTGCTTGGAACACCACGGCGTCCTCGCTTAGGGTCAGCAGTTTCTTGAACATCAGCTTCCTGATCAGGGCGTACACGCTCACGAAGGCGAGCACGAGCACTGCGAACTTCAGCTGATACATGGCCAGCAGCAACAGTGCCAGGATGCCGGTAATCCCATCGAGCACGGCCGTCACGAAGCTACTCGTCAGCGTTGCTTGCACAGCGCGGACCGACCCGATCTTCGATAGGACATCACCCAAGTGCCGCCTTTCAAAGAAATCCATCGGCAGGCGCATCAGGTGGGAGAAGATGTTCACCTGCCACTGCGAGTTCATGTTTGCGCCGACCCAGGAGAGCAACCAGCCGCGCGCTACGTTGAGCCCAGCCTGTATGCAGATGATCAGCGCAAACGTCGCAGTGACGACGATCAGCAACGTAGTGTCCACGCCGCTTGAGAACTGGTCGACGGTCCACTGGGCCTGCAGCGGAACCAGCAGCCCGAGGATCTCGATCGCCAATGCGAGACCTAGCACCTGAAACAACGACCGCTTCAACCCGACCAGCTTGCCAGTGAGCTGGCCAAGCCGGATCCGCTCCGGGCGTTCCTCCTGCTTGAAGGAGGTCGTGGGTGAAAGTTCCAGCAGAATACCAGTGAAATGGTTTCCTACCTCCTCCAGGGACATCACTCGCCGCCCCTTGGCCGGGTCGTAGATGACTAATCGGCTGCCCTTCACTTCCGACAGCACCACAAAGTGGTTCATGTCCCAGTGCAGGATGGCGGGCGAGCGCACTTGGCGCAGATACTCGAGTTCGGCGCGAAGCGCCCGGCAGTCGAAGCCCAACTCATCGGCGATGTCGACCAATCGGTTGAGCGCCATGCCCTTCAGGGAGCCGGTGAACCGACGCCGAAGCGAAGCAATGCCTGCATTGTTCCCATGGTACGCCGCGATCATCGCCATGCATGCAAGCCCGCATTCGGCAGATTCTGTCTGCATGACGAGGTCGACCTGACGCCGTGCGTGCCATGGAACGCGAAAGACGCTGCCGTCAGCCATTGCCATTCCCCTGCGATTTGATGCCTCTTCCCTGTGACTTGAACAGCAGGCTCCAAAGATCAGTGCTGTTCAGTGCAATGCGTGCTGTCAAAGACATGCCGGGCTTGAGCTTGGCGAGGCGACCAAAACCTACGTCGATGTCTTGCTCGGGGATCTCCACCGTCACCCGATAGGCTGCGGTCTTCTGCTCGTTGCCCAGCACCCTGCTCAACTCCGTCGGTGAGAGCGCGATGGCCCCGAGTTCGTGCACCTTCCCGGTCACCCATCCACCGACACCGCCCGCTGAGGCGTCATAGCGCAGGTCCACCGGCGCACCCGGCTTGAGCTGCGCAATCACGTTGCCAGGCACCCATACTTCGGCTAGCAATCGCTCTTGCTCAGGCACCACGGTGAGTAGGAGCTTGGACGGATCTGCGAACTGCCCTTCCTTCACTAGCACGGTTGATACAGTCCCACTCTGCGTCGCTCGCAGCACAATGCCTCGCGACTTCTCACTGGTGGCAATCAACTGTGTGACATCGCTAAGCTGAAGCTTCAGCTCGGCGACATCCTTATGTAGATCTGCCGGGATCATGCGTAGTGCCGCCTCGGCTTGCACCAGCTCCGCATCGAGCTGCAAACGCTGGTCGCGAAATGCCTCAAGTTGGGCACGCAACTGCAGCACCTGGTCATGCTGTTGGGAGACCTGGTAGCCGCTGACTACCGATGATGCGTGGTCGGACCAGCGTTTGTAGATGTCGTTGGCCAGCTCATAGCGCATCTCATGGGTTGCGGCCTGCTGGGCAAGGTGTTCCCTGCGTGAACGCAGCAGCGCAATTTTTTCCTGCGTTTCGATTTGCATCGAACGCGCGCGTTGCTCCCGCACGCCAATGAGGACGTTGATCTCGCCGACCTTTTTCCCCAGTTCCAAAGATACGATCTCGGCCGTATCACCTAACGCAACGCTACTTTGGCTGTCGCTGATGTGGATCAGCGAATCGCCTTTGCGGACTTTCTGCCCTTCGTCCACGAATATTCTGGTAATCGTGCCGCCGGATGCCGGCGTGCTAATCGATGCAACGCCCTGCTGCGGAACCAGACGCCCCTGAATCGACGTGGACCGCGTGAATGA
Organism: Stenotrophomonas sp. FW305-3-2-15-E-LB1; assembly: GCF_058787375.1. Lineage (NCBI taxonomy): Bacteria > Pseudomonadati > Pseudomonadota > Gammaproteobacteria > Lysobacterales > Lysobacteraceae > Stenotrophomonas > Stenotrophomonas sp. FW305-3-2-15-E-LB1. The sequence continues at coordinate 107,454 of NZ_JBYSZR010000009.1, forward strand.
CCCCAGCGCGATGATCAACGCAACAGCGGCCAAGGCGGCTAGTGCGCAAGCGAAATAGAACCACCCCATGCGTGGAGGTTCAAGCCGCATCTCGCCTAGATAGTCGCCCCGCCTGTACTTGATGACTTCCTGTCGAAATAGATCCAAGCCTCGCTCCTCCCCTAAGAGTCGCTGCTTCCATGCAGATCGCACTAAAGCGATGTCGAAAAGGCTTTTACCAAACGACCCACTGCGTCGTCAATACCATGATTGAAATCTGGTATGAGCTCGCGTCAGCGCGGCTTAGCCCCCCCCCCAGAATTACTGCACCGCCGTTGCGCATCGCGCCAGTTCCTCCTTTACGGACTCACACGGATAGGTTCCAGTTCCATCGATTTCATCGAGTGGATTGGTGGAGATCAGGGCTGGCACTTGATAAGCAGCGAACGACCGCTCGACTGTCCATGTATGAATGTCGACCTCGACAGATCGATTCTACGCGAACTCAATTCGTTGCTGGCTGCGGCAAGCAATCGACTGAAGCTTCTCTCGCGGCGCGAGCCATCAACTTCGTGCGCAGAAATTTAACCGCGATCGCGGCGGCGGCCGGCTTTGCCATCCAAGAAGCTCTGGGGCGTGAGCTGCCCGCCAGTACCACCGACAACAAGAAACCTCGGCGGCGTAGATCGAGCAAGATTGTGGCGAAGTATCGTAATCCCATGAGCAAGCGCAACACGATGGTCCGACCGAGGTCGCATGCCTATATGGCTTGCGGAGAAGACCAAGCGGCGCCGTAGCGCCACGGATTTGCCAATCCAGTGACTTGCTAGGCCTGCGCTCCGCCGTCAAAACGCTTGACTCTGGCGTTTCGAGCATCCGTTACCGGCCGCATGGCATCATGCCCCCCAAAAGCGGACATCAGCTTACGTGGCTTGCTCATGAACTTGACCGCTTGCTCGGTCCACTTACGCCATGCTCGCGCAGACTCATGGCGTACCAAGGCAGGCTAGCGCTTTTCTGACGGTGACTTGCTTACATTCGCAAGAAGTGAACACGACGATCCGGACACGAAATGCCGGCTCCATCGTTTACGTCCTTTACTGCTAGAAGATCGGCGTCAGACCAGCAAGAAGAAAAAAAATCTCCACCCAAACAGAAAACCCCAGCAAGTACAATGACTTGCCGGGATTTATTCGCATCACTGAACTATCAAAAAAATCAGAACGGAATATCGTCGTCAGCGAAGTCGTCCATCGGCGGGGCCTGCTGCGGCTGCGGGCGCTGGTTGCCACCCTGGTTGCCATAACCGCCGCCCTGGTTGCCGTAGCCGCCACCCTGGTTGCCACCACCCTGGTTGCCGTAACCACCGCCCTGGCCGCCACGCTGGCCGCCACCGCCACCGTACTCCTGGCGCGGGGCCTGCTGGCGCTGCGGACGGTCGCCGCCGAAGTTGCCACCACCGCCACCACCGCCGCCGCCTTCACCGCGGCCGCCCAGCATCTGCATTTCGTCGGCGATGATGTCGGTGGAGTACTTCTCCACGCCATCCTGGCCGGTGTACTTGTCGTAGCGCAGGCTGCCTTCAACGTAGACCGAGCTGCCCTTGCGCAGGTATTCGCCGGCGATTTCGCCGAGCTTGCCGAAGAACACCACGCGGTGCCATTCGGTGCGCTCCTGCTGGTTGCCGTCCTTGTCCTTGCGGACGCTGGTGGTGGCCAGGCTGATACGGGTGATCGCCATGCCGCCCTGGGTGTACTTCACGTCCGGGTCGTTGCCGAGGTTGCCGACCAGGATGACTTTGTTGATGCCACGCGCCATAGGTGTGTTCGTCCGTTGTACAGGGGCAGACCACCAGTGATAGCACGTCCTCCTGGCAGGAGGCAGTGGCCCGGGGCCGCCCCCGATGCATTTGGGGGAATTCAAGAATGTCCCATCTTATCATCGCCGCCGCCGTGCGCCCGGTCAGGGAAGCCCCCGGCGGCGGCCGGAATGCGCCCCGAGCCCTTGCCCCATCAGGCTCTGGAGGCCTTTCAATCCAGCCGGCAGTGAGGATGACCTGGACCGGTCCGCACCGTGCGGGTCCGGACGCGTCACAGCCAAGCGCTGTCCGATCCGTCTCCCCGGCGGGACATCGGCAGGGCCAGCAGCAGCCACCCGTGGCATCATCCGTGAATCCCCCCGCCTGCACCGCCCATGACCATCAAAGGCAAAGCCACGTCCCTGGACATCGCCCACCTGGCCGGGGTCTCCCAGCCCACGGTGTCGCGTGCCCTGCGCGGCAGCCCCATGGTCAATGCCGAGACCCGCGAGCGCATCCTGCGCATCGCCCGCGAGCTGAACTACAAGGTCGACAAGAACGCCTCCAGCCTGCGCCTGCGCAATGCCGGCACGCTGGCGCTGCTGTTCTTCGAAGACCCGACCAACGACGATTCGCTGATCAATCCGTTCTTCCACTCGATGCTGGGCTCGATCACCCGAGCCTGCGCGCTGCATGGGCAGGACCTGCTGGTGTCCTTCCAGCAGCTCTCCACCGACTGGCAGGCCGATTACGAGGACAGCAACAAGGCCGACGGCATCATCCTGCTCGGCTATGGCGACTACCACCAGTCACGCGACCGCCTGCAGCGGCTGGTCGAACAGGGCACGCATTTCGTGCGCTGGGGTGCAGCCCTGCCCGGCCAGCCGGGCGTGTCGATCGGCAGCGACAACTTCCAGGGCGGGCATGACATCACCACCCACCTGCTGCAGCAGGGCTGCCGCCGCATCGCCTTCCTCGGCCATGCGTCCAGCCATTACCCGGAGTTCGAGGAACGCTACCGTGGCCATGTCGAAGCGCTGCGCACGCACGGCCTGGCCGCCGACCCGGCACTGCAGCACGATGCGATCACCACCGAGGCCTCCGGGCAGGAAGCGTGCATGGCGCTGCTGGCGCGCGGCGAGCGCATCGATGCGATCTGCGCGGCCAGCGACCTGATCGCCATCGGTGCGATGCGCGCATTGCGCGAGGCCGGCCTGCGCGTGCCGCAGGACGTGGCGGTCACCGGCTTCGACGATATTCCGCTGGCGGCCTCGGTGTCGCCGGCGCTGACCACGGTGCAGCAGGACACCAAACAGGCCGGCCAGCTGCTGGTGGAGAAGCTTCTGGCGCTGATCGGCCGGCAGCCGGTGGAGAGCCTGAGCATTCCGGTGAAGCTGGTGGTGCGCGAGTCGTCGCTGCGGATGTAGGGCCGAGCAACGGCAGCCAAGCATGGGCTCGGCTCTACAGGGTCTCGTGCAGGCCGGTAATCCGCGTGACTTCCCCTACCGCGGACACGTGCGGACCCTCATGGCAGTGGAACCGGACACCCTCGGCGATCCGGTCACGGTGCAGGGTCTGCCGCAGTTCCCGGTTCACGATCCGCATCCTCGCCCGCAGCCAGGGCCCGACCGGCAGCGCGATGTCATCGGCCAGCGGTTGGCCGTCCTCGCCAAGGAACTCCGGGAAGATCATGAACAGCTCGAGCTCGCCCGACGCATCGGCATAGGCGAAGTCCCAGCGGATGCCGTTGTACGCGGGTTGGCGACGGCCGCCTTCTTCAGGTGCCAGCACGCGGATGCGCGCTTCGAAATCGTCCTTCAGCAACAGATACCCGCCCATGCCCTGCTCACCTTCCGTGGATAGCGCTCGATGATGACCGATCAGTGCATCGCCGGGAATCGACAGGCGAGGCAGGCGAGCACGCTCGACTCTACCGCGCTCCCGGCATGGCGGCACGCACTGCGGCGCTGAATTCATCCAGCAGGAACGGCTTGGCGATCATCGCCATGCCTTCGTCGAGGAACGATGCGCGCTCCTGGGCCTTTTCCGCGTAGCCGGTCATGAACAGCACCGGCAGCGACGGGCGTGACTGCCGGGCGATCTCGGCCAGCTGCCGGCCGTTCATGCCGGGCAGGCCGACGTCGGTCACCAGCAGGTCGATGGCCTGCGCCGAGGCCAGGATCGGAATCGCCGCATCGGCATCGCCCACCACCTGGGTGTGGTAGCCAAGGTCTTCCAGCACCACGGTCACCAGCATGCGTACCTGCGCATCGTCCTCCACCACCAGGATCGACTGGCCGGCACCGCGGCGTATCGCCTGCGTGGCCGCTGCCGGCGCGCTGGCCCCGGGCGCCTCGTCCATCGGAATGAACAACGACACCACCGTGCCCTCGCCCACCTGCGATTCGATGGCGATATGCCCACCGGACTGCTGCATGAAGCCGTAGACCATCGACATGCCCAGGCCGGTGCCCTTGCCGATGGGCTTGGTGGTGAAGAAGGGCTCGAATACGCGTTCCACCACGGCCGGCGCCATGCCCGCCCCGGTGTCGGCCACCACCACCTGCACGTAGCGCCCGGCCGGCACGGCCGGGTACTGCCCCTCGCGCACGCTGGCGGAGGCGGTGCGCAGGGTCAGCTGGCCGCCATGGGGCATCGCATCGCGGGCGTTGATGGCCAGGTTGAGGATCGCACTCTCGAACTGGTTGGCGTCCAGGGTGGCGTGCAGTTCGTCGGCACTGGGTTCGGCGACGATCCGCACCGACTCGCCCAGGGTACTGCGCAGCAGGTGCTGCACCGATTCCAGCAGTGCGTTGATCTCCACCGGTCGTGCATCCAGCGATTGCCGGCGGGAGAACGCCAGCAGCCGCTGGGTCAGCGCTGCCGCGCGCTGGCCCGATGCAGTCGCCGTGTCGAGGAAGCGATCCAGGTCATCCACCCGGCCCATTTCCAGGCGCATCCGCACGATATCCAGTGCCGACAGGATGCCGGTCAGCATGTTGTTGAAGTCGTGGGCGATGCCACCGGTCAGCTGGCCGATCGCCTCCATCTTCTGCGCCTGGCGCAGCGCCGCCTCGCTGGCCTCGCGCGCGGCCATCTGCATCTCCAGCTCGCGGGTACGCTCGGCCACCTTCGCTTCCAGCGCCTGGGCGTGCTGCTGGCTGCTGGCCAGGGCCAGCTTGGCGGTGGTGATATCGGTGACGAACACATGGAAGCCATCGACATGACCCTGCGCATCGCGGCGAGGCGCGTAACGCACTTCGCAGTCGCGGCGACCGCGCAGGCGGTGCGGCCATTCGATCTCGAACACCGCGCCCTGCCCCTGCAGGGCCGCCTCCATCACCGGCCGGCGTTGCTGCCAGACGGATTCACTGATGACGTCGCGCACGTGGCGGCCGATCACTTCGCCGGTGGCCAGGCCGAACCAGTCTTCATAGGCGGTGTTGGCAAAGCGGAAGCACATCGTCGTATCGACGAAAGCGATCAGCACCGGCATCGTGTCGGCGATCACGCGCAGCTCGGATTCGCTGCGTGCCAGTGCAGCCCGGCCATCCGCCAGCGCCTGCAGCTGGTCGCGCACCAGGAACTGCTTGCCGCGTGCGCGCAGTGCGCCCTGCACCGCGCTGAGCAGGGAGACACTGCCCAGCGGCCGATCCATTTCCACCACGTTGATCGAGGCCGGCAGCAGCGGCTCTCGGGTGGAGTGGCGGTAGGAGCGCGCCGAGCGCAGCAGGATGAAGGGAAGGTCCGACCATGCCGGCTGGCGCTGCAGGGCAGGCAGCAGCACGTCGCCACCGCGCGCCACCGCTTCCTGGGTCACCACCACCAGGCCGGTGTCATCGTCCAGCGCCTCGGCCAGCGCGGCCAGGTGCGGGCAGATCAGCGTGACCAGGCCCGCGGCAGCCAGCACGCCCGCGATGCTTTCGGCGTCGCGCCCGAACGGCGCGACGATGCGTACCACCTGCCGGCCTTCGCCCTTATCGGCCATCAGACTGGCCGAGCAGCGCCCCATCATCGCCGACGAATTCCGGGGTCCCGGTGAGGATGCCCTGGAAGTCGGCCAGCGGTGCGCTGACGGTGACGCCGCGTCGGTCGATCCTCAGTTCACGGATGGTGTCCTCGTGCGCGCCACCGCGGTTCTTGATGACCGAGATGGCCTTGCGGATGCGGCCCTTGGCTTCGAAGAACCGGAACAGCACCACGGCATCGGCGATGTAGGACACATCCAGGTTGCCGGTAGACATGGTGCCGACCAGGCCATGCTGCGGGTTGATGAGGAAGGTCACCACGCCAACCTGGTTGAGGTAGGACAGCATTTCGTGGAGCTGCAGCATCAACTGCTTCTCCTGCGGCATGGCGGCCACGTAGCCGTTGAGGCTGTCGATCACCAGCACGCTGCAGTCGCGCTCCTCCACGGCCTTGCGCAGGTTCCAGGCAAATTCGCCGGGCGATATCTCGGCCGGGTCCATCTGCATGATCTCCAGCAGGCCCGAGTCCAGGTGCTTGCGCAGGTCGATGCCCAGCTCGGCCGAGCGGGCCAGCAGGGTGCCCACGCGCTCGTCGAACTCGAAGATGCAGCTGCGCTCACCGCGCTCGCAGGCGGCCCACACGTACTGCAGAGCGACGTTGGTCTTGCCGCTGCCGGCCGGGCCGGTCAGCAGGGTGGACGTGCCACGCAGCGGTCCACCGCCGAGCAGCCGGTCGATCTCCTCCACGCCACTGCTGACCGGCGTGCCGACGAAATGTCCCTGGTGATCGGAGGCGATCAGGCGCGGGAAGATGTCCAGGCCACCGTGGCGGATGACCATGTCGTGGTAGCCGGCGATGAACTCGACGCCACGAAGCTTCTGCACCTGCATGCGGCGGCGCGCGGGGCCGAAATCCAGGGTCAGCCGCTCCAGCGAGATCACGCCGTGGCACAGGCTGTGCAGCTGGCCGTCGCGCTCCTCGCCGCTGGAGGTCAGGTCGTCGACCAGGATGACGGTGGCGCTCTTGGGGCCGAAGAACTGCTTGAGCGCGAGGATCTGCCGGCGGTAGCGCAGCGAATCCTGGGCCAGCAGGCGCAGCTCGGACAGCGAATCGAACACCACCCGGGTCGGCCCGATGCTGTCCACCTTGGACATGATCATGTTGACCGTTTCGTCCAGCTCCATTTCCCAGGAGTGCAGCACCGACTGCAGTCGGCCGTTGCCCATCGCGCTTTCAGCCGAGCCGAGTTCGAACAGGTGCAGGCCCTCCAGCGACCAGCCGTGCGCGCTGGCGACCTCGCGCAGTTCCTCGGCGGTCTCGGACAGGGTGATGTAGAGGCATTGCTCGCCCCTTCTGAGGCCCTCCAGCAGGAACTGCAGCGACAGGGTGGTCTTGCCCGAGCCCGGCGGGCCTTCCAGCAGATACAGGCGGGCCTGCGGCAGGCCACCGCCGAGAATCGTGTCGAGCCCCTGTACCCCGGTTGCGATCCGCATGTGCGCCTGCATGGCTTTGGAGATGGTCAAAGCCTAGCGAGGCCGCTGTAGAGGCATTGTGTGATCGCTGGGGTGGCCCGGCACCCCATCAAGGTGGATTTCACTCCCTCCAGCGGCACTTCCGTCGGAAAGCATGACCATTGGCATTGACCGCCGCCGTATTCAGCGCGATAAACGGCCATTCATACAGGGAAGGGGTGTACGCGCATGCTGCAGATCGACTCGCTGTCCAAGACCTACGCCAACGGCGTCCACGCGTTGAACGGGGTCACCCTGGACATCCCGCGCGGCATGTTCGGCCTGCTCGGCCCCAACGGCGCCGGCAAATCGTCGCTGATGCGCACCCTGGCCACGCTGCAGGAAGCCGACAGCGGCACGGCCGTGCTGACCATTCCCGGCGAATCGCCGATCGACGTGCTGCGCGACAAGGATGCCGTGCGCCGCCGCCTGGGCTACCTGCCGCAGGATTTCGGGGTCTACCCCAAGGTCAGCGCGCTCGACCTGCTTGAGCACTTCGCCGTGCTCAAGGGCCTCACCCAGCGCGCGCAGCGCCGTGAAGTGGTGGATGGCCTGCTGCAGCAGGTGAACCTGTGGGACGCGCGCAAGCGCAAGCTGGGCACCTATTCCGGCGGCATGCGCCAGCGCTTCGGCATCGCCCAGGCCCTGCTTGGCGATCCGCGCCTGGTCATCGTCGATGAGCCCACCGCCGGCCTCGACCCGGAGGAACGCAACCGCTTCCTCAACCTGCTGGCAGCCATCGGCGAGAACGTCGCGGTGATCCTGTCCACCCACATCGTGGAGGACGTGACCGACCTGTGCCCGAGCATGGCCATCATGAACAAGGGCCAGGTGCTGCTGACCGGCCGCCCCACTGATGCCATCGAGGCCCTGCAGCAGCAGGTCTGGCGCAAGCAGGTGGACCCGTCCGAACTGGCCGACCATGAAGCGCGCTACGTGGTGCTGTCCACGCGCCTGGTCGGTGGCCGCCCGGTCATCCATATCCACAGTGCCAGCGATCCCGGCGATGGCTTCCGTGCCGTGGCCCCCGATCTCGAGGACGTCTACTTCCAGCGCCTGCGCCTGCAGGCGCGTGCCCGCGCGGCAGCCTGAGCGGAGCACGCCATGATCCTCAATTTCTTCCGCTTCGAGCTGCGCGAGCAGCTGCGTTCTCCCCTGCTGTGGCTGCTGGCCGGACTGTTCGCCCTGCTCGCCTTCGCCGCCGCCTCCAGCGATGCGGTGCAGATCGGTGGTGGCAGCGGCAACGTGCACAGCAATGCGCCGACGGTGATCGCGCAGATGCTCGGCATCTTCACCTTGCTGGGGATGCTGGTGAACGCGCTGTTCGTCAGCAACGCGTTGCTGCGTGACTTCGAACTGGGCACTGCCGAACTGATCTTCGCCAGCCCGGTGAAGCGTCGCGACTACCTGGCCGGTCGCATCGCCGCGGCCCTCGCGGCCGGGCTGCTGGTCTACATCATCATTGCGTTCGGCGTGTGGCTGGCACCGTTCATGCCGTGGGTCGATCCCGAGCGCATGGGGCCGATCAGCTGGCAGGGCTATGCCTGGACGTTCGCGGTCATCGTCATTCCCAACCTGCTGTTCACCACCGCGCTGCTGTCGCTGCTGGCGGCGCTGACCCGCTCGATCCTCTGGGTGTACATCGGCCTGGTGGCCTACCTGGTGCTGTACGGTGCCAGCGCCGCCCTGCTGCGTGACATCGACAACACCTGGATCGCGGTGCTGAGCGAGCCGCTGGGCATGCGTGCGCTGGGCCGTACCATCCGCTACTGGTCCACCGCCGAACGCAACGGCGGCATCCCCGAACTGGCCGGCTACCTGCTGGCCAACCGCGCCCTGTGGCTGGGCGTGGCCGCAGCACTGTTCGCCGCCACGTTTGCCCTGTTCCGTACCGAACGCAGTGGCAGCGGCCGCCGCCGCTGGGGCCGCAAGCACGCGCCGTCGGCCGCCGATGCGGGTGCCGTCCGCCCCACCCGCGCGCCCCTGCCGCGCGTGGTACCGGTGTTCACCGCGGGCACGGCGTGGCAGCAGTTCCTGCGCCAGGTCCGCTTCGACACGCGCGGCGTGCTGCGCAGCGTGCCGTTCATCGTGCTGCTGGTGCTGGGCCTGGCCAACTTCCTGCCCAGCGCATTGTTCCGGCAGACGCTGTACGGCACTTCGATCTGGCCGGTCACCTCGCAGATGGTCATGGCCCTGCAGGGCGCCTTCAGCTGGCTGCTGGTGATCATCGTGCTGTTCTTCGCCGGCGAGCTGGTCTGGAAGGAACGCGGCGCACGCATCAATGAAGTGACCGACGCCATGCCCATGCCGAACTGGGTACCGCTGCTGGCCAAGTTCACCGCGCTGCTGGCAGTGATCGCCTGTTTCCAGGCCGCTGGCGCGCTGGCGGCGATGGGCGTGCAGCTGACCAAGGGCTACACCCACCTGGAGCCACTGCTGTACCTGCGCAGCCTGGCACTGGATTCGGTGGTCTACATCCTGATGGGTGGCCTGGCGCTGGTGCTGCAGGTGCTCACCAACAACAAGTTCGTCGGCTATGCACTGCTGATCATCGTGATGATCGGCCAGGGCGTGCTGGGCATGCTGGACTACACGCAGAACATCTACAACTTCGGCAGCTGGCCCAATGCCCCCTATTCGGACATGAACGGCTATGGCCACTTCCTGGCCGGGCAGCTGGCGTTCCAGGGCTACTGGGCGCTGTTCCTGCTTGCGTTGATGTGCCTGGCCTCAGCCTTCTGGGTACGCGGTGTCAGCCAGGGCCTGCGCCAGCGCCTGGCCCTGGCCGGCCGTCGCCTGCGCGGTCCGACCGGTGCCTTCGCCGCGGTCGCTGCGCTGGCGTTCGTCGTCGTGGGTGGCTGGTTGTACTGGAGCACCAACATCCGCAACGAGTTCATTTCCCCCGACCAGCAGCTGGACCTGCAGGCCCGCTACGAGCGCGAGCTGTCCAGGTACCGCACGCTGCCGCAGCCGCGCATCGTGGCAGTGGACAACCGCGTGGACCTGTTCCCCGAATCGCAGTCCATGGTGATCGACGCCCACTGGAAGGTGCGCAACACCCATGCCGTCCCGATCCAGGACGTGCACGTCTCGATGGGGGATGACAAGCAACTGCTCGCCGTCGATCTGGGTGGGGAGACCCTGGCGATGCATGACGCCGATCTTGGCTACCGCATCTACCGCCTGCAGACGCCGCTGCAACCGGGTGAAACCCGCGACGTGCACTTCCGGGTGATGCAGAAGCCCGACGGCATCACCGCCGGCCAGGCGCCGAGCAACATCGTGGACAACGGCACGTTCTTCAACAGCCGCGCGCTGCCTTCCTTCGGCTACAACGAAGGTGCCGAGATCAGCGACCGCAATGAGCGGCGCAAGCGCGGCCTGGGTGAACCACGGCGCATGCCCAAGCTGGAAGACGAGGCCGCGCGCGCCAACACCTATGTGTCCAACGATGCCGACTGGCTCGACTTCCGCACCACGGTCTGCACCGCGCCGGACCAGGTGGCGCTGGCCCCGGGCTACCTGCAGCACGAAACCACAGTCAATGGCCGCCGCTGCTTCAGCTATGCCATGGACCGGCCGATGCTGAACTTCTATGCCTACCTGTCGGCACGCTGGGAAGTGCGCAGGGCGAAGTACAGGGACATCCCGATCGAGGTCTACTTCGACCCGGCGCACGGCTACAACGTGGACCGGATGATTGAAGCCGTGCAGAAGTCGCTGGCCTACTACGAAGCGAACTTCACGCCTTACCAGCATCGCCAGGTGCGCATCATCGAATTCCCCGGCTATGCCCGCTTCGCGCAGTCCTTCGCCAACACCATTCCCTATTCCGAGGCCATCGGCTTCATCGCCGACCTGCGTGATCCGGACAAGGTGGACTACGTGTTCTACGTGACCGCCCATGAGGTTGCCCACCAGTGGTGGGCGCACCAGGTGATCGGTGCCAACGTGCAGGGCGCCACGGTGCTGTCCGAGTCGCTGTCGCAGTACTCGGCATTGATGGTGATGGAGCAGGAGTACGGCCGCCAGCACATGCGCCAGTTCCTCAAGCGCGAGCTGGATGGCTACCTGTCCGGGCGCGGCGGCGAGGCCATCGAGGAACAGCCGCTGGAGCGCGTCGAGAACCAGCAGTACATCCACTACCAGAAGGGATCGCTGGTGTTCTACCGGCTGCGCGAGGAGATCGGCGAGCAGGCCCTGAACCGTGCATTGAAGCGCTTCCTGCAGGACAAGAGCTACCAGCAGCCGCCGTACACCACCTCGCGCGAACTGCTCGACTACATCCGCGCCGAAACGCCGGCAGATCGCCAGGCGCTGGTCACCGACCTGTTCGAGAAGATCAGCTTCTACGACAACCGGGTGATGTCCGCGAGCGCGCGCAAGCGCGAGGACGGTCGCCACGACGTGACCCTGGTCCTGCACGCGGCCAAGCAGTACGCCGACGGCAAGGGCCAGGAGAGCGATGGCAGCATGGATGACTGGATCGAGATCGGCGTGTTCGCCAACGGGCCGTCGGGCAAGGAACGCGACCAGAAGGTGCTGTACCTGCAACGCCACCACGTGACCACGGCCGAGCCCACCATTACGGTGACGGTGGACAGCAAGCCGGACGAGGCCGGGTTTGATCCGTACAACAAGCTGATCGACCGCGTCAGCGACGACAACCGCAAGAAGGTTTCGATGTGATGCCGGCGGTGGTGCCGGGCCGCAAGCCCGGTACCACCGGCGTCCTGCCTGGAGATGCAACGTGATCGTGATGGTCTATGGCTTTACGGGCCGCTATGCAGGCGCGTCCGAACTCGAATGGAATGCGCCGGAAGCAGGTGCGTTGCATAGAGCCATGCTGTTCCTGCGGCAGGACGAAGAGCGCGATGCCTTCGACCTGGCCCAGGCCGAATGCGCACGATTCGGCTTTGATGAGATCACCGACCTGCGCTGCGGCCGCTTGCAGGTGGATGTGCTGGACACCGATGCCTACCGTGGCTTCGCCGGGTTCTACGAAGAGGCTCTGAGCCAGGGCTCCGCCCTGCTCTACTACCCGAACTGATTCCAGTAGTGCCAGGCCATGCCTGGCAGGGCTTCCCTGCATCACCCTCGCGGCGATGTCCCGCGCATCGGCCCCAGCAACGCCAGCAGCACGTACACCACGATCGAGGCGACCGTGCCCAGCAGCGCAGGCCCACCGAAGGCCCAGGCCGGGCGGCCCTGCTGCCGTGCCCACTGTCCAAGATGCCAGGCCGCACCCAGGTTGATCAGCCACGCAAGGGCGAACACCGGCCACTGCGCCATGCCGACGGCGCGCAGCAGCGGCAGGGCCAGCAGTGCGGCAACGATGGCCGCGACCAGGAAGATCAGCGCGGAGCGGGAATGGCGGGGCGTGGGAGCGTTCATGGGTGCAGCCTCCGCACCATCACCAGCACGTGATACCCGTGGCTGTCAGCCTCGCAGATTGGCGTCCAGCCCAGCCGCGCATACAGGCCCCCATCCAACACTTCGGTCTGCAGGTACAAGTCGGAAACCCCCATCCGCGCCGCCTGCGCCGCGGCCTGTTCCACCAGCGCACCAGCCAGCCCACGCCGGCGATGACTGTCGGCCACGAACACGCCGCCCAGCCAATGCTCGTACTGCGGGAAGGCTTGCATCTCGCGGCGCTTGAGCTGGACCGCACCCACCAACTGGTCTCCATCGAAGGAGACGATCAGGTGCGGGAAACCCTCGGCATCCTGCGGCGTGTTCAGCCGTTGCAGTTCCTGCTCCAGCGACAGGCCGGCGTCCTGGCCCCATTGCGCGTGGTACCACTGCGCCAGCTGTTGCCGTTCCGGTGCATCGCCGGTGAGTACGTTGAACTCCATCAATACCCTCTGCATCAATGCGGATCACAGCACCCTGCGTCTACCTCATCGCGGCAGCCTCAGGTAGGCGTAGGCGTTACGCCAGAAGAAGCGCTCCTTGTACCCGCACCATGGCTCATTCTCAAACAGTTTCAGGAAAAGACCCAGGTAGGGACGTGCCGAATTGACCATCGCCTGCATGTGCCAGTCTGACCCATATGCGATCTTGTCCATGAATCCAAAATCGCCACCGGCTTCACAGGCGCGCCTGAGGTTCTGCTCGAAGCGTTTCATGCCGTCGTCCTTCAGCAGATCCTCTAGATGGCCCACCTCGCAATAGACGTTGGGGTATTGGACGCACAGATCAACTACCTGCCACGCATAGTTGCCCTTCGCCCACTCGACCTCGCTGGAAGCGGCCCACCCCGCCGAAATCGGATTGCGCTTCGGCGCACTCATACCACCGGCATGACCCAGGCACAGGCGCAGCGTCCTGCGCTCCTTCAGCACTTCAAGCCAGTGCACCGGATCGGCCAAACGCCCACTGAGATGGCTGCTCTCGAAGCCCACAGGAGTGCAATGGGCGAAAATTGGTGCGTCCTCTTTCAAGCAGAGATCGTAGAACGCTTCGATCCGGTCCGAGTAGTGTTCATCGGCATGCGGGCGGTAGCCCATCGCAGGGTAGAACTTGAAGCCAAGGAAACCCTTCTCCAGTGCATCTTCCGCCAGACCAACGCAGTCCTTATGTCGTGGATCGAAAGCGAAGAATCCTTTCAGGTCCCGGTTTTTCAGCGCCAGCTCCTGCATCCTCGCCCTGCGCTCGTCAAGCTTGTACCTGGGAGGCCTGCGCCCGGGATATGCAAGTTCCATATCCATCATGTAGTGCACGAACTCCATCGGCGCGGGCGTTTCGCCGTAGGCATCACGCAGCCTTTTCAGGATCACATCCTCGCTCGCCAGCAAAGTGAAGAAAAACTCCGCGTAGTTGTCGATGATGCTGTTTTCGTTGGGCCGGATCAGGTCGGTCATTCTTCGCAGTGCCCGCTTCACCACCCGCCGTGCCCAGGCCGGCATCGCATCAGGCGCCAGGGGCTCGATCCCCTCGGACTCATCCGGATCGGGGTCACCGCTCCAGCCTTCCAGAGCGTAGTCGATCCCATCGAGCTCGCGCAGAGCAGCAACGAGATCGTCGTGGAGCACACCCTCCTGGGTGGCGCCGCGCCGCACCTGATGTTCCGTGATGTTGCAGATCGAATCGATGTAGTCCAGCTCGCCAGCACTCTCATGGGCAATCAGGGCGTTGGCGTGCTCTGCTTTGAGCCGGGCGAACTCCGCCTCCTCTCCAGCACTTCCGGTCAATTCATAGAGCAACTTGGCAATGCCGACTGCGAGCAGACTGGACCAGTTTCCCAGAGCATTCCTGATGATGCTCTCAAGCGGAAGATGACGCGCGTTGAATACGTGTGTGTGCAGATCAACAATGCGCTGCAGCTTCTCCTGCGACTCCCTCATGACGCCCCCCTGCGATCCTTCGGTCTGCGGACTCTAGCAGGGTGCCCTTGCCTGGCAAGTGCCAGGCGCGGACAACACCGTCCGGCACCGCTGACGCCGATCAGAAAGCACGACGTGCCGCGGTTATTACCTTGGCTAGCCGGCGCCACCGGCGAAGCACCCGGACATGGGCCCGGTTCTACAGGACATTCACCCCTGCGCGAAGTCCTTCAGGATCTCGCCCACGCCGCTGGCGGAAATCTCGAAGCCGAGCGTCGTACCGGGGTTGACCACCACGCCGTAGCCACCCGGCACGCGACGCAGCACGTCCAGCATCAGCCAGCGGATCTGGTGCGGGGCCTGCTGGGAATGGATGCCGACCCGCGCCGGAGCGGTGAAAACGGCCACGTGCAGGGTGCCCTGCTTGTCGAACAGCAGCGGGTCGAAACCGCTGCCGTCACGGGTGACCAGGCTGCCGGTCAACAGCACCACCTCGGACGCCACGAAGGCTTCCATGAAGGCGCGGATCGGCACGGCTCCGTCCATGGCGGCCTTCAGCAGGGTTTCGATCGGGGTCTGCGGGGCGAAGTCGGTCATGGCGGTACGGCGGGGAGATAGGGACGCCTATTGTAGAGCCGAGCCCACGCTCGGCTGCCTCTGCCCCCCCGAAGCAGCCAGGCATGGCCTGGCTCTACCGGGCATGCGCCTGCAGCGGGGCCTGGCCGGAACGGCGCCAGTACCGGTGAACCAGTGCAGCCAGCAGCATGCCCGCGGCCCACGCCATCAGCACGCTGCCGCCGCCCTGCAGCGCATCCATCGCGGCCAGTCCCGCAACCAGCGCCAGCAGGGCCGCCACCAGCATTACTGCCACACCCGTGCCGCGTGCGCTGGCCAGGCGCAGGGCCAGCAGCATCAGCGGGAACGCCACCAGGCTGGCGCCGAGGCCGAACACCACAAGCGCGTCCCACAGGTACACATTGAAGCTGCGCGGCATCGCGATGGCGGCGGTACGCGCCAGCCACGGGAAGGTCACGGCGGCGATCAGGCCACCGGTGGCCGCACCAGCACAGAGCGGAATTAGTAAACGTCGCATCATTCAGCCCATCCTTGCCGAAGTACCGGCCGCTGGCCGGCAGTTGCATCTGCCAATGATCTGGAGCTGCCGGCCAGCGGCCGGCCCTACCGCTTCAACCGCTGGTCGCGCGCCTGCTGGTCAGCCACCGCCTTGTCCAGCTCGGCCTGCAGGGCCGGCTGCTGCACCGGCGCATCCAGCACGTACACCTTCACGCCGTGCGCCGGCACCTCCACCTTCAGCGAGCGCTTCACCTTCAGTTCGGTGCCACCCAGCGCATCACGCCAGGTGCCCGCCTGCAGGTACCGCTCCACCTTGATGCTGCGCACTGTATCACCCTTGTTCAGCAGCACCAGCGCGGTCTGCGCCACGTCACCGTGCTGCAGCACGCGGAAGAACACCGCCTCGTCGCCCTGCAGGCGCTCGTTCACCTGCAGGCCGCGCTGCAGGGCCGGGGTGGCTTCGCGCAGTTTGGCGATGCGCTGCAGCGGCGCGAAGATCGGGCTCTGCGGTGCGTCGTCCACACGCTGCTGTCCGAAGTACGCGCGGTTGCCGGCGTGTTCGGCGCGGCCACGCATGAAGCCGGTCTCCGATCCGTAATAGACCACCGGGATGCCGCGCGCGGTGAACAGCCAGTTGTGCGCATCGATGAAGCCGGTGTCGCTGGCCTGCAGGCGCGGCATGTCGTGGTTGTCGTAGAAGCTCATCAGCTCGTACGGGTTGGCGTACGGGCCACCGGTCAGGTGCAGCGGCTCGGCCAGCGTTTCAAACCCCTTGCCGGTGGTGCCGAAGGTCTGCTCCAGCGCGCCACGCAGCGGGAAATCGAGCACGCTCACGTTCGCATTGGCCGGCCAGGTGTGCTCGGCGATGCTGGCCGCGTTGTAGTCGAAGGCTTCGCCGAACATGAACATGCCCGGGTGCTCGGCGCGGATGCGGTTGACGAACTCATGCCACCACGGGTGCGGCAGCCAGCCGATGGTGTCGATGCGCAGCGCATCCACGCCCTGTGCGGTCCACTGCAGGTAAGCGCCCACCAGGTAATCCATCACCGCCGGGTTGTCCTGGTTGAAGTCGGACAGCTCGGCCAGGTTGCCGTCGAAGATGGAACCGTCCTTGCCGTCGACCGGACCGATGTTGTTGTAGAACGCGTGCAGCGGATTGTGCTTCGGGTCCAGCTTCTGCGGCGGCAGGTTCTGGTGGTCGGCAATCAGCGTGCCGTCCTTGTCGAATATCTGGCCGAACTGCGGCTGCCGCTTGGGCATGGTCCAGGCAGGCGAACCGTGGTTGCCGACGATGTCCAGAACCACCTTCAGGCCGGCATCGTGCAGGCCCTTGTTGAGGCCGGCAAAATCCAGGTCCCTGCTGGGCAGGTGTTCGTCGAGCTTGTAGAAATTGATGCCCCAGTAGCCGTGGTAACCGGTCTTGCCGCGGTCGGTCAGCGTACTGGTGCAGCTGATCGGCTTGCTGCCGGTGAAGGCCTCGTCCGGGTTGTCGACGATGGGCGTGATCCACACCGCACCGAAACCGAGGTTGCGGATGTACTGCGCATTGTCCAGCACGCCGCGGAAATCACCGCCGAGGTAGCCAATATTGCCGTCGACCTTGTCCGGGCACGGCACCGGGATGTCGAACGTGCGGTGCTTGCCGCCCTGGTCGCGGTGGTCGTTGGACGGATCGCCGTTGACGAAACGGTCGGTGACCACGAAGTACACCGCATCGCTGGCGAACGGCTCGGTGGTGCCAACATAGTCCGGGCGCGGCGCAGCCACGGCCGGGCCGGCGAACAGGGCAAGGGAAACAGCAACAGCCAGCACACCACGCATCACACCACCTCCGGACGGGACGGAACCCGCAGTACGCACACACCGGCCACGAGCAGGCTGCAGCCGCCCAGCACCAGCACGTGGATCGGCTGGTCACCCAGCCACGCGCGCAGGGCAAAGCCGAGCGCACTGGCCGCGACCAGCTGCGGGATCACGATGAAGAAATTGAAGATGCCCATGTACACGCCCATCTTTGCCGCCGGAACGCTGTCCGACAGCAGGGCGTACGGCAGGGACAGGATCGAGGCCCAGGCAAAGCCCACGCCGACCATCGACAGCAGCAGCCAGCGCGGATCATCGATGAACATCATCGAGATCAGCCCTGCCCCGCCCAGCCACAGGTTGACCAGGTGGCTCCAGCGCAGGCCGAGCGCGCGCACCATCGGCGGGATCAGCAGCGCGGCCAGTGCAGCGAAGCCGTTGTAGGCACCAAACAGCACGCCCACCCAGTTGGCGCCTTCGTTGTAGGCCGCCGACTGCGGATCGGTGGAACCGAAGTGGGTGCCGGCCACGGCGGCGGTGGTGAAGATCCACATCGCAAACAGTGCGAACCACGAGAAGAACTGCACCCAGGCCAGGCGCCGCATGGTCACCGGCATTGCCCGCAGGTCGCCGACGATGGCCGCCAGCATGTGCGGGCCGGGCAACAGGCGGGCCAGCGCCAGCAGCAGGCCGTAACCCGCGCACAGGCCGGCCAGCACGTACAGCATCTTGTCGCCCTGGCGCCAGGCGATCAGCGCTGCCAGCAGCACGCCCAGGCCCAGCCACAGCGCCACCTGGCCCCACGGTGCGGGCCCGCTGACGGCGGCACCGGCGTGGTGCGCGGGCGGCTCGGCATCGTCGAAGGACGCAAGCTCGGTGGGCGAATACTCGCGCGTGCTGAACACCGTCCAGCTGATTGCCGCCAGCAGCACCACCGCGCCGAAGTAGAACGCGTAGCGCACCGAGTCGGGCACTTCACCCGGCACGGCCGTGTTGCTGACGCCGAAGTGAGTGAGGATGAAGGGCAGGAAGCTGGCGACGATGGCGCCGACGCCGATGAAGAAGCTCTGCATCGCATAGCCGGTCGGCCGCTGGCGCGGCGCCAGCTGGTCGCCGACGAACGCGCGGAACGGTTCCATCGACACGTTGATGGAGGCATCCAGCACCCACAGCGTGCCGGCCGCGATCCACAGCGTGGGCGAGTTCGGCATCACCAGCAGGGCCAGCGTGGTCAGCACCGCGCCGATCATGAAGAACGGGCGGCGTCGCCCCCAGCGCGTCCAGGTACGGTCGGACAGATAGCCCACCACCGGCTGCACCAGCAGGCCGGTCAGCGGAGCGGCGATCCACAGCCCCGGCACCGCGTCCTGCGATGCCCCCAGCGTTTCGAAGATGCGGCTGGCGTTGGCGTTCTGCAGGGCAAACCCGAACTGGATGCCGAGGAAGCCGAAACACATGTTCCAGATCTGCCAGAACGACAGCTGCGGCTTGGCGGGACGACTCATCGTGCACCCTCGACCGCAGCGACCGGCGCCACCTTCAGCGCCTGCACCTGGGCCTGGTTGAGCACGCCTTCGCGCCCGCCCTTGCCGCCGGTGTAGTGCGCGAAGTGCTCCAGCGCGCTCATGTTGAAGCCTTCTTCCAGGGTGACCGTGCAGCGGCCCTTCGGCACGGCGAAGCTGGCCGCGGTCGATTCCTGCGCGGCAACGCTGTGCGGCAGGGTGACGGTCTGCCGCTGCGCCGGCTGGCCTGCGCACTGCAGGTTCAACTGCTTCACCGCCGCGGTCACGCCGGTGTTGATCGGCCCGTTCGGGTTGTTGTACTGCAGGCGCAGGCGCACATGGCCGGCCTTGGCATTGCTGAAGCGCCACTGGCGGTCACCGCGCAGCACCTGCTGCGGGCCCACGCACAGCATCGGGCTGTGCAGCGATTCCAGCGCACCGTCGCGGCGGGTCAGGCTGAGGCAATGCTGCAGCCCATCGTCGCCCACGCGGGCCACGCCCTTGGCCGGCTGCAGTGCCTTGCCGTCCTGCCACAGCACCTGGTCGGCGGCCACGGCCACGGTCCAGCCCTTGCCGCTGCGCCTGGCCTGCGGTGCGGCCGGCGTGGCCGGTGCACGCGCATTGGCGTCGGCGCTGGCCACCGCATCACGCGGCGCGGCAGCGGCCGGCACCAGCTGTACGGTGGTGGTCGCACCCCGCGTCTTCACCTTGCCGGCCACCAGCAGGCCGTCGCCCAGCTGTTTCGGCCGTTCCAGCACATAGCGCTTGCCGTTCGCCTCCAGGCTGATGCGGCGCTGCTTTCCGAACAGGTCCGGCACCAGGCTGGCCGGCAGCTTGGGCTGCACGCTGCCATCGTCCTGCAGGCCGAACACGCCTTCGCTGACCATGGCCAGGTAACCGGCCACCGACCACAGCTGGCGCTCGGAGTTGACCACCGGGCCACTGAGCGCGCCTTCGTCCACGTGCACGGCCTGGGTGACCAGCTCGTAGTTCTCCATGTTGGAACCGGCCAGTGCCGCGCCCTGCATCAGCGAACGGATTTCGGCGGCGATGCGCGGGGCATCATCGAGCTTGCGCGCGGCACGCAGCGAGTAGGCGCTGACGAACGGCCAGATGGCGCGGTTGTGGTAGATCGGCTGCTGCGCTTCCTGCGGCCACACCACCGGGCTGCCGGCCGGCCCCATCGGGTAGGCGGCCAGCGCACGCTGCGCGCGCCCGGCGGGCAGCACGTCGGCGAGGATGCCCAGCGACAGGCCCAGCAGATCGACCTTGGTGTACGGCACCGGGTGCGCGGCTTCGCCGATGTAGCTCATGTACTGGCCCATGTCCTCGCGCCAGAAGCGTGCATCGATCTGCAGCGCCAGCGCGTCGGCCCAGGCCTTGTACTGTTCGCTGCGCTCGTCGCCCAGCTGCGCGGCCATCTGCTGGCCCAGGCGCAGCGCCTGATAGTGCAGCACGTTGGTGGACAGCGCGTAGGAATCACCGATGAAGCGCACGTTCTCGCGCGTCCAGTCCGGGTAGGTCTGCTCGCGCCAGTCCAGGAAAGACGTCTCGCCGCGGTACAGGCCCATCTGCGCGTCGAACACCATCGCCCGGTCCTGCGCCAGGGTGCCCTGCAGCGCCTGCCACACCTGGTCGGCGAACGCCGGATCATCCAGCAGGTGGCGCGCGGCGAGGAACCACACCACGCGGTCGCTGCTGATCGGCCAGCTGCCACCGGAACCGGTGTCCTGGGCGACGAACAGGCCGGGGGTGTGGCCATCACGCGCGGCCGACAGCTTGAACTGCAGCGACTGCCGGGTGCGCTGCGGGTCCAGCTTGGCCAGTGCCAGATCGGCGGCGAAGCTGAGATCGCGGGTCCACACATAAGGCCAGCGCGCACCGGTCTGGAAGCAGTCGCACGGCACCGGTCGTCCTTCGTCGAAGGACGGATCGCGGATCGCGTCCACGCGGTCCTGGTCCATTTCCTGCTGCGCCAGCGCGAACAGCGCGTCGAACATCACGCTGCCGGTCTGGCTGCGCATGGGCGCGGCGGCGATCTGCACCTCACCCTTGGGTGCATGCAGGACAAAGCTGCCCTTGGCAGCGGCTTCGGCACGCGCATGGCGGCCGTTGAATTCCAGGTCGGCCGCGTGCGCGGTCGTTCCCAGCGCTGCCCCAAGGGCAGCCGTCAGGCAAATGATCTTCAGCATCGAAGCGGCAGACCGGCTTGCGCCCGTCGACCTCCCTCCCTCTCTGCACCGTTATGGGTCCGCGCCACCTTGGACGGTGCGCGGGCGCGGCGCCTCCCTCAAGGTGCCTTGGCCCCATGGTAGACGCGGCGCCGCAGCCTGCGGCCAGTTGCATACGTATTCATCGCAGTTGCGTGAAGAGCGGCGCCCACGCTGGCTTATGGTCCGGGTCTGCCAACGGCGCCTTGGGAGGGGAAATGCCGGCTTCATCTGCTGCAATCCGCGCGATGTTCGCGCACGTGTTCGGCCTGGCCCTGCTGGGCCTGGCTGCCCTGGCCCAGGCCGCGCCACAGGTGGCCAGCGTGGAATCGCCGGGCAAGGTGCTCAAGGTCAGCCTGGTGCTGGACGGTGGCACCGCGCGCTACCGCGTCGAGCGCTTCGGCGAGCCCGTGGTGGCCGATTCGAAGCTGGGCTTTGAACTGCGCGATGGCC
The DNA here is from genome assembly GCF_058787375.1 of Stenotrophomonas sp. FW305-3-2-15-E-LB1. Lineage (NCBI taxonomy): Bacteria > Pseudomonadati > Pseudomonadota > Gammaproteobacteria > Lysobacterales > Lysobacteraceae > Stenotrophomonas > Stenotrophomonas sp. FW305-3-2-15-E-LB1. Next base: position 129,078 of record NZ_JBYSZR010000009.1, read on the forward strand.
GCCTGGACCGCGATTTCGCCCTGCTCGGCCAGCAGCAGCGCAGCGTCGATGACACCTGGGAACAGCCCTGGGGCGAGCGCCGGGTCACCCGCAACCACTTCAACGAACTGACCGTACAGCTGGCCGAAACCACCGGCAGCAAGCGCCGCCTGGACGTGGTGTTCCGCGTGTACGACGACGGCCTTGGCTTCCGTTATGTGTTCCCCGAGCAGCCCAACCTGCGCGAGGCGATCATCGATGACGAGCTGACCGAGTTCGCCATCGCCCCCGATTCAACCGCCTGGTGGATTCCGGCCGGCGAACCGATCCACTACGAGTACCTGTACCAGCGCACCCCGCTGCGCGAAGTGCCGCTGGTGCACACGCCGATGACCCTGCGCAGCCACGATGGCCTGCACGTGGCCATCCACGAGGCCGCGCTGGTGGACTACGCCGGCATGTGGCTGCGCCGCACCGAGGGCCAGCGCCTGCGCGCGCAGCTTTCGCCCTCGGCCGAAGGCTGGAAGGTGCGCCGTGCCCTGCCGTTCGCCACGCCGTGGCGCACGCTGCAGATCGCCGACCGCGCCGGCGGCCTGGTCGAGTCGGACCTGATCCTCAACCTCAACGAACCCAATGCACTGGGCGATGTGAGCTGGGTGAAACCGGCCAAGTACCTGGGCGTCTGGTGGTCGATGCACCTGGACAACGAAAGCTGGGCGACCGGCCCGAAGCACGCCGCCACCACCGCGAAGACGAAGAAGGTGATCGACTTCGCCGCCGCACATGGCTTCCGCGGCGTGCTGGTGGAAGGCTGGAACCCCGGCTGGGACGGCATGTGGGTCGGCAACGGTTACGACTTCGATTTCACCCGCGCCACGCCGGACTTCGATATCGAGGCGCTGTCCGCGTACGGCCTGAAGAAGGGCGTGCACCTGATCGGCCACCACGAAACCGGCTGCGCCATCGAGCACTACGAAGACCAGCTGGGCGCCGCGCTGGATCTGTATGCGCGGCTGGGCGTGGACCAGTTCAAGACCGGCTACGTCTGCGATGACGGCCAGGTCGACCGCCGCAATCCGGCCGGCGGCCCGCTCTGGCGCGAGTGGCATGACGGCCAGTTCATGGCCCGCCACCACCTGAAGGTGGTGCAGGAAGCCGCGCGCCGGCACCTGTCGGTGAACCCGCACGAGCCGATCAAGGACACCGGCCTGCGCCGCACCTACCCCAACTGGATCTCGCGCGAAGGCGCGCGCGGCATGGAGTACAACGCCTGGGGCCAGCCGCCGAACCCGCCCGAGCACGAGGTCAACCTGGTGTTCACCCGCATGCTGGCCGGCCCGTTCGATTACACGCCCGGCATCCTCAGCCTGAAGGGCCGCCACGGCCAGGCCATTCCCAGCACGCTGGCCCGCCAGCTGGCGCTGTACGTGGTGCTGTACAGCCCGATCCAGATGGCCGCCGACCTGCCCGAGCACTACCTGCAGCACCGCGAGGCGTTCCGCTTCATCGAGGACGTGGCGGTGGACTGGGAACAGAGCCGCGTGCTGGATGGCGAAGTGGGCGACTACGTGACGATCGTGCGCCGCGATCGCAACAGCCGTGACTGGTTCCTGGGCAGCATCACCGATGAACACGGCCGCGTGCTGCCGGTGTCGCTGGGCTTCCTGGAACCGGGCGTGCGCTACCGCGCCGAGATCTACCGCGACGGCGACGGTGCGGATTTCCGCAGCAATCCGTTCGCGTTCAAGCGCGAGACCCGCGAGGTGACCAGCGCCGATGCCCTGACCCTGGTGCTGGCACCGGGCGGTGGCCAGGCGATCCGGTTCACCCCGCTCTGAATGACGGGCCGATGGAAATGCAGCCGAGCATGGGCTCGGCTCTACACGGTAGCGCCCGAGCCCACGCTCGGGCGGCGGCGCGGAGCGCCGGGATACGGGCACTGGAATCGATTACAACGCTGCGAAAGCCATTGAATACGTATGCAGGGTGATTCCTGCGGAGAAGCCGCTGCCTACCATAGCGGCGACGACAGCGGCCACCGCGTCGCACGTCCACGGCACCGCCGGGACGACCACAAGATGCTCTACAACATTGCCTGGGAGGGGAAAATGTTGAACCACACGCGCACCGCGCTGAGTCTGGCGCTGGCCGTTGCACTGGTGCCGTCGCTGGCATCGGCGCAATCCACGCAGTCCACCGAAACCGCCACCGGTACGTCCGCCACCAACCTGGACACCGTGCAGGTCACCGGCATCCGCCGCGGCATCGAAAACGCCATTGCGATCAAGCAGGACGCCACCTCGGTGGTCGAAGCGATCTCGGCCGAAGACATCGGCAAGCTGCCCGACGTCAGCATCGCCGAATCGCTGGGCCGCCTGCCCGGCCTGGCCGCACAGCGCGTGGCCGGCCGTGCCCAGGTCATCAGCGTGCGCGGCCTGTCGCCCGACTTCGCCACCACCCTGCTCAACGGGCGTGAAGTGGTCAGCACCGGCGACAACCGCAGCGTCGAGTTCGACCAGTACCCCTCGGAACTGGTGAACGGCGTGACCGTCTACAAGACCCCGGACGCCGCCCTGGTCGGCCAGGGCCTGTCGGGCACCATCGACATGCAGACCGTGCGCCCGCTCAGCTTCCCCGACCGCGTGATCGCCGTCAGCGGCCGCCTGCAGAAGAGTTCGCTCGGCGAAGCCGCCAATGTCGATGAATTCGGCAACCGCTTCAGCGCCAGCTACATCGATCAGTTCTTCGACAAGACCCTGGGCATCTCGATCGGCTACGCGCACAGCGACAACCCGATCCAGGAAAACCAGGTCGGCCTGTACGAGCCGTGGACCACCGAGCAGACCACCAACGGCAACCGCCCGGGCGTGGCCGCAGGCACGTACTTCTCCGATGGCATCAAGGCGCTGCGCCGTACCGGCAACAACAAGCGCGACGGCGTGATGGCCACCATCCAGTTCCGGCCGAACAACGCCTGGACCAGCACCTTCGATGCGTTCCACACCGAAGCCGAGCAGATCGACACCGCCAACCAGTTCGAGCTCAACCTGAGCAACTTCAATGGTGGCTATACCCCGGGCCTGCTGATCAGCAACCCGCAGGTCAATGCCGATGGCACCTTCACCGGTGGCACCGCCAGCGGCGTGTACCCGCTGGTGCGCGGCATGTACAACAAGCGCAAGGACAAGATCGATGCGTTCGGCTGGAACAACGAGTTCACCTTCGGCAGCGTGAAGCTGGTCGCCGATGTGAACTACTCCAAGGCCACGCGCGATGAGCTGAACCTGGAAAACAACCTGCAGCTGACCCCGATGCCGCAGCTGGACACCATCGGCCTGCAGATCCGCCCGAACGGCTTCTCGCAGATCAGCCCGGGCCTGGATTACTCCGATCCCAATGCGCTGTTCCTGACCAACACCATCTACGGCTCCGGCTACGGCAAGGTGCCGCAGGTGGAAGACCGCCTGAAGGGCGCCAAGCTGGCCGCGACCATCGCCCTGCCCGAGGCCATCGCCTCGTGGGCACCGGACGTGGACGTCGGCGTGAACTACGCCGACCGCCGCAAGACCAAGACCCAGTCCGAAGGCAACATCCTGCTGGGCGCACAGGGCGATGCCAACATCGCCTCGGACCTGCAGTACTCGCCGGTCAACCTGGGCTTTGCCGGCATCGGCTACATCCCGGCCTGGAACGTGCCGGCGGCCGTGGGCCGCTACATGACCTTCAACCCGGTGGACAACCTCGACTACCTGATCCCGAAGTCGTGGGTGGTGCAGGAAAAGATCACCACCGCCTGGGCGCGCCTGAACATCAACACCGACATCGGTGAGGTGGGTGTGCGCGGCAACATCGGCGTGCAGATGCAGCACACCGACCAGAGCTCGGATTCGCGCTACTGGGACAGCTCGCAGCCGGCCGGCAGCAACATCCAACCGTATTCCAACGGCAAGACCTACAACGACTGGCTGCCGAGCTTGAACCTGGCCTTCATGTTCCCGCACCAGCAGACGCTGCGCTTCGCCGCGGCCAAGCAGGTCGCGCGCCCGCGCGTGGACCAGATGCGTGCCGGCCTGGAGTTCGGCGTGGATACCGCCACCGGCAAGCCCGGCGGCAGCGGCGGCAACCCGCTGCTGGATCCGTGGCGTGCCACTGCGCTGGACCTGTCCTACGAGAAGTACTTCGGTGAAAAGGCCTACGTGGCCGCCGCGATCTTCTACAAGGACCTGAAGAGCTACGTCTACACCCAGTCGGTGGACGACTACGACTTCACCGACCTGCTGGGCAGCTACGTGCCGCCGCCGGGCATGACCGCACCGGTGCTGACCACCGGCACGTTCTCCACCCCGGAGAACGGCAAGGGCGGCACGCTGAAGGGCCTGGAACTGACCGCATCGTTCCCGCTGGACATGCTGACCGACAGCCTGCGTGGCTTCGGCGTGCAGGCCAGTGCCACCTTCAACAAGAGCGACATCAAGATCCTCGACCCGGAAAGCGCCTCCAGCGTGGGTTCGGATCCGATCAGCCTGCCCGGCCTGTCCGAGCGCGTGTACAACTTCACCGCCTACTTCGAGCGCAACGGCTTCGAAGCGCGCGTGAGCCAGCGCCGTCGTTCGGACTTCATCGGTGAGATCGGCAACTTCAACGGCAACCGCACGCTGCGTTACGTGGTGGGCGAGAACGTGACCGATGCGCAGATCAGCTACACCTTCAGCGACAGCAGCGCCATGCGTGGCCTGACCCTGCTGCTGCAGGGAAGCAACCTGACCAACGAGCCGTACCGCACCTACGCCGGCACCACGGACCGCCCGCTGGAATACATCGAGTGGGGCCGCACCTACGTGCTGGGCGTGAACTACAAGTTCTGACCACGATCGGTAGTGCCGGCCGCTGGCCGGCAACCCACCGGTAGCGCCGGGCCATGCCCGGCGACACACAAGGGGAGCTGGACCGGAAACCCGCTGCGCAGGCAGCGGGTTTTCTTTTTGCGCGTGGACACCGCGCCCGGCACCGCATCCACGCATGGCGTGGATCTACTGAATGCATCCACGCATGGCGTGGATGCACCCGGCAGAACATCATGAGATCAGCACAGCGCAGCTGATGGCGATGACCAGCATCATCACCAGCAGGATGCGCCCGCTGGATCGGCCAAGAGCATGGCCAACATTGTTCAGGGCCACGGTAATGATCTGCCCCAGCAGTTCCCACATGGCACAACCTCTCTCGTCAGGACTCAGGCGCCCTCTTGCAGGGAACCACGGGTGGAACGCAAATGGACAGGCGGCAGGTCGAATCGCCTCGCCCAGACCAGCAGGACGCGGTGCTGCAGTTCACCTGTCGTGGAGAAGTAACGCACCTCTCGGTCTTCCGCGTTGTAATACGCCGCATGCAGGGCGCCATCGGGATGGACCAGAACCGCCGCGGCGTGGTGTGCAGGGAAACCCAAGCGCCACCCATCCAGCAGCAGCCCTCCATCCTTGAGCGGCACCGGCACCGCCGACTCATCGAAGTTGCGCCGGAACGCCGCGTACTCCGGCCCTAGCAACTGCTTCAGGCCATGCACCACGTCAGAGCCCTCGAAGGCATCCTCCAGCGCGGGGCCCACGATCATGATGGGCGTGGCGCAGACGGGATGGGCAACGGACAGTGCCACCGCCAGTGCCAATACACGCAACCAGGAATCAAAGGAACGCATCGGAAATCCGCCATGCAGGGAGGGCCATCAGGATCAGTGGCTTGAAGACCGCCGGCCACCGTGCATTACCATCTTCAAGCGTGTCGTCCAGAACAACAAGAAGCCCGATGAATGCCCCGAACCAGATTCTGCAGAAGACCCTGATGGCACTTCATCGTGATGCCAGCGAAGTACACCGGCTGTGGCATGACAAGGCCCGGTTGCTACCGCTGCTGGAATGCGCACTGGCCATCCAGGCCGGGCAGCCGGGCCGCACCGCGCTTGGCCAGAGCGCGGCGTATCTGCTCAATTACGTACTGGTTTTCTTTGCAGGCACGGCAGAAGGTCTTGGTGCACTGCTCAGGTCACTGCCCCGGGCCGATCTACGCGCCACCCTCGCAAACCAGTGGCTGTCCAACGAACTCATCGCATTGGCTGAAGTCTCGGCATTGGCCCGATCGCAGGACGTATGGACGCTTGAACACCTGTCTGCAGAGGATACAGAGTGGCTTGCCCGGCTCAGTGCCCAGTATCTGCTGAGGCATGCGCTGCCGAACTCCCTATCGGTGCAGGTCCTGGTGCCGGAAGAACTCAGGCTTGGCCCGCATGCCCGGGAGTACCTGCTTGGCTGGGCCTGCGAAGAAGGCAAGCTTGACCCCACCGCCACGCAGTACTTCGCGCAGGCGCATCCTGCCAAGTTCGCGATGCTGCAGACCCTCGCTGCCGCGCATCCTCCTGCCGCTACGCGGCCGCTGTAACAGGCGGCATGTGTCGAAGCAGAAGCGTCCAGCATCGCGTTCAGGCGACAGCCCCCCCAAAAAAAAGGGGCGGGGCGCTCCGGCCCCGTCCCCGCAAGTACCGCCACCGGAGAAATCGATCAGCAGCCCGGCGGTCTGTGCGATGCAGCCAACGTATTGCCTCGCCCAGGCCCGCAGCGCCAGGTGGTGGGGCTGGTCTGCGTTCGAGAAGTAACGCGGGGCACGCTGGCCCGCATTGTAGTAAGCCGCGTCCAGGCTTCCGTCTGGATGCAGCACCACCACCGCACCGTAGGAATCAGGAAAGCCCAGCCGCCACCCGGCCAGCAGCAGGCCACCACTCTTCAGCGGCACCGGCGTCGCAGATTCATCGAAGTTGCGCCGGAACGCCGCGTACTCCGGCCCGAGCAACTGCTTCAGGCCGGGCACCACGTCAGAACCCTCGAAGGCCTCTTCCAGCGCTGGGCCTACGATCACGATGGGTGTGGCGCAGGCGGGGTGGGCAATGGACAGCGCCACCGCCAGTGCCAACAGGCGCAACAGCGAAGAGAAGCCATGCATCGGAGGTCCACCATGGAAGGGGGCCACCAGTGTCCACGCCCACCCCGGCCGTTTCCATTCCAATAGTTGGAAAGTGACGGCCAACAGCGACCCACAAAAAAGGGACGGGGCGCTTCGGCCCCGTCCCCGCAAGTACCGCCACCGGAGAAATCGGTCAGCTGCGTCGTGCGCAATACACCGCACGCGGCGGCAGCTGGAGTTCATTGCCCTGCACCGTGCCCGCATCCGGGCCCGGCACCGCCACCTGCTGCCAGTTGCCCGGCGGCAGCGGATGGCTCACCGACTCGGCCGACAGGTTGAAGGCCAGCAGGAGGGTTTCATCTGCAAGCATACGCTCGAACAGCAGCACTGGCTCGGCACTGTCCAGGAAACGGATGTCGCCGTGCTGCAGGGCCGGCTGGGTCCGCCGCCAGGCGAGGAAGCCGCGGAAGGCCGCCAGGACCGAACCCGGGTCGGCCTCCTGCACGGCCACCGCCGCCGCCCGGTGCTCGGCCGGGATCGGCAGCCAGGGCTTGCCGGTGCTGAAGCCGGCCAGCGGGGCGTCGGTCCACGGCATCGGCGTGCGGCAGCCATCACGGCCCTTGAAGTTCGGCCAGAAGGTGATGCCGTAGGGATCCTGCAGGTCCTCGAAGGCGACTTCCGCCTCGGCGAGGCCCAGCTCTTCCCCCTGGTACAGGCAGACCGAACCGCGCAGCGAGCACAGCATCGCCACCAGCATGCGGGCCAGGCGCGGGTCGGACGGACGGCCGCCCCAGCGGCTCACTGCCCGTTCGACGTCGTGGTTGGACACTGCCCAGCACGGCCAGCCTTCGGTCATCACCGCTTCCAGGCGGGAGACCGTGTCGCGGATGTAGGCCGCGCTGTAATCGTCCACCAGCAGCTCGAAGCTGTAGCCCATGTGCAGGCGGCCGTCCTGGGTGTACTCGGCGGTGGTGGCCAGCGAGTCCTCCGAGGAGATCTCGCCCAGGCTCACCGCGCCCGGGTACTCGTCCAGCAGCGCGCGCAGCTGCTCCAGGAACGGCAGGTTCTCCGGCTGGGTGTTGTTGTAGTAGTGGTACTGGTACGCGTACGGATTGTCCGGGCTGAAGCCGCGGCCCACGCGCTTGTCCGCCGGCTTGGGCGGGTTGTCGCGCAGCTGCGCGTCGTGGAAGCAGAAGTTGATGGCGTCCAGGCGGAAGCCGTCCACGCCGCGGTCGAGCCAGAACCGCACGTTGTCCAGGGTGGCCTGCTGCACGTCCGGGTTGTGGAAGTTCAGGTCCGGCTGGTCGACCAGGAAGTTGTGCAGGTAATACTGCTCGCGGCGCGGCTCCCACTGCCAGGCGCCGCCGCCGAACAGCGACAGCCAGTTGTTGGGCGGGGTGCCGTCCTCGCGCGGGTCGGCCCACACGTACCAGTCGGCCTTGGGGTTGGTGCGGTCCTGGCGGCTCTCGCGGAACCAGGCATGCTCGAGCGAGGTGTGGCTGAGCACCTGGTCGATCATCACCTTCAGGCCCAGGCCATGCGCCTTGGCCAGCAGGCGGTCGAAGTCCTCCAGGCTGCCAAACAGCGGGTCGACATCGCGGTAGTCGGCGATGTCATAGCCGAAATCGGCCATCGGCGATTTGAAGAACGGCGAGATCCAGATCGCATCGGCGCCCAGCGCCGCGATGTGGTCCAGCCGCTCGATGATGCCCGGCAGGTCGCCCACCCCGTCGCCGCTGGCGTCGAGGTAGCTGCGCGGGTAGATCTGGTAGATGACGGCTCCGCGCCACCATGGATTGTGCGACATCGACAGCCCCCCTCCGGGCATGCGGGACCCACCGGAAGCGGGCCGAAAACCAACTCCGGCAAGCTTAGCGGCGGCTTCCCGGGCATGGCGCTGCCTGCATACGTATTCACGCCGCCGGGCCGGCCAACGCCCTGCGAAAAGGCCGGATGGGCCGGTTTCCGCCCGATTTCACGGCCAGCCCCTATAATTGGTGGTGAGCCTGAAAGCCTGATCGCATGACCATCACCGAAGACACCCGTCCCGCCCTGGGCCTGCCCCAGATCCAGTCGCTTGCTGCGGCCGACATGGCCGCCGTCGATGCCCTGATCCGGCACCGCTTGTCCTCGGACGTCGTACTGATCAACCAGATCGCCGACCACATCATTTCCGCCGGCGGCAAGCGCCTGCGGCCGATGCTGGTGATGCTGGCCGGACATGCTGTCGGCACGGCCGGCCCCGAGCACCACCAGCTGGCGGCGATCATCGAGTTCATCCACACCTCCACCCTGCTGCACGACGACGTGGTGGACGAATCGAGCCTGCGGCGCGGCCGCAGCACCGCCAATGCCCTGTGGGGCAACGCGCCGAGCGTGCTGGTGGGTGACTTCCTGTATTCGCGCAGCTTCCAGCTGATGGTGGAACTGGACCGCATGCCGGTCATGCAGATCCTGGCCGACACCACCAACCGCATCGCCGAAGGCGAAGTGCTGCAGCTGCTGCACGTGCACAACCCGGACACCGACGAAGCCGCCTACCTGCGCGTGATCGAGCGCAAGACCGCAGTGCTGTTCGCCGCCGGCACCCGCCTGGGCGCGCTGGCCAGCGGCGTTGACGAAGCCACCCAGCAGGCCCTGTACGACTACGGCATGCACCTGGGCTATGCCTTCCAGATTGCCGACGACGTGCTGGATTACTCGGCCAACGCCGAGGAACTGGGCAAGAACCTGGGCGACGACCTGGCCGAAGGCAAGGCGACCCTGCCGCTGATCCACGCCATGGCCCATTCGGACGACGCCACCCGCGAGCGCCTGCGCAGCATCGTGCAGGACGGCGACGCCTCGGCCATGCCGGAAGTGCTGGCCGCCATCCGCGCCACCGGCGGCCTGGACTACAGCCGCCGCCGTGCCGAGGAATACGCCGAAGCCGCCGAGCGCGCGCTTGACGGCCTGGACGACAACGATGCCGTGGCGGCCCTGCGCGGCCTGGCCCGTTACGCGGTGCAGCGCTCGCATTGATGGGTGAAGGTGTGCCGACCAACGGTCGGCACCTACCTCTTCCTGTGGGTGCCGACCGTTGGTCGGCACAGAAGCATCGGTGGGTGCCGACCGTTGGTCGGCACGCCTTTGATTACCGGAACCGCTCCTCGAAGAACTCATCCAGCGCCTTCCATGCGCGCTTGGCCGCCCGTTCGTTGTACTGGCAGCCGGGCGGATTGTTGGCGTCGCGCTCGGCGAAGCAGTGCACTGCGCCGCTGTAGTTGGTGAACTCCCAGTCGACCTTGGCCGCGTCCATTTCCTTCTGGAAGCTGCCGATGTCTTCGGCGGTCACGCTCTTGTCGTCGGCGCCGTTGAGCACCAGCACCGAGGGATGGCTGCCACCGGCCTGTGCCGGCAGCGGCGAGCCCAGCCCGCCGTGCAGGCTGACCACGCCCGCCAGCGGCGCACCGGCACGGGCCAGTTCCAGCACCGTGGTGCCGCCGAAGCAGAAGCCCACCGCACCGATCCGGCTGGCATCCAGCGGCGCCTTGCCGGCCTGGGCCTTGAGCACGTTCACCGCCTCCAGCGCGCGCGCCCGCAGCAGCGGCCGGTCATTGCGCAGCTTGGTCGCCACCGGGCCAGCCTCGGCATCGGTCTTCGGCCGCACGCCCTTGCCGTACACATCGGCCACCAGCACCACGTAGTCATCGCCGGCCAACTGCTTGGCCTTCTCGATGGCCGATTCGTTCACGCCCTTCCAGTTGGGCACCATCACCAGGCCCGGGCGCTTGTCGTTGTCGCCGTCGTCATAGACCAGCACGCCACTGAAGGTCGTGCCCTGGTGCTTCCATTCCACCGGCTGGGTCTTCATCGCCGCCCAGGCCGGCATCGCCGCCAGCCCCAGCACCATCGCCACGCCACAACGCCATCGGTTCATGTGACTGCTCCACTGAAAAGGGAATGGAGGGGATCACGTCGCAGAACACCCTCCCGCGTCGCATTCTGCATTGGCGACGTGACGCAGGTGTGGTTGGATACGACCTGATCCCCTCCGCCCCTCTTTTACATGAACCTTGTTGATCGCTTTCTCTCCGGCCTTGTCCCGCGCCTGCCTGCCGAGGACGCCGCGCAGTGGGCACATGTCCAGGGCGCCAGCGCCGAAGACCTGCAGCGCCTGCGCACGCAGTGGCCGCAGGTGCCCGACAGCCTGCTGGCCCTGCTGTCGCGGGTGGATGGCACGCACTTCCGCGAGTATCCCGGTGGTGAAGTGGTGGTCTACGTGCTGGGTTCGGACGTCGAGGACGGCGGCTACCCGTACTACCTGCGCTCGGTCGCGCAGATTTTCGAAGACCAGCAGCAGTGGGACGACAGCATCCGCTCCATCTACGAGGAGTGGCTGGATGACGAGCCGGAGATCCTGGGCGATGGCATCGATGGCGACCTGCCGATGAACCGTCGCCTGTGTTTCTCGCACTGCATGAACAACGGCGGCACCTCGATGCTCTACCTGGATTTCGACCCGGCACCGGGTGGTACCGTCGGCCAGGTGGTGCGCTACCTGCACGATCCGGACAGCTATGCGGTCATCGCGCCGAGCTTCGATGCCTACCTGCAGCAGCTCATTGACGGCGATTACGCGTTCATCGATCAGGAGTAGATCCACGCCATGCGTGGATGTCGCTCTCACCCGCGCTCGATCCAATGCAACGTGCCCGGCGCGAGCGCCAGCAGATCCGCGGCGGCCAGCTGATCCCGCGACCAATGATGTTCCGGCGGGTTCGGCTGCTGGGCACTCACCGCACCGTCGTAGTCACGCACCAGCAGGCCGATGCGCGCGGCACCGGCCTGCAGCAACGCGTCGATGCGCTGCAGCCACTGGCCGGCATCACCCAGGCCTTCGCTGTGGCGTGCCTGCCGCTCCTGCTCGAAATGCGCCAACTGCTCGGCCAAGGCGCGGGCGATCTTCGCCTCGCTCCAGCCTTTCTTCCGCCAGCGCTCGGCATCGCCCTTCCATTCCGGTTCCGTGCGTGCCGACGCCAGGGCCGTGCCGCAATCGCAGTGCGCGGCACTCAGCCACGGCTGCCAGCCGGGCCCGACCGCCGCCTGCAGGCTGGGCGATGCCTGGGCGAACAAGCTCCGGCCGCTGCGCTTCATGATCGCGACGGCTTCAGCGTGTGCAAACGAGGTGGGCAGGAACAGGGTGACGAAGGTGCACATGCAGGCTTCTCGAATCCGTCCGGGAATGCGCCGATGGTAACTTGCCCCTTCAGCAGAGCCACGCCATGCGTGGATGCGGCGCCGCGGATTGCCGGCCAGCGGCCGGCACTACCCGATGCCCTGATTTCTGCAGTAGATCCACGCCATGCGTGGATGCGGTGCCGTGGATTGCCGGCCAGCGGCCGGCACTACCCGATGCCCTGATTTCTGCAGTAGATCCACGCCATGCGTGGATGCGGTAACGCGGATTGCCGGCCAGCGGCCGGCACTACCCGATGCCCAGGCCCGGAATCGCGCTGATGCTGTCCGGATCGAACCCGGCCAGTTCGGCGAAGTGGCGGCCGCGGGCCACGTAATCGCGGTAGGCACCAAAACTCGGCGCGCCCGGCGACAACAGCACCACCCCGCCCTGCGCACCCAACGCCGCGCGCGCCAGCGCCATCGCCTCGGGCAGATCGCCCGCCGCGTGCAGGCCGAAACGGCCGGCATCCGCCAGCGGCTGCAGCATCGCGTGGATGCGCGGGCCGTTGCTGCCCATGGTCACGATCTCCACCGGCGGCACGTCGTGCGCCATGTGCTGCATGAAATCGGTCCAGTCCAAGCCACGATCGTGCCCGCCCACCAGCAGCGCGATGCGCTGGCCGGCAAAACACTCCAGCGCGGCCAGGCTGGCGTGCGGCGTGGTGCTGATCGAATCGTTGACGTAGGTCAGGCCATCGGCCGCGCCGATGCGCTGCAGGCGGTTGGGCAGCGGTCGGAAGTCCTGCACCGCCGGTGCCAGCGCCACCGCATCCAGGCCCAGCGCTTCCAGCGCGGCCAGCACCGCGCACAGGTTGCCACGGTTGTGGCGGCCCGGCAGCGGCGTGTTGCGGGTATCGAACACGGCCTGTTCGCCGCGATGCACGATGTCACCGCGCATGTGCCAGCCCTGCGGCTGGTTGAACCAGACCACGTCGCTGTCCGGCAACGAGAGCGCGGCCAGGTGCGGATCGGCGGCATTGAGCACGGCAACCCGCGGCGCGGCCTCGGTCACCAGCCGCAGCTTGTCTTCGATGTAGCGCTGTTCGCTGCCGTGCCAGTCCAGGTGTTCCGGGAACAGGTTGAGCACCACCGCCACCTGCGGGCGGGCGCCGCTGCGCGCCACTTCACCGGTCTGGTAGCTGGACAGTTCCACCGCCCAGAACGCGGGCGCGGGCTGCGGGTCCAGCACCTCCAGCAGCGGCAGGCCGATATTGCCAACCAGGCCGGTGCGGTGGCCGGCCGCGCGCAGCAGGTGCGCCACCAGTGCGGTGGTGGTGCTCTTGCCCTTGGTGCCGGTCACGCACACGGTGTCGTGCACGATGCCATCGTCTGCCGCATGTTCGCCAAACCACAGCGCGGTGCCGCCGATGAAGGCCGTGCCCTGCCCCGCCGCCGCCAGCGCGATCGGCTGGTAAGGGCTGATGCCGGGCGACTTGATCACCACATCGAAGGCGGCCAGCGCCTCGGCAGTGGGCTCGCCACGCACGTCCAGCAGCCCCTGCGTTTCCGCACGTGCTGCCTCGGCCTCGGCGGCCGGGCAGAACAGGCTCAGGGCCAGCGCAGGCAGGCGCGCGTGCAGCACGGCAAATGCCGCACGGCCCTCACGCCCCCAGCCCCACAGCGCAACGCGCTTGCCTTCAAGCTGCGAAATCTTCACGCACACGTTCCCACAGCGCAGCCGGAATGCGGTGCTCGCCCTGCAGCTGCAGCAGCGGTGCCAGTTCCAGTTCAGCGGCGTCCAGCTGCGGCTGGATCTCGTTGCAGAAGCGCTTCACCAGCACGTCTTCCTTCCATTCCGGGCGCTGCGCCAGGGTCGCCATCGCCGCACGCGATTCACGGCCTTCGCCCACGCATTCGAACGGCTTGTGGTCCTGGAACTCCAGCAGTGCATCGAAACCACCGGCCTGCGCGGCATCGTCCAGCAGGTTGCGGCCGAAGATGCGCACCAGGCGGGTCTTGGGCATGAACGGGGCCAGCGCCAGGAACACGAAGTGGCACTTCGGGCAGACACCGCACCAGCGGTTCACCGGGCGCTCGCCCAGGATGTGGAAATTGCGGTTGCAGCTGGAGAAATGCGCGTCGTAGAAATCGCTCTTGGCGAACTGGCGGGCCACCGCCAGCTCGGACATCGGGCGCAGCAGCGAGTAGTACTGCAGATCGGCGGCCACCTGCTTCTGCACGTGGTTGCCGAACGCCTGCTCGAATGCCCAGCCCTTGGACCACTGGTGGTTCACTTCGCCGGTGCCCGGAATCTGGCTGCCGTAGCTGGCCGAACGCTCGTTGGAGAACACCACCTGGTCCACGCCCTGCAGCAGCGCGGCCAGCACCATGATCGCCGAGTTCACCGCGGTGACCGGGATATGGCCGTTCCAGGCGCCCTGGCGGTTGAGCTCGAACAGTTCCGGCGCCAGCGCGCGGCCCAGGTTGAGGGTCGGCAAGCCAGTGCGCTCGGCGCAGGCGCGGATCAGCTGCGAACCACCGATCCAGGTCACCGTCTCGTCCACGCCGGCACGGCGCAGCGCTTCGATGCTCACCAGCGAATCCTTGCCGCCGCCGATGGCCACCAGCGCATGCGGCTGCAGGCCCAGCACCGGCGCCTGCACCGCGTCGCCCTGCACCGGCAGGCGGAAGCGCCCGCGCAGGTTCAGGCCGTTGCGGTAGGCGAACTCGCCCAGGCCGTTGAGGTAGACCGTCTCCACCAGCGCTGCGGTATCGGCATCGATGGCATAGCTGTCGATGCTGACCGTTTCCGGCACGCCCGCCTTGTAGTAGCTGACACCGGCAATCAGGTGCAGCAGCTGCAGTGCGCGCTGCACCGCGGCGGCACGCGCGTCGTCCAGTACGAACGGGGCGCCGGGCACGGTAATGGTTTCCACCATCTCCGGGCCGTCATCGAAGGCGTAGACCAGCTTGGCCACGCCGGTATCCGCGGCGAATTCGCAGCGGACGAAGCGGAAGCGGGAAACCTGGTGTTTGTCGAAAGCAGTCATGGTGTTTCCGGTCAGGCACGGGCCCGCGCGCGGGCGCGGGGCGTGTCGGTGGGCGGGTGCAGGGCGCGGGTGGTGATCACTCGATCACGTCTTCGCGCGGCATCGCCCGCTGGTTGTAGGTGTTGGACATCACATAGCCGTAGGCACCGGCGTCGGCGATCAGCATCACGTCGTCCGGCGCAGTGGACACCGGCAGCTTGCGGCGCTTGCCGAACACATCGCTGGATTCGCAGATCGGGCCGACCACATCGAACGCCGCCTCGGCATAGCCGCCCTGGCGGCTGAGGTTCTCGATGTCATGCCAGGCGTCATACAGCGCCGGGCGCATCAGCGTGTTCATGCCGGCATCCAGGCCGACGCGGCGCACGCCGTCCTTTTCCACCACCTGGGTGGCATGGGTCAGCAGCACGCCCGATTCGGCCACCAGGTAGCGGCCCGGCTCGATCGCCAGGCGGAACGCGGGGTGCAGCGCCTTCACTTCGGCCAGGCCCTCGGCCCAGGCATCCAGGTCGAACGGCTCGTCTTCGTCGCTGTACGGAATCGGCAGGCCGCCACCGATGTCGATGGTCTGCACGCTGCCGATGCGGCGGGCGAAACCGGCCAGTTCATCGCACATCAGGCGCCAGTGCTGCGCGGTTTCCACGCCGCTGCCCAGGTGCGCGTGCAGGCCGACCACGCGGGTGCCCAGGTCGGTGGCAGTGCGCACGAACTCATCCACGCGCGCCATCGGCAGGCCGAACTTGGAATCCTTGCCGCCGGTGCGGACCTTGGCGTGGTGCCCTTCGCCACGGCCCAGGTCGACGCGCAGCCAGATTTCGCGGTTGCGGAACAGGTCCGGCCAGCGCTGCAGCGCTTCCAGGTTGTCCACGGTGACGGTGACACCGAGCGCGAAACCGGCTTCGTACTCTTCGCGCGGGCAGAAGCTGGGGGTGAACAGCACGCGCTTCGGCGACAGCTCGGGCAGGTGCTGGAACACGTGCTTCAGCTCGCCGTGCGAGACGCATTCCAGGCCGAAGCCTTCGGCTTCCAGCAGCTCAAGGATGGCCGGGTGGCTGTTGGCCTTGATCGCGTAGTAGCGCTGGTCGATCGGCTTGATCGCAGCCAGCGCGCGGGCGCGGGCACGCACGGTCGGCAGGTGGTAGACATAGCGCGGCGTACCGGCGTCGGCCAGCTGCAGCAGGTGCGCACGCTGGCCACGCCACCACGGCGTGCCGCGCGGGCGCACGGTGCCGGCGATCTCGCGCCAGCGCGGGCCGAACACTTCGGTCTCTTCCACCGGCATCGCGCCGCTGTCGATCAGCTCGGCGTGCAGGATCGGCAGCAGGCCATCGGCATCGGCTTCGTCGATGACGAAGGTCAGGTTCAGGTCGTTGGACGACTGCGAGATCATGTGCACGCGCTCGCGGCCGAACGTGGCCCACACGTCCGACAGCTTGTGCAGCAGCGAACGCATGCCACGGCCGACCAGGGTGATGGCCGCGCACGGCACGATCACCTTCACCTTGCAGATCTGCGACAGGTCGGCCGACAGCGCGGCCAGCACATCGGTGTTGACCAGGTTCTCGGACGGGTCCAGCGACACGGTGACGTTGGTTTCGGCCGAACCGATCAGGTCCACCGACAGCCCATGCTTCTTGAACAGGCCGAACACATCGGCCAGGAAGCCGACCTGCTGCCACATGCCGATGCCTTCCATCGACACCAGCACGATGCCGTTGCGGCGGCTGATCGCCTTCACGCCCGGTACTGGTGCGGCGCTGCCATCGATGCTGGTGCCCGGCAGTTCCGGGCGCTCGGTATCGAGGATGGCCATCGGCACGCCGGCGTCGCGGCACGGCTTGATCGAGCGCGGGTGCAGCACCTTGGCGCCGGTGGTGGCGATTTCCTGCGCTTCGTAATAGTCCAGGCGGGTCAGCAGGCGCGCGTCCGGCACATCCTTGGGGTTGGCGCTGAACATGCCCGGCACGTCGGTCCAGATTTCCACGCGGCTGGCGCCCAGCAGCGCACCAAAGTACGCCGCCGAGGTATCAGAACCGCCGCGGCCGAGGATGGCGGTGCCACCGTCGGCGTGGCGGGAAATGAAGCCCTGGGTGATCAGCAGGCGGGTCGGCTGCGCGCGGAAGCGCTGCATCCATTCAGCGTCGGCGCGCCACTGGCAGTTCACCGACAGGCGCTGCGACCAGTCGCTCTGGTTCGGCTGCGGCGGCATCGCGTCCAGCCACTGGCGGGCGTCCATCCAGCCCATGTCCAGGCCCGAGGCATGCAGGTAGGCCGCGCCCAGGGTCGAGGACAGCAGTTCGCCCTGGCCCAGCACTTCAGCCTGCCATTCCAGCGGGCGGGTGGCCGCGCGCGGGTCATCCAGCAGCCCCTGCAGGGCGGCCAGGCGTTCGCCCAGCACCTCGCGGCCCAGGCCGAGCTCGGCCAGGAAGCCCTCATGGCGTTCGACCAGGGCGGCCACGCGATCGCGGCTGTCCGGCGCGCCATCGGCAATCGCGGTCAGTTCGTTGGTGACCCCCGACAGCGCCGAGACCACCACCAGCACGCGCGAGCCGGTCTCTTCCGCACGTTTTTTCGCCAGCTTCCCGATCGTGTCCCAGCGGTGGCGACGCGACACCGAGGTGCCGCCGAACTTCAGTACGATCCAACGATCGACAAGGGGGGAAGCTGACATGGATAGGCTATGTGTAATGTGGGGGAGCCGCCCGAGGGGGCGGAACCTTCGATTCTAAGCCCAATGGACCCGCCGATGGCCGCCTTCCGCTACCTGCAGCTTGATGTCTTCGCCCACCAGCCCGGCAACGGCAACCCGCTGGGCGTGGTGCTGGGCGCCGACGGGCTGTCCGCCGGGCGCATGCAGGCGCTGGCGGCCTGGCTGAACCTGTCCGAGACGGTGTTCTTCCTGCGCCCCAGCGCTGCCGGCGCCGACTACCACATCCGCATCTTCACCCCCGGCAGCGAGCTGCCGTTTGCCGGCCATCCCAGCGTCGGCGCGGCCTGGGCCGCGGTCACCTGCGGCCTGGCCACGCCACGCGACGGCGGCGCCCTGGTCCAGCAATGCGCCGCCGGCCTGCTGCCGGTGCGGGTGAGTGGCCCGGCCGACGCGCCCAGCATCGAACTGGCCAGCCCGCCGGCACGCCACCTGCCCACTGCGCCCGGGCAAGTGCCGGAACCGCTGCAGGCCCTGGCCGCCAGCGACCACGCGCCCGAACTGTGGGACAACGGCCCGCGCTGGTGGCTGCTGCCGCTGCGCGATGCCGCCGCCGTGCGCAGCCTGGCCCCGGACATGGCCGCCCTGCGCGACTGGACCAATGCCACCGGCGCGACCGGGGTGGCGGTGTTCGCCGATGAAGCCGGCGCTGGGCACAGCCGCGTGGTGCGCGCGTTCTGCCCCGGTGATGCGGTGAACGTGCCCGAGGACCCGGTGACCGGCAGCGCCAACGCGCTGATCGGCGCCTGGCTGCGTGCGCGAGGCGCCCTGTCCGGCGGCGGTGGCGCGTACGTGGCCAGCCAGGGCCGCGAAGTCGGCCGCGACGGCCGCGTCCACATCCGCGTCGATGCCGAAGGCACGGTGTGGATCGGCGGTCAGGTACAGCCGGTGATCGACGGCAGCATCCACTGGTAGCGCCGGGCCACGCCCGGCGGCGTCACCCCGCCGCGCTGCGCGCTCGCGGGGCATGGCCCCGCGCTACCATTTCCCCATTTCCTGGAGTTTTCCCTGATGTCCGCACGCCGTTTCCTGCAGCTCGATGTGTTCTCGCCGCGCGCCGGCGCCGGTAATCCGCTGGCCGTGGTGCTGGATGCCGAGGGCCTGGACGACGCGGCCATGCAGGCCATCGCTCGCTGGACCCGGCTGCCGGAAACCACCTTCGTGTTCGCCCCGCAGGCCGCCGGCAGCAGCTACCGGCTGCGCATGTTCAGCCCGCAGAAGGAGGTTCCGTTTGCCGGCCACCCCAGCGTCGGCACCGCCCATGCGGTGCTGCAGGCCGGCCTGGCTGCGCCGGTCGAGGGCGTCCTGGTGCAGGATGGCATCGCCGGGTTGCTGCCCCTGCAGGTCAGCGGTGAAGGCGCGCAGCAGCGCATCGCCATCCGCACCCCGCGCGCGCAGCTGGCCGAAACCGCACAGGCCGGGGATCCGCGCCTGCAGCCAGCGCTGAAGGGCTGGCTGCTGGGCGAACTGCCGCCGGCACGCATGCAGGGCGGCCGCAGCTGGTGGGTGGTGCAGGTGGCCAGCGAGGCTGCGCTGCGTGCGCTGCAGCCGGACTGGGACGCCATCGCCACGCTGGCCGAATCCACCGACAGCATGGGCGTGTTCGCCTACGCCTTCAGCGAGGGCAGCGAAGGTTTCGACCTGGCCGTGCGCGCGTTTGTCGGCAACGGGCGGCGCTTCGAAGATGCCGCCTCCGGGGCGGCCAATGCCGTGCTGGCGGCCTGGCTGGACCTGCGCGGCGTGCTGCCGCGCGGCAGCGAAGCGTATGAAGTCAGCCAGGGCCGCGAGGTTGGCCACGATGCGCGGCTGACGCTGCGCGTGGACGAGGCTGGCGAGGTGTGGTCCGGTGGCCAGGTGCAGACGGTGATTGCCGGAACGATTGATTGGTGATTGCGCTGGGGTGGTAGAGCCGGCCGCTGGCCGGCTGTTACCTGGACCCCGACATCATGCGGTTGCCGGCCAGCGGCCGGCACTACCGTGGCTATCCCGGCCCGCGATTTCTCAACCCAGCTCGGCTTCCAGGCTGATCGGCACCGCGCTCAGCGCCTTGGACACCGGGCAGTTCTGCTTGGCGTCGTCGGCGATCGCGCGGAACTGCGCGGCATCGATGCCCGGCACCACCGCCTTCACCTTCAGCCGGATCTGCGACAGCTGCGGGCCACCTTCCATCGACAGGTCGACCTTGGCTTCGGTATCCAGCGAGGTCGGTGTAAACCCGGCATCGCCAAGCTTGGCCGACAGCGCCATGGTGAAGCAGCCGGCGTGCGCGGCGGCGATCAGCTCCTCCGGGTTGGTGCCTTTCTCATCGCCGAAGCGGCTGTTGAAGCCGTAGCGGGTCTTGTCCAGCAGCCCGCTCTGCGGCGTGCTCAACTGGCCCTTGCCCGACTTGAGGTCCCCTTCCCAGTGCGCGGTGGCGTGTCGCGAGATTCCCATGTGCAGCTCCTGCGTGGCGGTGATGAACGGCTACCCTCGCACGGCTCGCGTTAGCCCTGCGTCGCCCCGCCGCAGGGCACGCCGCAGTCCCGGGCCAGCCCGGTGGACACTTCCTCGCCAGCGCGAAATGAATTTTCCCCTTGTTTTCAGCGGTTTCGCGCATTCCGCAGCAGCGGCACCCCCTATTGCGCACTGCAGCGCACCGCCTGTTTGTCCGCTTCCGGACATGTACTGAATCGGCCTGGATATGAAAAAACATGCACTTTCAGCGCTCCGGGCTATTGGCGGCGCTCGAGAGTTGCCCTACATTGCGCTTGCCGACGGGGTTCGGCGCCGACCACACAACCAACCGTTCACGGAACAGGAAACCATGGCAAAGACCGCTAAGAAGGCTGCCCCGAAAAAGGCAGTGAAGAAAGTCGCGACGAAGGCTGCCGCCAAGCCGGCCGCTCCGAAGCCGATCAAGGAAGTGCTGACCAAGTCGGGCCTGGTTGCACACATCGTGGAAGCGTCCGGCGTTGTTGCCAAGGACGTGCGCGCGGTGCTGGCCTCGCTTGAAACCGCCGTTGCTTCCTCGGTGCACAAGAAGGGCGCTGGCTCCTTCACCCTGCCGGGCCTGCTGAAGATCTCCACCGTCAGCGTGCCGGCCAAGCCGAAGCGCAAGGGCATCAACCCGTTCACCAAGGAAGAGCAGTGGTTCGCTGCCAAGCCGGCCACCACCAAGCTGAAGGTGCGCCCGCTGAAGAAGCTGAAGGACGCCGCGCTCTAAGCGCGCGCCCAACGGCATCTTCCGACGGGACGGCGCAGGCCGTCCCGTTTTTGTTTGGGGCGCCGCCAGCCCCCATGCAAACCGCAACACAGCGTTTCCGCCCCGCAGCGTTCCCGCCGACAGCCGCACCAGCATTGGCCGGGACCTCGTTTTTCACTGTCGGGAACGGACCGGGTGGAACACTGCGTGCAGCCCCGGCCGTCGCCGCCGGTCGCCGCCTTGCCTATGGTGGGCACATCCCTCCACACCCAGGCGAGCACACCCTCATGGCCAGCCCCTCCACCCGCTACCGGATCTCGGTGACCCCGATCGAAAAGGACGGGCACCAGTGCACCGGGCGCTGCACCATCGAACTGGAACACCGCGCCAGCCGCGACCTGATGCGCCTGCTGGAAACCACGCCGCGCACGGCCGGGCTGAGCGGTGACGAGCGCGCCACCCTGGTGGTCGCGACCCAGCTGCTGCGCGACATCGTGCAGCGCCACGCCGACACCGACGGCCATGCGCTGGCGGCGATCGCGGCCCAGGTGCTGCCGGCCCTGGACGCGCTGGAACAGCTGCCCGCATCGCGCTGAGCCCGGCGCTGCCGATACACTGCCGTTCTCCAGGTCGCCTCGGGGAGGAGGCAGACATGCGCAGTGCCCTGTTGTTGATCGCGTCGTTGTCCATGCTGGGCTGTTCCAGCCCGACCCCGCTCGATGATGCCACCGAAGCCCCTTCCGCCGATGCGGCGACGGCAGGCCCGGGCCACCCCGCTTCGACAGGCGAAGCATCCGCCGTGGCGGCGCTCGGCATCGATCCGCTGTATGCGGCCGTCGCGCCTGGCGGCGAAACGCCGGCGCGACTGCTCAACCGCTACGTGCTGGACCTGCTCAACCACAACAGAGCCGGTATCGAAGCGGCGTGGGCCATCGCCCCGCCCGATGCACGCCGTGCCGATGATGCTGCGCTGCGCCTGCTGCCGGACGTGCGCAACCTGCGCCTGGACAGCGACCCGCCCGTGCCACGGGACGAACAGCAGCCGCCACGCCTGCTGGAAGTGCCGGTACGCATCCGCGCCACGACCGGCGAGGGCCTGTTCCGCTACCACGGCTGGTACCGCGTGCAGCCGCGCACCGATGGCCAGGGCTGGCAGATCCAGTCAGCGCATCTGCAGCCAACGCTGGACTGAACCGTTGCAGCGGCATGCACGCACGATTCAGCGTGCAAAGCTACTCTGTAGCCCTCATTCATCCCCCGGCCACCGCTATGCGCCTGCGTTCCCTGATGACCCGCCTTGCCGCGTCCACCGTGCTGATCGCCGCCGCGATCGGTGCGCAGGCGGCCCCCTCGATTTCCGGGCGTGAACTGGCGGTTGGCGCCAGCGACGTGCAGCAGTATCTGGACGGCAGCTTTCCGCGCACCCAGGATGCGCTGGGCGGCCTGATCGCGCTGACCATGAGCCACCCGCAGCTGAGCCTGCCGGCGGGCGAGCGCCTCGACCTGGGCATGGACCTGGCCCTGGCCACCGCCGGTGGCACCCCGACCAACCTGGGCAAAGTGAAGCTCAGCAGCGGCCTGCGCTACGACGCACAGACCCAGGGCTTCCACCTGCAGGACCCGACCGTGGATGACTTCAGCCCGGCCAGCCAGGGTGGCCGCCTTGATTCGCGTACCCGTGCGCTGCTGAATGCCGCGCTGAGCGATTACGCCCGCCGCGAACCGATCTACAAGCTGGATCCGGCCGTGGCCGGCCTGCTGGGCGCGCTGCAGGTGCAGTCGGCGCAGGTGAAGAACGGCAAGCTGGTGGTCACGTTCAACCAGAACCTGGGCAACCTGGTGCCGGCCGGCCTTCTCGGCAAATAAGGGTAGTGCCGGCCGCTGGCCGGCAGCCCGGTTATCGCATCTGCCGGCCGGCGGCCGGCACTACCAGCGACGCATCACGCGGCCAGTGCCTTCACCACGGCCTCGCTGAAAGCCGGGATGTCGTCCGGCTTGCGGCTGGTGATGAGGTTGCCGTCCACGACCACCTCGGCGTCGCGCCAGCGCGCACCGGCATTGGCCAGGTCCTGCTGCAGCGAGGGCCACGAGGTCACCTCCCGACCCTTGGCCAGCCCGCTGTTGATCAGCAGCCACGGGCCATGGCAGATGGCTGCTACTGGCTTGCCTGCCCCCGCCACGCTGCGGATGAAGCCCAGCGCGGCCTCATCGGTGCGCAGGGTGTCCGGGTTGATGACCCCGCCGGGCAGGACCAGCGCATCGAAGCGGCCGGCATCGGCGTCGGACAGCGGCAGATCCACCGCCACCACGCCGCCCCAGTCCTTGTCCTTCCAGCCCTTGATGCTGGCCTCTTTTGCCGGCGACACCACGGTGACGATGGCGCCCTCCGCTTCCAGCAGGCGCTTGGGTTCGATCAGTTCGGACTGCTCGAAGCCGTGGGTGGCGAGGATGGCGACCTGCTTGCCGGCGATACGCTTTGCCATGGTGTGTGCTCCGGGAAAGGGAGCACACAGGGTCGGCCAATGGCCATTGGACCGCGGTGACCCGGCCGTGCACGGCAGGTGCAGACGAGGCCGGTAGTGCCGGCCGCTGGCCCTGACCGAATGCAGCCACGACCACCACCAGTGCGGCATGGCGCCCAAGTGCGGCGCGCGCAGCAGC